>JALRBL010000093.1 GCA_023257795.1 Gammaproteobacteria bacterium
GAAAATCGGGAGGGTTCAAAACAAGTACAAATTCTGTGATGAAAGGCAGCTATAAAAAATCTTCAAACCACAATACATCTTCTGGCTTAGAGTTTTTGCGACAGTATGAATCCTTATTAAGCTGGTAATCTTTGGAGCTTATTGCTAAGGATGGCTCTCCATCAATCTGAGTGTACTCATAACGATCATCAGCAAAAACAGACAAAAAGATAAAAAAGAATGAAAGATTTAAGAAAAACAAAAAACGCATTATTGATTAGCTTTTTAGGGATATAAACATGGTAGGGATGGAGGGAGTCGAACCCCCACGCCTTGCGGCACTTGGTTCTAAGCCAAGCATGTCTACCAGTTCCATCACATCCCCAGTTTACGACGAAGAATTATAGTATAAATAAATGGGTATGAATAATTATTTTAACCAATGAGCCTTCCTGTGGGCTGCAATCGTATTTGCAACTACTCTCAGAGGATCAGACAAGTTGACAGCAATATTCTCTGGAGTTACGAATAATCGTTTTAGCTCATCAAGAGCCCCTAATTCAATAAGAATAGCGCCACCTTTTGATTGGCCCGCAATACTCATAGAAATATTCTGCTGCAATCTTAACCTTGTTTGGTATGTTGGGCGAATTGTAACTCCCTGAGATTCAATGAGGTCAAGAAAACGAGAAAACAATAGCCGATGAGCGAACTCCAAGGTTTCATTAGAGAATTTATCTTGTTCTAGAATTAATTGAGCTCCACCTTCGTAGATAAATGATTCTTGATCTTCATTTGTAGGATATGGAATTTGAGAAAAGTCATTAATTTCAATCTTTTCGGCATCAAGATGCAAGGAAATAATCGTTACATCATTTTCTGCAGCCTCTAATAGAATTTTATCGTAATGATTGTAGATGATATCTTGTTGCTGTCTTGAGTAAATAGAGTGATTTGGAGCTAAATCTTCAATATTAAGTATTGCTGCATCCAGCCCTATTTCTGTACAGATTTTTTCAAATAACTTAATTGAGGGATCAACAAAAGTTCTTTCAATTCCATCGAATCCAGAAGTATCTAGATTAAAGTTCTGCAAGATTGTGTGATCTGAGATAATTAATACATCCAGATCTTCAAGACTATGATTCCAATGATTACTTAAGATTAAAGGACTAAAAATTGCAGAGAAAAATACTTTACAAAAGAAATTAAAAGTATGAAATCTCATTTTTCTTTTTCCGGTAGTACAGATAAAGAATAATGGCAAGAGAAAGCTCGCCAAAGAAGGCAAAAAGACTAAATGGGCTAATGCCCTCATAAAGAAAGCTAATCACCCTTCCGAATGAGATTGAAATCATCACATAGATCATCATTAAGCCAATTGGAATGAAGCTTGCAGATAAAGCATAGCGAATCAATAGGTAACCAAATGCCACAAAAGAACCAGCAAACATAGCTCTAAATTCTGAATACAAATCTGCAGGTGCATCCTGAGGAATGAACGGAATAATGGATAAATCTGAGATAAACATTGTAAATAAACCAATTCCAAATAATTGAAGGCCTGAGATAATAATTAACCATTTCAGCATTTAAAGCACTCCCAAAATATAAAGACTTATACTGAAGGCGATGGCTCCCAAAATAAGCCAGAAATACATTTCTTGATTGTTATTAAAACGATAGGAATTCAAAGCTAAACCCCAGCAAATTAAAGGTGCAAATACTAAAAATACGGTGCCGAAAAAAAATGCAATAGGAATGACAGCAATGATTAAAAAAAACTGTAGCAGGAATCTGTTCATGCAATACTACTATAACAGAGATTTAATTTGCTTCTAGCCAAATAGGTGAGCTCCATGCCCTTTCGTTGATTCCTTGGGGCAAAGAGTTAGCGTCAGAACAAAGTTCTGGATTTTTGATACACAACTCATGCGTCCATCTACAACTTTCATTTGCTAATACTCTCACATAATAAAATGCATCTTGAGATGCTTCAAAAGTATTATCCTGCCAGACCATACACATATCCTTAACGCCTTGGCCAGCTATTCTGCAAGAGCTTCTGTCTAAGGTTACGGACTCATTTGTAAAAATATCAAAGATATTAGTTTTTTCATTTCCATCCTCAATATACCCCTTGATGATTTGAACGCGCTCAATAAATTGATTGTCCATGGATTGATCTGCAGATGCAGCAATCAAGAAAGAAATATTTTTAGGTGAGTGCAAAGTTCCTCCCATGGGAACCCCTTTGCGATAAGAGTCCGTGAATATTTCGGGGTTTTCACACATGTTCTCTTCAAAGTTCTCTGATCCAAAAAATCTAAGAATAAATTTTGGTCCAGAAGTTCCATAAACCTCTCTATTTTGGAGTGCTTCAAAAATATGTTTTCTATCGTTTTGTTTAGCCCAAACTACAGCCAATCCGCCTGGATTGAACTCTGCATCATCAGGCAGGCCTTTGGGAATAGAATTTCTAAATGATTTGCCAGCACCTCCATGGCCTTGAAAATTTTCTTCATCTACATAACCAGGCATAGCATAGTGGGTATCGGTACTACCAATAAATCCAAATTTCCATGGATTACCTAATTCTTGTTGTTTAACAGCAAGACCATTTAAAAGCGTTTCTCGAGCAAAGCTTAGTGGAGGAATGTCATTAGAAGATGATAAATCCTTATAGGTCTTAGAAATAAAATCCTTATAGGGCAATTGCTCAAAATTACAAAATGTATCCGATACAGGATGACACTCTGATGATCCTTTATGTTGAAAAATTTCTATAACGGGCTCAAACACTAATTGCTCATCAATACTAAGATCTTCTTCTCTTAAGAACATCTGGCCATTGCTAAGATTAGAGTTGTGAGGTATGGAAATAAATTGACAGTTTTCTGAACATTGTTCGTTCAAAATACTCCAAAGCTCTTTTTTGGTTGGCGCTTCATAAAAACTCGTTGGTTGCTTGGGAATATTGTTGCCGTAAAAGATAATATTTCTATGAAAATTGTTCCCAGAGTATTTAGCTCCGGTCCATTCGTATCCCACAAAAGTAGTGAATTGGCATGCATGATTGTGATCTTCTGCTGCAATAATGGTTTTTTCCCAAGGAGTAATCGAGGCTTGCGTACAATTTAATCTGTTATCTCCACATATAGCATTTGGATTGCCTCGAGAAGCATTCGTGTTGTAACGATAATACGTTATGGTTGGAAAGTTCCGGAAAGCCTTGCACTCCAAAGAG
The DNA here is from genome assembly GCA_023257795.1 of Gammaproteobacteria bacterium. Classification (GTDB taxonomy): domain Bacteria; phylum Pseudomonadota; class Gammaproteobacteria; order Magnimaribacterales; family D2472; genus VMDH01. The sequence goes on from JALRBL010000093.1 coordinate 3,227, forward strand.
CTATATTGATTGGAATCAGGATTAGTGCAGAGCTCAACCTCACCCAAAAGCTCAGCATGATCAGTCACTGCAGCAAAATCTAAAGATTTTCTAAGCTTGGCAGATCTTAGCCCGTTGCCATCTATGTAGGGAGGCAATGATACAACTTCGCCCTTGGCAAATTTATAAGCATCGGCCGGTTCGCTAATTGCGCCTTGGGTCCAAGCATCTAATGACAATGCAGTATGAACATGCAAATCTCCAAACAAAGGGATTTTTTCTTCAACTGGGCTGCACTCTGAGCCAATCATGGGAAAAGATGAAAACCCAATGCATGTTAAAACCAAGTAAAAAGGTTTAATGCTGTAATTCACTTTTGAGGAGTAAGAAAATCTTCAAATTGTTTTTGCAATCTTTGCATTCCAGCAATCCACCTATCTCTATCATTGGCTTTTCGTTTTACATACTCTAGAACTTCTTGATGCGGCGTCACTAAAAAAGTTTCTGATTGAATTGCTTTAATAACCTCTTCTGCAACTTCCTCAGGTTCAATCATCCCATCAACACCTGCAACTCCAGGTCCATTTTTCGTCATGGCTGTTCTCACAGCTTGTGGGCACAAACATGAAACTCCAATGCCTTTTTCTCCATAAGTGATTTTTACCCATTCAGCAAAACTGACTGCTGCTGATTTTGTGACAGTATAGGGAGCTGCACCAAGTGTAGTTAATAAACCTGCCGCAGAAGCAGTATTCACTAGATAGCCATTGCCTCTTTCCAGCATTTGGGGCAATACTGCTTTTGCAGCAAAAATATGAGCCATCACATTGACTTCCCAAATCTTTTGCCATTTCTCAGTGCTGGTATCCAACAAACCTACTTCACCCATAATGCCTGCATTTGAACAAAATATATCGATACCTTGCATCCATTCAGTGCTTTCAATGACAACTCTTTGAATATCTTGTTCATCTCCAACATTTGCCTCAATAGCTAATCCATGAACTTCTTTGGCAGTATTATCAGCGTCTGCTTTGTTAATATCGACGCTAACCACCTTGCTTGCTCCATGCTTATGAAAGGCAAGCACAAGCGCTCTACCAATACCGCTAGCTGCTCCAGTTACTACAACTCTTTTTCCTTGAATATCCATATCAATTCCTTCTGTAAGAACTAAATTATATGGTATTTACTATACTAGATAATTATCAATCGCCTGAGCAACCAACCAAAGACGATCCTGACCCCAAATTGAAAGCAACTCTTGCTGATTTGGATCAAGCAATCTAAAGCTAGGTACACCCCAAAGACCTGACTTATAAAGGGTTAATCGATTGGCTTCTAAGATAGCCTCCCAATCGTTGTTACCTAAATGAGTCTGAGCTTCTTGCCAATTTAGACCCGCAGATTCAACCACTTTTCTTATTCCGCTTAAACGATTAGTGTTGATTGCATCTACAAATGCAGCCTTCAAGAATGCAGAGATGAGGTCAATCTCTTTGCCTTGGCTTTTAGCCCATGGATAAAGGCTATAACAATTCCTGACAGGATCTCCAATAGGATCATACATATTACCAAAAGGAATACTTTGATCACGAGCCTCTCTTGCAGCATCAGAAAAAATATAAAATCCTTTTTCTCTGGTTGCTGGAACCCCTCGCATTACCATTGGCAAAACTGGTCTCACATTAATCTTAACTCCTTTAGATTTTGCTAGCTTGATTGCAGTATCAAAAATTACTCCGGTATAAGGACTTCTTAGTGAGGGGTATATTTCTAAGGTTAATGTTTCAGCACGGGGAGATGGTGCAAAGTTAATGTTAGGTCTTGGAAAAGCAAGCCCATCTGCAGGAAAGTTGTCTAAATTTAAAGCACGCAACCTTTTTTCTAAATGATGTAATCTATCAACACTCCAATACCATTCATTTCCATAAAAAAACATTGCCCCTGAATAATGTTTTAGTTTCTTTTGCCAATTGCTACCAATTTCAATTATTTTGGCCACTTCATCAGATGATGCAGCACCATATTCATCTGCCAATCTCATCAGCAATGATTCATCTCCTTCCCACAAAGCTTTGCTTACTATTGGCAGAAGAAGAGTTAATTGTTCAGATGTTTGCTTTGCAAGGATAGCTTTAGCTTTATCGATCAGGCGTGGCTTAGGTAATGATTGATAGCGAGGAAAGGTTAAGTCGTATTGGCTTGCGATTAAACTGGAATCATAGGCAGATAGCTTAAGAAGTAAATCAGGTTCTGCGCTATTTTTTCCAATAGGCCCAGAAACAAGATGGCATTGAATTCTTACATTATATTTTTTTACAAGCCTCTCTAAACACTGAGAGGCAAGATAACTATAACCGTCTTCAACTTGATGAAAATACTCTATACAATGATCTAAATTACTGTTTTGCCTTTCTTTTTCAGCTAGTTTGTGTCTTTTTAGTTGAGCTTCTAAACTAGAAAATCTTGAGATAACTTTAGACGATAACCATCTAAAAATCGGGCTAGGTGACATTGATGCGGCACCGCCCTGATCTTTAAATTCACCCATAAACTTAATAGCCGGCAGCCTGAGAATTAATCTGTTCTAGCCAATCATTATCAAGAGGTTCGTATGTATTAGAGTTAGGTTTCAAGCAATAGACTATGTCAGTAATAGAAGTAATATCAAATGCTTGTTCTCTTAAATCATTCTTTTTGAGTTTAAAAGTGCCAGTAGTATCCATCTCCTCAATGATGCGCACAAAAATGGGTCGAGCGTATTTGGGTAAATTATTTTCTACATAAGCAGAAAATTCATCCCAATTAAAATGCTCTCTATTCTCAAGACTGAAAGCAACCATTCCTGCTCTCCCCTCGCATCCTGGAATCTTTACCCCGTAAACATTTGACATGTTTACATCATGATATCCGTTTAAGATTTCACCAACTTCGTTGGTAGAAACATTTTCAGATTTCCATCTAAAGGTATCTCCAATTCTATCTACAAATTGATAGTGTTCCTTGCCAAGAGCAAAACCTACGTCAACTTTTCTTATTAAGTCTCCTGTATTGAACCAGGCATCACCCTCCTCAAAAACATCCCTAAGAATTTTCTTTTCACTTGCTTGCGCATCGGTATAACCATTGAATACTGCATTTGGACCAATTTTTACAATTAGCAATCCAGGATCTTTATTCATGATTTTTTTACAAGTCCCATCAGTATTCTTGATGATCTCATCATCGGCAACATCGTATTCAATAAGTGCAACATCTGCGCTGGTCATGCCAATCGTTTTATCTTTATTAAATAAGTTTATGAATAAGGCATTCCCTTCACTTGCACCATAAATTTCAATGATGCGCTCCACTTTAAAGCGATCTCTGAATTCGTCCCAAACATCGGGTCTTAAACCATTGCCAACCATGCTTACTATTGGGTTATTTTTTTCTGCCTCGCAGGGCTCTTGGTTGGCTAGATATCTACAAAGCTCTCCAATATAAACTAAAGCAGTAGTATTAAAGCGTTGAGCTTCTTCCCAAAAGGAAGATGCAGAAAATTTTCTTTTAATAAAGGACGCTGCGCCAACTTGAATGGCGGCAACAAGTCCTAACATTAAGCCAGTTGAATGATAAAGAGGCAGGCAGTTATACATACAATCCTCTTCATTGATTCTGTATCCAGCCATAGTGATATTTACCGATGCTGCAACAAGTTTTGCGTTAGGGAGTATGGCTGCCTTAGGCACTCCTGTTGTACCAGAAGTAAAAATATAACAAGCAATGTCTTGAGCAGTTACTTTGTCTGTTTCAGACAAGTTGTCTGTCATATTGAAATCGATTCCCGCTTTTAAGTCGGTAGCCCAGTTTGGTAATGAATATTCGGGCGTATCCTCTACCCACAAGATGTCCTCTCTATGGACAATATTTATGTTATCTAGTACTTCTTCCAATGGCTGTGCCCTTTCAGCACCCACAATACACTTCACTGAATCAGAAGAATTTATGCAATGAATCAGCGGATCTCCAGTTAAGCTGGTATTAATGAGAACTCCGATAGCACCAATTTTATTTAAAGCAATTAAAGTGATGGCAAAATAAGGTCTGTTTTCCATAAACATGACAACTCTGTCTCCATGTTTAACTCCATGGTCGGCAAGATAACGGGCCATACTATTTGCAACTTTATTAGCTTGAGCATAGGTCCATGTTTCCTCTTCAAAATAAATAAAAGCTCTATCTGGAAACTTCTCGGTGGTTGCTTGAAATGTATGGGCCAGTGAAGCTCTATCATCTCCAGATGGCCATTTGTATCTCATAACAGGGATCATGTATTTGAGTTCACCCAATATACGAAAGAATTCTCTAACCTTACCTATCATTGTTTTATCCCCAATTTAATATTAATTCATTCTAAGATCTGTTGGTTATAGACCAAATTGCTTCATAGCTTGGTTTAAGGTGGCCATACATCTTTTTATACGATTCAAAAGAAAGCGTGGATGAAGAACGATCCTGTTGTTCTTTAATCCACTTTGCGTTTTCATCGATCAACTTTAAATAGGTATTGTCTTTCATTCGCTTTTGAGAACGTTCAATGGTCTTTTCCAAATCCATATA
>JALRBL010000045.1 GCA_023257795.1 Gammaproteobacteria bacterium
ATCTTATCAATGGCAAGCATTTTGAGCATCTTTCAGAATATGGCTTTTTTAAAGATCTCAAAAATCAAGTTCCCGAGGAAGGTGTGCTGCCTTATGAACTAAAGAGCCAGCTTTTTTCAGACTATACTTATAAAAAAAGATTTATCTACATGCCACAAGGCTCAAAGTTAGCGCATGAACCAGATAAAGTTTTCCATTTTCCGGTTGGCACAACTTTGATAAAAACATTTTTATACGAAAATGCTGCATCGGACTTGAATGCTCAATTACTCGAAACAAGACTATTAATTCATACAAATAATGGCTGGGAAGCTGTGGGATATATATGGAACGATGAGCAATCGGATGCGCAAATCAGTCTTGTTGGCAAAACCATTAATACAAGATTCTCCAAAGAAAATGGTGAACTAATCTCTATTAGATACAGAGCGCCTAATAAGAATCAATGCAAAGAATGCCATCAATTAAGCGGGGTCATGACTCCAATAGGACCAAAAGCAAGAAACCTGGATCTTGATGTAGAGTACGATGACCAAAGAATGAATCAATTAGAGAAATGGGCTGCGCTTGGTTGGATTGGAAAAAACCTAAAAGTTAGAACAATGGCAAATTACAAAGACCTCAACCAAAATATTAATCTTCGAGCTAGAAGTTATCTTGAGATTAACTGTGCGCATTGTCATATTGAAGGAGGTTCAGCCGATACCACTGGGCTTTTCTTAACATTAGAAGAAAATCAATCAAAGCATCTTGGCTTCTTTAAAAAACCAGTTGCAACTGGAAAAGGTAGCTTTAACTTAGACTACTCAATAGTGCCTGGAAAATCAGAAGAATCGATTTTATTAGCTAGAATGCAGTCTTTGGATCCCGGCATCATGATGCCAGAATCTGGGAGAACCTTGCAAGATAACGAAGGATTAGAAATAGTGAGAGACTGGATTGATTCTCTATAGAGCCCCTACTAAGGCTTTAAATTTGTTAAAATGCCTATATCTATAAAGTACAAACGGAGTAGTTTATGTCACGTCATGCAGCACTAGATAGATTTGGAAGATCTGGTAACCCTGTCTTTGGAGAAAAGTTTTCTCAAAGAGATTCTTTTGCAGGTTCTCAAGCGATGAGCCTGGAGGGCACTGTCAATAAAACCGGGGTTCTCTTAGCATTGTGTTTTGGAGGAGCCTTCATCGGTTGGAATAATCCTGGATTAATCTGGATCGGACTCATTCTTGGATTTATTGCTGCAATATATACATCGTTTGTCCCAAGAAATTCTCACATTGGAGCTCCTGCCTATGCTTTGCTGGAAGGCATTGCCCTTGGTGGTATATCTATGATGTTTGAGGCACAGTTTCCTGGTATAGTTATGCAAGCAATTGGTCTAACTTTTGGAATTTTAGCTTCTCTATTATTTGCGTATAAAAGCGGTTTAATCTTACCCACTCAAAATTTTAGACTGATGCTCTTCTCAGCAACTGCTGGAATAGCGCTTCTCTATCTTGTGAGCTTCATCATGTCTTTTTTTGGCAGTGGCATAGGCTTCATTCATGACAATGGTCTATTTGGAATAGGCTTTTCTTTGTTTGTTGTGGGAATCGCTGCTCTGAATTTGGTTTTGGATTTTGATTTCATCGAACAAGGTTCAGAAATGGGATTGCCTAAGTACATGGAATGGTACGGTGCCTTTGCCTTAATGGTAACCTTGGTGTGGCTTTATCTAGAAATACTTAGGCTATTGGCAAAGCTTCAGTCAAGAAGATAATTTGAGCGCTGTATTTTTTTCAATCCTCATCGTCATATCCTTATTTATTTTCTTTAATTTAGGAAAGATACGCGCCTCAGAGAAGCAGCGCAATCGCAATGACAGAGTCCAGTGGGGGAAGCGACCTTGGAGTAAGCAGGATACTAATAATGTATCAGAGCAGGTTGATGGCACAAAGGTTATTGATGTAAAGCCTGAAGATGTCAAAAACAAAAGTGATCAAAAATAAAATCCTCAATTTGTGAAAGTTGATACATATGAAATTAGCTATTGATTTTGGGATCACAAATACAGATGTTGTAATAGATGATGGAGCTCAAAGATTCCATACCCTCAAAACAAACTCAGCTTTAAATGGAAAAGAGGAAGCAATTGCTGATGTATTTTCAAAGCTGACCATCAGTGAGCCATTAGATTCTATCCATATAACTGGAGGCAAATCAGCTGGTTTGCCAAGTCAATATCAAGGGGTAAAAATTATAAAAGTTAAAGAAATCGATGCTATTGCCGTGGGCGCAAAGAAACTTTTTATGTTTGATGATAATGCTCTGGTAGTGAGTGCCGGGACAGGTACTGCCTGTGTATGGGTAAATAACTCGCAACAAACTCACCTAGGCGGTATTGCTGTTGGTGGAGGCACTTTTGAAGGGTTGGGAAAGCTGCTTACTGGTAATGCTAATGGACTTGAGCTGAATGAATTTGGCAACAAAGGTGACAGGAAGAAGATCGATCTACTCATCAACGATGTGGTCACAGAGCTTGGTAGTTTGCCTGGTAATATAACTGCAGTTAACTTCGGTAATTCTATCAATAAGACCCTCGACACGATGGAAAATGTCTCAGCCAGTCTAGGAAATATGATTGGAGAAATTATTGGGACCACTGCGGCTCTTTATGCCCATATTTTGAAGTTACAAGATGTCTATTTTGTGGGGCGTACTGCAAATTTGAGCCTCATCAAAGACGGGATAAATTCTAGGCTTTCCCTTTCTAACTTAACAGGCCACTTTCATAAAGAAAGTGGCTTTGCCAATGCACTGGGAGCATTGTATTGTTCTGATTAACCGATAAATCAAGTTCAATCTTCTTACCCAACCTACAGGCTTTCCAAAAAACTTACTTAAGCTTCTTAATTATTGCTTCAATACAAATATCTGCGGAATTAATATTTTCAATGGTGAGATCTGTGTAACGTTCATACAGAGAGACACGTTCTCTATAAACTTCTTCTATTGTTTGATCGGGATGCTTTGCAAATCCTCTGTTTTCAAAATCTTCTACTCTCTCATAAATAGCTTCAAGCGGAACTTGCAGGTAAATAATGGTGGACTGCAAAGCAAGATGCTCCATGGCATGCGGGCTATATACAGCACTTCCACCAGTAGCAAGGACAGTATTATCCATCTCAATCGTTTGAATTAGCTCTGCTTCTATTTGTCTTAACTTAAGATAGCCATTGTCTTCAAGTATCTGCTGAAGTGGCATCTGAAGTTGCTCTTCGATTAATTTGTCGCTATCAATAAATGATTTATTAAGTTTTTCTGAGAGCGCTTTGCCAATGGTAGATTTTCCGGAACCTGCCATGCCAATGAGAGTAATGTTTAGAGACATAATTGAAAATGGTGGAGCTACGCGGGATCGAACCGCGGACCCCCTGCTTGCAAAGCAGGTGCTCTCCCAGCTGAGCTATAGCCCCACAAAGTTCGGTATTGTACAAGATTAATAGCGAAAAAAATATATCTTTAAAATCTGTACTCTAAACCAATTTTAAGCGAGCGAGGCTTCTGCGTTCGAATGCCTTCTTTGGGAGATCTTGCCACAATATTCGAATCATCTAGAACATTTTCTAAAGTAATATATAAGCTCAAATTATCAGCAAAAGATTTTCTGAGGCCTATATCTACTAGGGTATGGGCTTCGATTAGATTAAATTCATTACAAGAGGCAGTGGAGCAAGTCTTGCCAACTCTAGCCATTCTGAGATTAGCTTCAATGCCAGAGCTTAAGGATATCCCAGTTACCAGCGCTAAGTTAGAGCTTGGCAGATATGGAACATTATCCCCTGAGCTAACGACTCCAAAATACTCACTCTCAAAGGAATTGTTAAATGCTGAATCGGTTTTTGTATATTGAAATGCTATTGGATATGAAGCTCTATCCCTTTCAATAAGTATAGAGCCAGTAACTTCAATTCCTTGAACATCAACTGCTCCTCCGCTGAAAGCATCGCCGGTGTTACATTCTCCACCATCAGAATTTTTGCATTCGGCTACAAGATTAGAATAATTAGATTGAAATAAAAAAAATTCAAAGTCAAAATTTTCTTGGTCGAACCTTATCCCTAACTCAAAATTATCAGCGGCCTCAGCGTCATCTCCGAATACAGGGGATCTTCCTTCGTGAAATCCAAAAACTAATTTGCTGCTCTTTGAGATATCGAAGGTAGCGCCAAATCCCCAAAGGTCGTAATTACCCTTTATGGTCTTTGGCAGATACAAAATCTTATTTCTAAGGACATCGCTCCAACGTATTTCTGATCTCGAATATTCTTCTGAGCGATAACCCAATGTTAAGGATAATCTCTCAAGCTCAACTTCATCTTCAATATAAAAAGCTTTTGCCTCTGTCTCTCTCCGGCTATTATCAGATCCACCCACAAAAAAAACAGGGCTCAAAGAGCTATAGGTTCCATCGCCATATTGGTTAAAGGTTTCATAGGATTGCTGTCTATCCTCTTCATCTTTCATGTCTCGATAACCGATTGTAAACGTGTGGATATCTAAATCTAAGGCAGCTGAGAGATTTATGCCTGAAGCATCATAATTTCTATAGTTATGCTTCATTAAAATTTCACTCGGGATAGTGTTATTTAAAATACCAGTTGCAAGGATATCTCCTCGGTTGGCAGCACTTAAAATACCGTTGATGCTTTGTCCATGAATATTTTCAACTTTAAACCAATCTCTTGAAAATTCGTTATCAAAATATACTGCCGTTAATCTAAAGTCCCGAAATTCAAAGAGATAATTAAGTTGCAACGAATCATGGTCATTATCCATTTCATCAAAATGACTCAGTCCATACCGTATTCTTGGATTACGAAAATAATCAGCCTGAGTTAAGCCAACGTATGTTTGATTAGAGAGCTCATTGCTGGTTTTAAGCTTGAATAAAACTTCATGGTATTTGTCAGAATTCTTTGCAGTATTAAGTCTCAATTTGGCAAGGTAATCAGACTTATCAAACCCAGTATTGCCCCCAAGATACTGGATGATGTCAAAGCCGTCAGTATTGCTATGATGCACTTCCAACATTGCCCCCACATGATCTCTATTAAAACCTGCGTAGGAATGTGTGCGCTGAAACCCATTGTCACCCAATTCATGCACTAGCATTCCAGTATGGTTCTCGGGAATAGGTGTGCTGATTAGGTTAATAACTCCACCGATGTTGCTTGGGCCTTGTCGAATAGATGCTGGTCCTTTTAATACTTCAACAGCATGTATTCTGCCAGCAGTTGGGAAGTAGTATGCTGCAGGAGCAGTATAAGGAGCTGGAGCGATTGGAATGCCATCTTCCATGATTGTAATTTTTCCAGACCTGTCTGGCGCCGTTCCTCTAATAGAGATATTAGGACGCAATCCAAAACCTTCTTCGCTACGAAAATAAAGACCAGGAACTAATAATAGTATTTTCTGAATATCGGTATCTGCGAGTTTTTTTAGATCCTCATTTGAAATAACAGTCCCAGAACCGGGAAGTTGCACAGCATCTTGTTTAGTTCCAATTATGTAAATCTGCTCTATGTATTCAAGATTTAAATCAACTTTTGCTGAAAGTGATTGAGATAATATTCCAAGTAAAATGAAACAAAAAGCCGAGAAGAATGAAGATAAAGCAAAATGTTTCATGCATGAGAATGATAATCATTCTCATTTAAAAATCAATGTATATTTCTAGTTATTGCCTCTAATCGCAAAATATAAAGCCAATGCTAGCAAGAAGATTTGCTCACTCATAAATAACTTCTGGGTAATGAACCAATCCGCATGAGCTATTGATAAAGCACCTATCATAATAACTAGCCCCATACCTCCCCCAAGCCTGGTAAGAGTATGCCCAAGAGTGGTGCCAAAGATACCACCAATAATGATTAAAGCTCCTGCTCCAACTTCGCCCAAGGCTACCAGGGATGCAGTAAGTTCAGGCATAAATATCGATTTACTTTCAAATAATCTAACTAAGCCATCTGCTGGCATAGGGAATTTACCTAAGCCATGTAATACAAAGCTTGTGGCAAAAGAAAGTCTTAAAATCCAAGGCGTAATCCCCATAAAGGGTTTGGCAATTGCATCTGTATAAGAAGCGAAACTCATATCATCATCCTCCCGATAGATATCCTTATAATATCATGAGAAAATTAATTCTAAATAATTGAGGCAATCAAATGTTTAACCCCTTAAAAATGGCAGGCGATCTTAAGAATATGGAAAAAATGCTTAAACCTGCATTAGAAAAATTTATGAACGACTCCGGCTTTGTTAAACAGGCTGAACTTCAAAAGCTAGAGGCTAGAGTTAGAGAACTTGAGAAAGAAATTCAGAATCTTAAAACCTAATTTTTCTAAACTGCTTCTTGGGTTTATAGTCATTATTCAGGGGTGTACAACTCCAGAATATAAGATCGTGAATCATCAAGTGGTTCAAATTGATGAAGTTGAAGTAATTGGTGTAGAGGGTGAAATGGGATCCATTATGCATCAGTGCCTTGCCACTAATTTGACCGGGCCCAGCACGCCTTTAATAGTAAATGGTAAGGATATTCTTACCGATAAACATTCAGAGCATCAAGACTATTTTGATTGCGTAGATACAGAAATCATGAAATCTGATCAAAAATGAGCCAAAGACTGTTATTGCTGAGATTAGTATTTTTTGTAAGCGTGATTTTCATATCGTCTTGCTCTTTAGAGAAGGAAAAAATTATGAATGAAAGGGTCTATAAAATCCTCACACTCGAGGAATGGGACAATGCAAAGAAAACCGGAGAAATTACCACCAACCTTGATCAACAAGATGGATTTATCCATCTTTCAACCTCTAATCAATTAGCGGGAACCTTGGCTTTTTATTTTAATGGCTTTGATAACTTAATTTTGTTGGAATTTAAATCTCTTGAACTTGGAGAGGAACTAATCTTTGAAGATCCTATCCCGAAAGGAGAAAGAGCAGGAAAGTTTCCCCATTATTATGCAAAACTTCAAACAAAGTTAGTAAGTAAGAGCTGGGAAATCAACAGAAATGGCTTCTCACTACCAAAAGAAGTCTTACTTAATTCTGAAAACTTTTATTAGCGGTAAATCTCAACAAGTTCTTGATCGGGTCCTTTATAGGCTCTAGCCATAGCAGGAGTATTAAAGCTCATAGCAGCCTCTCCTTTTTTATTAAGCACAATAACTCCTCCATCTGCTTCAATTGCTTTAAGCTCAGAAATTAATTGATCCGAGGCATCTCTAATACTTTTACCTAAATATTTCACTCGATCACAAATCTCTTTGGATACGTTGTACCTAATAAAAAATTCTCCATGGCCCGTTGCGCTCACGCCACAAGATTCATTATCAGCCCAGGTGCCTGCTCCAATAATGGGTGAATCACCCACTCTTCCAGGAAGCTTATTCGTCATACCCCCGGTTGAAGTGCCTGCCGTGATATTTCCAAATTTATCTAAAGCAACTGCACCAACTGTCCCCAGTTTGTCTTCTTTTAAATGTTGCTTAGATTGAGCTCGCTGCAATGCTTCAAATTTTTCCTGAGAATAGAAATAGTCTGGATCTACTATCTCAAGACCCCCTGATTTTGCCAAGGCCTCAGCGCCCTCGCCTGCAAACATGACATGCGGAGTATTTTCCATAATATGTTTTGCAAGTTTTATAGGATTCTTAACAACAGATACCGAAGCTACAGCTCCCGCAGCATGATCATCGCCTCGCATTATAGAAGCATCCATTTCTTGGGTGGCCTCAGAGGTAAATACAGATCCCTTGCCTGCATTAAAGAGAGGGCTATCTTCTAGAATAGTTATGGATGCAATTACTGCATCTGAACTGGCTCCGCCAGAGGCCAAGATGCTATAGCCTGCATCCATTGCTTCTTTCATCTTGTCTTTGATAGCAGATTGTTGGTCATCCGATAGATTTGCAAACCAGCCTGCACCCCCGTGCAACACTATTGCTATGGGTTTATCCATGGTATTTGCTCCTAAAGAAATAAGTACAAAAAAAACTAGATGAAAGTATCTCATAAGCCAATGCTCATATTTGTCTTGAAAAATCATTTTACCCTTATATGCATTAAAATACCTCTCCGATTCTTTGGAGATAGTATGAGACTTATTTTTTCTGCCTTGATTTTGTTGCCCCTTTTATTGGTTGCTAGAGAAGGTATGTGGGAACCCCATCAAATGCAATCATTAAAAAACGAACTGCGAGCAGCTGGCTTTAATAAGAATGTAAACTCCATAAGCGATCTATTTGAATTCCCCATGAATGCAATTGTAAGTATTGGGGGCTGTTCAGCAGCCTTTGTCTCGCCAAATGGCCTAATAGCCACTAATTATCACTGTGTGGAAAGCTCCTACTTACAATATAACTCAACTAATGAAGATGATTTATTTGCAACAGGCTTTACTGCTTCTAATTATGAAGATGAAAAACCATCTCCTCCTGGCAGTAGAGTCTTTATAACAACTTCAAGTACCGAGATTACTGATGAAGTACTGGCAGGCACTTTAGAGACAGAAGACTATGTATCCAAAGCTGAAATTATCGAGCAAAATTCAAAAAATATAGTCAGCAATTGTGAAAAAGACTCAAGTATTCGCTGCCGAGTTAGAAGTTTTTTTGGGGGGGAGACATATAAGCTTGAGGTCCAAACCGTCATCAAGGATGTGCGGTTGGTTTATGCGCCTCCGAGCTCTATAGGAGAATATGGAGGAGAGATAGATAACTGGATGTATCCAAGGCATACAGGAGATTTTGCCTTATTGAGAGCCTATGTAGCTCCGGATGGCTCCAGCAAAGAATTTGATCAGGCTAATGTGCCGTTTAGTCCAGAGACATATTTAAAAATATCTGCAAAAGGTGTCTCTGATGGAGATTTTGTCATGATCATTGGTTACCCAGGATCTACCAACAGATTGCAAACCTTCGCAGAAATAAACTATGACTTAACTCAAGGCTTTGCAAGAAGCATTGAGTTCTTAAAACGCGGCATAAAATTAATCGAAGAAAATACCAAAGGAGATGAAGCAGCGACTCTTAAATACAGAGGCCTAAAGAGCGGATATGAGAATTACTACAAGAAAATTGCAGGACAGCTCGAAGGCTCACAAAGATTTGGACTTTTAGATTCAGAAAAAATTAAGTGGGATGAATTCATGGGCTATGTTGAAAGCAACGCTAGTTCCGCTGAAAAAAATGACTTAGCTTTGTTGCTTGACCTTATTAAAGAGCAACAAGACAGGTATTTAGCTGAAACGTATTACGGGAATTCTTCCCTGATTTCGTATGTATTTAGTATCTTTAAAAATGCAGACGAACGCAGGAAACCAAATGAGGAAAGAGATAGCGGCTATCAAGAACGAGATCAAAACAGAATTAAGAATTCAATTAAATCAGCGCAATATAGGTTTGAGGCAAAAATTGATAAAGCCATATTCATAGATAGATTAGCTACCTACAAAGATTTTAATGCAAATCTCCGAAGGCCTGAATTTAGTAGAGCTCTCAAACTTGATGGCTCTCGGGAGGAAACTCTTGCAGTAGTGGATCAACTCTATTCTTCTGAATTTTCAGACCCAACTAAAATGCTGGAATTATTTGAAAAATCATTTGAAGAAATAATTACATTAGAAGATCCATTAATCAATTTTATAGAAAGTATTTATGCAGAATCCAAAGAATACGAGAAGCAATACGATGCCGAGAGAGCAGAGAGACAAAAGCTCAGATCAACATTCATAAAACTTTTAAAAGATTATTATCAAAAAATTAATAAGCCACTCTACGCAGATGCTAACGGAACTCTTAGAGTAACCTATGGAAATGTGATGGGTTTAGAACTTCAAGATGGCATTGCATATAAACCTTTCACAAGCTTGGAAGGTATCTTAGAAAAGCATCGAGGAGAAGCTCCATTTAATGCTCCTGAGAATTTAAGGTCACTTATTCAGAAAAAAGACTACGGAACCTATGTTGCTAAAGATATTAGCTCGGTCCCAGTTAATTTTATCTCAGACTTAGATATAACCAATGGTAACTCTGGTTCAGCAACTATTAATAAAGATTTTGATGGTAGTCAAAAAGCCACAGTAGCATTAACCCACGAAATAATGCACCCAACAGTAGTAAGTATTATTGATGGAGCAAAAGATGGTA
>JALRBL010000032.1 GCA_023257795.1 Gammaproteobacteria bacterium
AAGAGCTTAACGGGTGGACTGGGTGCAAATGTTGTATACGACCCGGTTGGAGGCAGCTATGCTGAGCCAGCAATTAGAGCTACAGCTTGGGATGGAAGGTATCTAGTTATAGGTTTTGCTGCTGGGGAAATACCTAAGCCGCCACTAAACTTGGCGTTGTTAAAAAATTGTCAAATCGTTGGTGTTTTTTGGGGAGCCTGGACAGCTATGTTCCCGGAAGAGAATTTAAATAACTTCAAAGAGCTATTTGATCTTTTTAATAAAGGAAAAATTAACCCGCGAATAACCGACAGGTTCCCATTAGATCAAGCGGCAAATGCTATAGCTCATCTTGGAAATAGAAAGGCAGTGGGCAAGGTTTTAATTGATGTTTAGATTGGTTGTTTTAGCTAGTATGTTTTTGGCCAACTGTTCGGGAGAGAATAAAGAAATGTTAATTATCCATTCAGAAGATCCTGATCTTCAGACAGAGGAAAACAGAAAAATTCAATTTGAGGGAACCCATAACACTAGAGAGCTTGGCGGCTATAAGACAACAGATGGCAAAACCATCAAGTGGGGCAAACTATACAGATCAGATAAGCTAGAAAATCTTACCGATGCGGATCTTGATTATTTCAATGCACTTAACATTAGGGAAGTTATAGACTTTAGATCGGATCAAGAAGTGAGCGAAGAGCCAGATAGGTTGCCAGAAGGCATTAACTACAAAAGGATACCTATTGCTGCAGATGCTGCTATGAGGCCTTATGTAGAATCTGTTTTAAGGAATGAATTGGAAATGGATTTGGGGATATTACTTGTAGAGGCAAATGAGGATTTTGTTCTTAAATATCACAAAGAATATCGCGATTTTCTTTTAACAATGTCAGAAACTGATCAGCCAAAGCTGTTCCATTGTACTGCTGGCAAAGATAGAGCTGGCTTTGCAGCAGCGCTTCTTTTATTAGCACTGGGAGTTTCAAAAGAAACCGTTTTAGAGGATTACATGAAAACCAATGCTGCCAATGCAGACTATGTAAACTCATACCTAGGAAAAGTTAAAGCCCTTAGCCTGTTTCAGGCAGATGTCGAAAAGTTGAGGCCGGTAATGGGTGTAGAGGAGCGCTATATTCTTAAAGCCTTTGAAACAATCGAGAATAGATATGGTTCCATAGAAGCTTATTTAACTAGGGGACTCAATCTCTCCGCAGAAACGCTTGAAAAATTAAAAGCTAATTATCTAGAGTCCTGACTGGTCACAGATTGATAAACAATTGACATTCTTTCTGGTTCAAATGCTGGCCTAAAAAATCCTGCGTATTTGCTTTCAGGGTTTATCAAAATTAAATTGTTCATATGGTTCTCAAGATGGCCGTCATGAGAATGGTTGTTGTGGTTATTTTTTGGCTCTGTAACCATTACATCGAGTTGAGATGCTAGACTTAGCAATGCCGGCCTTGATGCTCGTGCACCAAAAAAATTAGCATCAAATGCTTGTGCGTACTTATTTACAGACTCAGAGGTATCTCTCTCTGGATCAATGCTAATCAATAAAAGTTGATGATTATCTAAATCATAGCCACGATTGCGCAGAAGAGAATAAAGCTGTTTAGATGCAGAAAGTGTTACTGGGCACTCTGATGGACATCTCGTATATCCAAAATATACTAAAGTCCATTTATCAGCAAAAAAAGTCTTATCAAGGATTTGTCCTTCTGATGAAGAAATTGAAAAATCAGAAAAATCCTTGGGGGCGCTTAGTTTGTAAAATCCGTTCATCAGCAACTCTTCTGAAGAAAGAATTCTTGGGGATGTGATTTTATTTATAAACAACAGCAACAGAGTGGCTATAAATACTAATATCAATGAAACGCTTAACTTAATCTTATTCATTTAAATATAAAAGTATTTATCTAGCAAAAAGCCTATAAAAATTATAAAGATATAATAAATAGAGTAAGAAAAGATAGGCATGGCTAATGATTCATTTTTAGCAATATAAAATCTAAAGCTTAAAACTACAAAGATTAAGCCTGACAATAAAGCAAACATTAAATAAATGAGCCCAGACAGCATTACTACATAGGGTAATATGCTGACAATCAACAACAAAATAGAGTACAAAAGAATTTGAAGCTTGGTAAATTTAATGCCGTGAGTAACGGGCAACATTGGAATCCCCTCGCCTGCATAATCATCTTTTCTGTGAATGGCAAGAGCCCAAAAATGAGGAGGGGTCCATACAAAAATTATCAAGACTAGTAACAATGGAAATGCATCAATAGAGCCAGTAATTGCTGTCCAGCCCAACAAGGGCGGTGCCGCGCCGGCAAGTCCACCGATAACGATATTTTGAGGGGTTGCTCGTTTAAGAAAAACCGTATAAATAAATGCGTAACCAATTAGTGAGGCAAAGGTTAAGTATGCTGTAATGGGATTTACAAAAATATATAAGGTACCAAAACCAACTATTCCCAATGTGGCAGCAAATACTATAGCTTCAGTGTTAGTAACTGTTTGAGTCGGAAGAGGTCGATTAAGAGTTCTTTGCATATTAGCATCTGCTTTCTGATCAATGATTTGATTTATTGCAGCGGCCGATGCTGCACATAAACCAATGCCAATCTGAGATAGAACTATCAACCCATAGTAGGAAAAAGAATTAGCAGCGAGCAAGGAGCCCACTAAAGCTGTGATTAGCATTGTGTAAACCACGTTGGGTTTACATAGTTGGTAATAAGCTCTTAGCTTTACTAACAATTATTCTTCCTCGTTATAAATAAAACACTTAGTGTGGTGAGGAGAAGCATGGCTGCAACTAAGTTATGAGCAATTGCGACATATAAAGGCAAAACAAAAACCACATTCATAATTCCCAGTGAAATCTGAGTTACTAAGACTATGCTTAGTGCTGATGCAAGTTGGCCGACGCCTGCCTTGAATAGCCTAAATACTAACAATCCATATACAAGCGCAACCAGAATTGCATTAAGTCTATGCATATAATGTATTGCAGTGCGAGCATCGTTCTCAAGTTGACCGTAGAGGTAGTTTGGGCCCACCTCATGAAATAGATCAAAGCCTTCTTTGAAATCCATGTTGGGCCAATAACTTCCGTGACAAGTTGGGAAATCTGCGCATGCTAAAGAGGCATAATTGGTGCTTGTCCAAGCTCCCAAAAATATCTGCAAAATTAATGCAATTAATGCTGTGAATGCCAGCCCCCGTATTTGGGGAACATGAATCTTGGAAAGAATTCCAGAGGTGTGTAAAAAAACATAAAAGAACAAAGATAAGGTTATAAAACCTCCAAATAAATGGCCCGTCACTATAATCGGAAGCAGCTTCAGACTCACAGTTAAGTAACCAAACAATCCCTGCAAACATATAAATAAGAACAAGAATGTTGTTAGAGCTTTAATTGATCTTGTTGTATTGGTTCGAAAAGCCATGATCATTTGTGCGATGGCAAGGAGTCCCAGGGATGCAGCAAAATATCTATGAACTACTTCTGGAATTGCTTTATCTATTTCGTAAGGAAACATGGGGAACCTTGATTCAGCGATTGCTATCTCTTCACCGGATGTTGGAAAAAATACAAATCCGTAACACCCTGGCCAATCTGGGCAACCTAGCCCAGCATCTACAAGCCGTGTCCATGCCCCTAAAGCAATAACAATAAACGCAAAGAAAATTGAAAACAAAGAAAAGTGTTTGATATTGATCATATTAATACCTTCAGATCTTTTAATAATTTTTTAGGGTCAATGGTTTCAAGTTCATAGTACATAACCGCTCTTCCATATGGGTCCAATAAAAAAAGTTTATCTGTTTTATGGAAGTCATCTGTAGAAAATTTCTCCAAATCTTCCCTGAGCGTTTCATCCGGTTCTTGTTGCATGATCACTCTTGGGAACTGTTCTTTAAGCGCATTCAAATCAGTAAGGTGATTAAAAAAAATATATCTATCTAATTTATATATATCTCTATTCAGAGCTATGTTCACTTGTTTCATAACATACATTGCCTTTTCTTTGTTTTTGAAATCATCGCCGTATATTCCAAGAATCCAGGTACGGCCACTGAAATCAGCAGCTGGATTGTCTTCCAGATTTTCCAATGAGTGAACGGGAAAGCTTTCCTCAAAAAAGGTTCCATAATTTTTTGTGGCTTCAGGCCCATAGCCCAAACTAAATGCAAGGGATGAAAGGCCCAATACAATTGCGGGAGAGATCAGTAGAATTAATAAAATAGTTTTATTGTTCATGGTGTTTATTAATAAATTTAAAAAAAACAAACGCAAGCACAATTGCCATGATCAACCATTGAAAAGCATAGCCAAAGTGCTTAGAAGAAGAAATTTTACTAGGAATAAGCGGAACATATTCAAGCGTGTATGGGTTGGCAGGATCTAATTTAATCAGATACTTTTCAAGTTTATTAGGAAAAACTGATTCTAAAAAAGAAATGTCTTTTTGCTGAACTACTTTTGGCCAATCATCGCTTGCAAGCTCATCTCCAACAACAAAATTTTTTTCTGGGCTGTAGATTATGCCTTTAATTGTTTTGTTAGATTCGTTTAAAGGAGTGGATGAATAAGAATTACTGGCCCAGCCACGATCTACTAAAAAAGTATGCAAACTCAAATCAGTTGGAATAAATGGGGTAAGCACTGTGTAGCCCTTTTGGCCAGAATATATTTTATTATCAATTAATATCTCTTGGTCAAAATCAAACCTACCGTTAACGGTTATTAAATCCCATTGTTTTGAGTCATATGAATATTGTTCGGGCAACAATGTAAGCGATTGCTCAAAATCTGCTTCCAAATCATATTTTTCAAAACCCTTTGAAGTCTGCCAAACAGACAAGCATATGAACACAATAAAAAAGAAGGCGCTAAAGAAACTTAATCTAGGGTTGTCTTTAATATTAGTTAGAAGCATTACTTTCTTTAATGGTGATAAAATACAGCTATGATACTAAAAACAGCAATAGTCTTATGCATAGTTGTTATTTTCATAAGCCTTACTAGCGGTCTTTTTTTTCTATTTAAAGACAAAGGAAAGACAAAATACACTGTATACAGCCTTGGGGTTAGAGTTAGTGCTGCAATTATTCTGCTAATCTTAGTTGCTTATGGTCTTTATAACGGCCAACTTGGCAATCAGGTGCCTTGGTCTAGTTAAAGAATATAAACAAAAAGAAATAACATCACCCAGACCACATCCACAAAGTGCCAATACCAAGAGGCTGCTTCAAAACCAAAATGGTCTTCTGGTTCAAAATGATTATAAAAGATCGATCTAATAAGCATTACAGCTAACATAAATCCTCCAAGCATCACATGAAATCCATGAAAACCAGTCAACATAAAGAATGTGGAACCGTAGATTCCTGAGTTAAGAGTTAAGCCGTAATGTGCATACGCTTCATAATATTCGGCAGCTTGTAAACCAACAAAGGTTAAGGCAAGAAGCACGGTAACACCTAGCCATAAATTAAATGTAGATTTATTGCCAGCCTTTAGTGCTAAATGAGCAAAATGGACGGTTACACTTGAGCTTAATAATACGATCGTATTCCACAATGGCAACCATGTTAATAAGTGGCTAAAACCCGGAAAGCTGAGATTCTTTTCAGGCAAGGTGTATGCTGCTCCATCATCAGGTGTACTCATAAGTGGCCAGCTGGATTCAAAATCTGGCCATAACATATTGGCCAAACCTTTTTCGCCCTCTCCACCTAACCATGGCACTGCAAAACTTCTAACATAAAATAAAGCTCCAAAGAAAGCGGCAAAAAACATCACTTCAGAAAAAATAAACCAAGCCATGCCAAAGACAAACGATTTTTTTAATTGAGCACTATCAAGACCTGCCAAATGCTCTTGTATTACTTTTTTAAACCAAAAAAATAAGGTTGTGGCCATAGCAGCTAGACCAGACCATAAAATATATTTCCCAGTGTTGCTTTCGGTACCAAGAGAGTTAATCGTGGAGGCGGCTCCCATAACCAATAGAAACATAGATGTTGCAGCAAATATTGGAAATTTGCTTTGCTCTGGAACGTAATATTTTTGATACTCCATTAATGGCTCTCCTCTGAATGCATGGAATCATGGTTCATTTGCATGGCTAATTCTTGCTTGTCGTAATCTGTTATATCAAAGATCGTGTAAGACATTGCCACGCTTTTAATGTTGTTTGGTAAATCTGTATCCACTAAAAATTTCACAGGAAGCAAGGCTTCTTCTCCTGGCTTTAAGGTTTGCTGATTAAAGCAAAAACACTCTAGTTTGCTTAGGTGAGAGGCTGCATTTGATGGAGCAACGCTAGGTATTGCTTGAGCAGTCATCTCTTTGTTAGTAACATTTTTTACATAAAAAGTTGTTGTGTAATATTTGCCAGTTTTGACATCAAGCACCTCTTCTGAGGGTTTGAAAATCCATGGCATTTCCTCGTTATTATGAGAAATAAATTGAAGTTTTATCTCCCTGCCTGTATCTACTTCCTCAATATTTGTGCTTTCAAGAGCCACCTTTCCATTAAGACCGGTAACCTCGCAAAACACATCGTAAAGCGGAACTAGCGCAAAAGAAAAGAAGAACATACCAAATACTGTAAATCCAAGAACTTTAATTGTTTTTTTTGCAGATTTATTCAATTAACTTACCTTTGGTGGAGTTGTAAAGGTGTGATATGCAGGCGGAGAATCGACTGTCCACTCAAGACCCTCTGCACCTTCCCATACTTGAGAGGTTGCTTTCTTGCCTCCTCTAACAGTTTTTAAAACAATGAATAGGAAAAGTATCTGAGAAAGACCGAACGCAAAAGCTCCAGCGGTTGAAACCATGTTCCAATCTGCAAATTGAAGGGCGTAATCTGGGTATCTTCTTGGCATGCCCGCTAGACCAATCCAATGTTGAGGGAAAAATGTCACGTTAACTGATACAAATGAAAGCCAGAAGTGCAGTCTTCCGAGTCTCTCGTCATACATGTTTCCAGTCCATTTGGGAATCCAATAATACACAGCTGCCATAATAGAGAAGATGGCACCAGGGACAAGTACATAATGGAAGTGTGCAACCACAAAATAGGTATCATGATATTGGAAATCTGCGGGAGTAATAGCAAGCATTAATCCTGAAAAGCCTCCAATAGTAAACAAAACTACAAAAGCTATAGCAAAAAGCATGGGGGTCTCATAGGTAATTGATCCCTTAAACATTGTAGCCACCCAGTTGAAAACTTTAACTCCTGTAGGAACCGCAATAAGCATAGTTGCCCACATAAAGAATAGCTCAGCTGCAAGAGGCATACCCACTGTAAACATATGGTGTGCCCAAACAACAAAAGACAATATTGCAATAGAGGCCATAGCCCATACCATCGATGAATATCCAAAGAGAGGTTTTCTGGAAAATGTTGAGATAATGTGAGAAGTAATTCCAAAAGCTGGAAGGATCATAATATAAACTTCTGGGTGACCAAAAAACCAGAAGACATGCTGAAATAATACAGGGTCACCTCCACCGGCTGCATTAAAAAAACTGGTGCCAAAATGAATGTCCATTAACATCATGGTCACTGCTCCAGCAAGAACTGGCATAACAGCAATTAATAGATATGCAGTTATAAGCCAAGACCAAACAAATAATGGCATCTTCATTAATGTCATTCCGGGAGCTCTCATGTTCATGATGGTTACAATTACATTGATGGCACCCATTATTGAAGAAGCTCCCATTATATGAACTGAGAATATAAAGAAGGTAACACTAGGTGGAGCATATGTGGTGGAAAGTGGAGCGTAGAAGGTCCAGCCAAAGTTTGGTGCTCCTCCTTCCATAAACAATGATGATAAAAGTACAAAAAAAGCAAAAGGTAGAATCCAGAAACTAAGATTATTCATTCTGGGCAACGCCATGTCAGGAGCGCCAACCATCATCGGCACTAACCAGTTAGCAAGGCCTACAAAAGCAGGCATTACCGCTCCAAAGATCATAATCAACCCATGAAGTGTAAGCATTTGATTGTAAAATTCAGGTTGGACTATTTGCATGCCTGGCTGAAAGAGCTCAGCTCTAATAACCATAGCCATAGCACCACCAACAAGAAACATTAGAAAGCTAAACCAAAGATATAGGGTTCCGATGTCTTTATGGTTAGTAGTAAACAACCACCTTGTTAAACCTTTTGCGGGACCGTGGTGATGATCGTGATCGTGTGATTCTATAACTGCGCTCATAGTTACTCCTTAAGACTTTTGGTTGTTGCTTTTATATTCAAGAATTTCTTTAGGAACAACGACTTCGCCATCGCCTTTTTCGCTATTACCCCATGATCGTCTTGTGTAAGTTATTACAGAGGCTATATCAACCTCTGAGAGTTGATTAGCAAATGATTGCATGGCTGCTCCTTGCACACCCTCCATTAAAATTTCTATGTTCCTTGATTTGTTATTAAGAACTATTTCGCTGCCCGCAAGAGCTGGAAATATTCCTGGAATGCCTTGTCCAGATACCTGATGGCAAGCAGCACAGTTTTTTAAATATACTGACTCACCATTTGAGACAAGCTCTTCAACCGACCAATCTTTTTCAGTAAGTTGCGCTAACTCAAATGCTGCCTGCTTCTTTCCTGATACCCATTCATCGTATTCACTCTGCTCAACTGCTCTAACAACAATGGGCATAAATCCATGGTTTTTTCCACATAGCTCTGTGCAATTACCTCTATATAAACCGGGTTCATCTACAATTGTCCAAGCTGTATTAATAAATCCAGGAATTGCATCTTGCTTAATTGCAAAATCAGGAACCCACCAAGAATGGATTACATCATTTGCTGTAATGAGAAATCTAACTTTTTTGCCTACCGGAATAACTACAGGCTCATCAACTTCCAAAAGGTAGTGTTCTCCCTTTGGTATCTTGTTATATATCTCGTCCTGATCAGTTGAAAGATTTGAAAAAAAGTTTATGCCATCTTCAAGATATTTGTATTGCCATTTCCATTGGTATCCAACTACTTGGATATTTACATCACCCTCTTCATCATTGTAGATTTCCTTTAGGACATTGGTTGCTGGAATCGCCATCACAACAAGAATTACGAAGGGTATGACAGTCCATAGAATTTCTATTTTTGTGTTGTCATGAAATGTTGAAGGGTTAGGATTTTTCTTCTTAGTGAATGCATACATTGAATAGAACATTACACCAAATACAACAACACCAATCACTACGCAAATCCAAAAGATCAGCATATGTAAATCAAAAACTTTCTTACTAACCTCAGTGGCTCCTTCGGTCATATTGAGAGCATTCCAGTCAGCCCAGCCAAATATTGGGGCTACTAGCAAGGAAGATAAAACTAAAAATTTTGCAAAATTGGATAACTTCATGAGGATAGTTTAATAGTATTTATTTATAATTGATTATAATTTATTTTTATAATTGTGTCTTCAAATAGAATTTAAATTGGCGCTATTTTAAAGCTTTGGAGAATCTTTTTCTAGATCTAGCGAAGTTGTTTTTATTTGGGGTTTAAGTTCCTCAAAACTGCAGTTGGTACAATATATTTTTTTATCATCTGCAGTCAGAGCGATTCTGTCTGGAAGCTTGCATGATGGACAAACAGCTCCAGCAATAAATCTAATCCCTTTCATCGACCAATTCACTGATTACAAGATAAGGATCAACCTCAATTCCAAACCAAATCTTAAATGATAACGCTGCCTGAAATACCAACATACCAAGACCATCAATAGATGATAAGAATCTAGATTTAATATCTTGATTATTGATTAATGAGTTTTTGTAGGAGAGATCTACAAACAATGGGTTTGGTTGAAGGTTTATCTCTTCAGTTAAGATTTTTGTTAGGATATATTCGCTTGCGATAGGTGGGGTGCTGTTAATAACCAAGTCAACTGCCTCACCATTATAAATTCTGTCTCTAAGACAATCAGGAAATGTCTCAAGACGATTTTGATTTCTATTCATATAAGAAACTATTACATCGTGATCAAGCAAAGATGCTCCTACAGAACGTGCGGCACCACCCGCGCCGACAATGAGCGCTCTTTTGCCTTTAATATCAACAAGCTGTTTGATTGATTGGACAAATCCAGTCCCATCGGTCGTATAGGCTTTGATTTTATCGCCAATTTTATGAAGGGTGTTGGCAGAATTACATTTATCGACCAAAGGATCGATATTTGTTGAGAAATTGATCGCGAGCTCCTTAAAAGGAACTGTAACATTAATTCCCCTGGCTTCATCATGCTCAAAAAAGATATCAAGATTTTTTTTAAATTCTTTTGTTTGACAGTCAATAACTTTGTAATCGATTTTTATTCCTGACTGCTCAGCGAAGCGCTTATGAATTTTCGGTGAAAGCGTATATTGAATATTGCTTCCTATTATCCCTATCCTTTCCAACTTATTTGATTATCCAATCCCTATTAATGTGGTTTAAGAGTTTTTTCTCTTGTAATAAAAGATTTTTGTCTTTAAATGGTGGCCAAAGAACTGTTGGTGGCAAGGAGGCTAAAATAGAATCAGATCTTCCACCTGACTCAATTCCAAATTTTGTTCCTCTATCATGTAAAAGATTAAATTCCACATACCTTGACCGCCTATACTCTTGAAATAGCTTCTCATCCTCCGTATATGGAAGACTAAACCTTTTAAGTAATATTTTTTTATATGAAAAAATATAACTTTCTACTACAGAGGTAAGTAATTCAAGACATTTGTCTATATTTTTCATCTGTATTGAATCAAAAAATATGCCTCCAATTCCTCTTTTTTCAGATCTATGAGGCAAGTAAAAGTATTCATCGCAGTTTTTAGCAAACTTTCTATAAAAGGTTTTGTTGTGTTGGTCTAAGCATTTTTTTGCATTTCTATGCCAAAGCTTGGCATCAGAAACATATGGAATAAATGGCGTTAAATCATAACCACCACCGCACCAATATCTGTTTAAATTATTCTGATTGTCGAACAACGTAAAAAATCTAACATTCAGGTGACTTGTAGGCACTTTTGGATTCACTGGATGGGAAATAATAGAAAGACCAGTAGCATAAAATCTTCCCTCTTGATGTTTGAAATCATCTGCTGCAAGAGAAGAGTTTGGGAGTTTGGTATCTGTGATTGAAGAAAAATTGCAGGCAGCTTTCTCAATATGATTATTTATAATTGTGATGCTTTTTCCTCCGCCCCCCTTTGGTCTTATCCAGTCAACTTCATCAATAAAAGTTGTATGACTGATTTCATTAAAGAAGCATATTGCTCTTTGCTGCAATTTACTAATTGTGTTTTCAATTTTTAGAACTTGTTCAGGTTTATGCACGAATTACTTTCCCCGTTACGTAGTCAATTATTTTTGATGGTTTTTTTTCATTGCCTAGCCGTTCTTTATAAAGAGCAACATCATCAAAATCAAAGATTTCTTGGATAGATTCAATGTTGTTTGTTTGTTCTTTGCCTGAAATATTAGCAGATGTTGATAGTATTGGTTTTTGCAAGATATTAAGAAGTTTTTTAATTGGATTGTGAGCGCTTACTCTTATTGCAACCCTATCTATATCTGATATTAATTCAGATGGACATAATTTAGATGGTCTGAGCAACAGGGTTGTGTGGCCTGGCCAATACTGGTCTAAGTCATCCTTATTGAGATCCGCGGAAAGCTTGAATACCCAATCAATATTTGGACACAGGATTATGTAATTTTTAGACGAAGATCTTGATTTAAGTTTTGACAGACGCTGCATGGCTTTTTTTGAATTATACAAACAACCCAAACCCCAAACCCCTTCTGTTGGGTGAATCAAAATTTTTTCAGACGAAAGCCAATCTGCTGCTTCATTTGGGTCGGCTAAATGTTGCAACTTTGTTATTTTGAATTATTTATTTCAACAACATCTTGGGTCATTTTACTTCTGTAATCATTAAATTTATTTGCTAAATCTTGATCAGAAGACGCAAGAATTTGGACAGCAAAAATTGCTGCGTTTATTGCTCCAGATTTTCCAATAGCAAATGTAGCAACAGGAATTCCTTTTGGCATTTGGACGGTCGAAAGCAAAGAATCCATTCCTCCCATTGTTCCGCCATCAAGAGGGATTCCTAAAACAGGTTTATGGGTATGAGCTGCAATAACTCCTGATAAATGCGCAGCCATGCCAGCGGCTCCAATGAATAGTTTTGCACCCTTTTGTTCTAATTCTGTTATTTTACTAATAACCTGAGAGGGGGTCCGGTGCGCTGACAAAATATTGTATTCATACTCGATTCCGAATTCATCAAAGATGCCAAATGCTGCAGATACTGTGTCTAAATCTGATTTAGATCCCATAAATATTCCAACTTTCATTAAAACTCCTTGTTAAACTATCTGATTATAAATAAAACCAATATAATATCCACATGAAGCTCCTTGATATTCTGACATATCCAGACCCTAGGCTGAGAACGGTAGCGAAAAAAGTTAATGTTTTCGACAAAAGTCTAAAAAATCTTTCTGAAAATATGCTTTACACAATGTATGAGGCAGAGGGTATTGGCTTGGCTGCATCACAGGTGGATGTTCATATTCGATTAATTGTAATGGATTTATCTGAATCTAAAGATAATCCTATGGTTTTTGTTAATCCTGAAGTTGAAATATTAGAGAACAAAAGTCACCTTTCATATAGAGAGGGTTGTTTATCGGTTCCTGGTTTTTATGAAGAGATAACAAGGCCAGATAAAATAAAGCTTACTTGGCAAGATATTGAAGGAAACCAACACTCTACCTATCCAGAGGGTCTGCTTACAGTTTGCATACAGCATGAAATAGATCATTTAGAGGGAAAGCTTATGGTTGACTACGTTTCGAGACTTAAAAGAGAAAGATTGAAGAAGAAAGCAGCAAAATAAGAGATTTTAGCAACTTTTAAGGGATTTTATAATATTTTAATGAAAGTTATTTTTGCTGGATCACCTCCTTCATCGGCACATGTTTTAAAGTCGCTGGTGGATTCTGGTATGGAAGTTAGCGCAGTGATAACTCAACCTGACAAACCATTTGGAAGAAAACAAATATTATCTCCTTCAGCGGTATCTCTAGAAGCATCAAATATTGGTTTAAAAATTTACAAACCTCTTTTCTTAGATCAAGACTTTATAAACGAAATAAAGAAACTGGAAAGGCCAGATTTTTTAATAGTCTCTGCATATGGGAAAATCTTGCCAAATGATTTGCTTCAACTTCCAAAAATCTCACCAATCAATATCCATTTTTCATTGCTTCCAAAATATAGAGGCGCATCACCAATACAAACCTGTCTTTTGAATGGGGATCAAAATTTTGGATACAGTATTATGAAAATGGATCAGGGTCTTGACACGGGCCCTGTATATTTTTCAAAAAATATAAAATGCGATAATGATGCTACAAAAAATCAAATAGAAAACCTCATTGCTGATGAGGCTTCAAAAGAACTTCCAAAGATATTAGAAGATATTAAAGAAGGAATAATTTCTGCTGTGGAACAAGATCATAGCAAGCACAGTTTGTGCAATAAAATTACAAAGGCTTCAGGAGAAATCAATCATTCAATTTCATCAGAAACAATTAAAAATATGTTTAGAGCTTATTTTGGGTGGCCTGGGATATTTTTTAATTATAAAGAGACCCTTATCAAAATCCATGGCTTAGAGATAGCAGATTCAAAAGAAATTCCAAATTCTGGTAATAAAAAAATAGGGACAAATGATAAAAAATTATATTATAAAACAAGCACTGGCTGGATAGTAATTACTTACTTACAATTACCTGGAAAAAAAGTAGTTTCTTCAAGCGACATGCTCAACTCAAATCAAAAATTATTTGAAGAACTTTAATTCTCTAATAAAGAGAGTAACCTATGCATCATGGATATAGTAATTCTTGGAGCAGGGAAAATTGGAACCGGCATTGCAACAAATCTTGCAAAGCAAAATTACAATATTACTGTTGTAGATTTTAACGCTGAGAAATTACAATCTCTTCAATCTGATTTTGACTTAGCTACCATAATTGGTAGCGCCTCATCACCAGAGACTCTAAAAAAAGCTGTCACAAAAAAAGATACGGTTGTTCTGGCTGTTACTAATTCTGATGAAACAAATTTAATAGCATGTCAGTTGTGCAAAAATCTTTTCTCGGTCAAAAGAACGATATGCAGGTTGTCTAATAGGGCATACTTGGATCACCTTAATGCACTTGGGGGATATGTAGATGTTCCAATTAGCCCGGTATCAGAAATAACTTCTCATTTACTTGATTTAATTGAACATCCCGGCACGGAGCAAATTGAATCATTCATAGGAGGAGAAGTTAAGCTGGTATCAGTAAAAGCTAAAAAAGATGGAATGCTGGTTAATAGAGCGCTTAAGAGCTTGAAAGATGACCTCCAAAACATTGAGGCATCAGTTACTGCTATTTTTAGAAAAAATAAACCCTTAATACCAAACGAAGAAACGGTAATTAAAGAGGGAGACGAAGTATATTTTTTAGCAAAAAAAGACGATGTTGACGATGTTGTGTCTGAAATTCGTAATCAAGGCGAAAGACACAAAAGAGTAATGATAGCTGGCGGAGGAAAGATTGGCTTTGAGCTTGCTAGAAACATCGAAGATAAATTGAGATTAAAGATAATTGAGCCTGATAAAGATAGGTGTGAGTTTTTATCAAGCGAGCTAAAAAGATCAATTGTATTAAGGGGCAATGGTTCGGATGAGGACTTATTAAGAACAGAGAATATTGAAAACATTGATCTTTTTTGTGCGGTTACTAACGATGATGAGGCCAATATTATGGCGGCATTTCTTGCTAAAAAACTTGGTGTCAAGAAAACAATTATTCTTTTAAATAATTACTCATATATAAACATTCTTCCAAAAGGTTTTGTTGATGTGGCCTTGTCGCCCCAAAGACTAACCGTTTCAATGGTTTTGCAGCATTTATATAATGACGATGTTACACAAGAGGTGATTCTTAAAATGGCTTCCGGCGTTGAAGCAATTGCAGGAGTTGTTCATAAAAATTCATTTACTGAAAAATATATTGATAAACCAGTTTTAGATTTGCCTTTGCCAAAGGGGTCGCTGGTTGGAGCAGTTTACAGAAATGAAAATCTCTTTAGTCCGGCAAGAACAAAAGACCTTTTATTAAAAGAGTCTGATAGGTTAATCATTTTTATCTCTTCAAAAACTGAGAAACAAGAAATAACAAAACTTTTTGCATCTTAATGACTTTAATATCACCTATATATAACCTTGTAGGTCTATTGTTGATGTTTTTCAGCTTAGCGTTTGTTCCTTCAATTGCAACTGCTTTCATTTATAGTGAAGAGACCGCTCAAAGTTTTTTTGGCCTTTTTGCAATAACTCTTCTTACCGGAGCTCTTTTATATGCTATTTCAAAAAAAGACATTAACTCTCTATCCATACACGATGGCTTTCTAGTAACAGTTATTTTTTGGCTAATCCTTGGATTGTTTGGATCTATGCCATTCTTGTTAATAATGGATCTTTCCTTGGTTGATGGATTTTTTGAGTCTTTTTCAGGGATTACAACGACAGGTGCCACTGTATTATCTGGAATAGAAAATTATGATAAATCAGTCTTATTATTTAGGCAGATTCTTCAATGGATTGGTGGGATGGGGTTGATAATCCTAGCCGTTGCAATTCTTCCGTCTCTAGGGATTGGTGGAGGACAATTATTTAAAATGGAAACCCCTGGTTCAGATAATACACAGAAAATTACTCCCAGAATTAAGGAAACTGCGCAGGCCCTATGGAGGATATATCTCGCATTATCTGTTTTATGTTTTATCTCTTACATTATGGCTGGAATGAGCTCATTCGATGCGCTTGCGCACGCTCTCTCAA
This sequence comes from Gammaproteobacteria bacterium, assembly GCA_023257795.1. Classification (GTDB taxonomy): domain Bacteria; phylum Pseudomonadota; class Gammaproteobacteria; order Magnimaribacterales; family D2472; genus VMDH01. Next base: position 15,917 of record JALRBL010000032.1, read on the forward strand.
CGGTGTCTATTGGCGGATTCTCTACCTATGACCAAAGCATAGGATATTTCAACAGCATTCCGATTGAGCTTGTGTGTATCTTTTTTATGTTACTTTCATCCGTCTCGTTCGTTCTTCATTACTCGGCCCTATCATCAAAATCTTTAATGAGATACTTTAAAAATCCTGAGCTAGGTTTTTTTCTAGGAATTATGCTTTCAATTTTTTTGGTAGGATTGATTTTTTTGGTAACAACCAAATCAGCCGAAGACCCTGACTTGAGATCGCTTATATTCCAAACCGTTTCAATTGTAACTACGTCTGGTTTCCATACTGAAGGCTTTGCTGGACTACCAATGTTTCTTGCTTTTCTGTTGTTAATAGGGGCATTTATTGGTGCATGCTCAGGATCTGTTGGGGGCGGAATTAAATCATGGCGAGTTATGGTAATGGTGAATCAGGTAAAAAAAGAGATATTTAAGATTGTCCACCCTGATGCAGTGGTAATTTCTAAAATAGGAAACAAGGTCATTGATAGCTCAATTGCAGAAAAAGTTTGGGGCTTTTTTTCAATATACGTAATAACCTTTATGTTTTTATTTTTGGGGATGCTGGCAACCGGAGCAGATTTTGAGACCTCATTTTCAACTGTTGGAGCATGTTTGAACAACCTTGGGCCAGCTCTTGGAGAGGCGCTTTATAACTACGAGAATATCTCTTCGGTTGGAAAATTTATATTAATTTTGGCAATGGTTTTGGGTAGATTAGAAATCTTTACATTTCTTGTGGTGCTTGCGCCCTCTTTTTGGAGAAGATAGTTAGAAAGAATATAAACTCTTATTTTCTTTAATCTTTCTAAACTTTTTATATTCCCATGAATATTCCTTGGGATTTTTAAGAATTATTTTTTGATATATGCGGTTCATTTTATCTGTTGAAATCTCAGCACTTGAAAGATGATCATAGGAAACAATGTACCCAAATTCATTCTTAGTTAAATAAACCAAGCAGGTAGAAATATCTTCTCGGGCCGAAAGCGATTCAACCAAATTGCTAGAGTAGCAAGCCGCCTCAAAGAAAGAGCTTTCAACACCAAAGCCGTCTGCAGGAACCTGGTCTGATGCAAAGCAAACGTCTGTTCCAGATTTTAAAGCTTTTATTACGGCCTTAACGCCGCCAATAGAGGCAGTAGCTACAGCGCTATGGTTTTTAGATCTTTGTCTTTTTACATAAGCATCTAGTTTTTTATATTTAATAGTTTTGTATAAAGTTGTTACAGAGTTGTTGAGCAGTATGAGGCCAAGCAACAGATCAATGCTTCTATTGTGTAAGGAATAAAACAGCGTTGCTTTTTCTTCAAGCAGCATAAATCTGTTTTCTTGTTTAAACGCAAGTTTGGAGATTTTGTGTTCTGATCTAGACCAGGAATATAGCGTTTCATAAATCGAGATAATTGAATTCTTTAAGCTTTCAAAAGCAAGAACGTTATTATCAGCGTCAGTATTGTAGGGAAAGCATTTAAAAATATTAATTTTGGTTACCTTAAAGGCATTAGTTTTTTTTAACAAAAAATTGCATGGATAAGCGGAGATGATCGTGTCTATAATTTTTTCAGCAAATTTAACTCGAAAAGGAGAAAGCAGAATAAAAACGTATCTCATTTATTAATAACTATATTATTGAATTACAATGGTGCAAGTATATATCATTAGGAGTTTTTGAATGGCTGCCAAATCAATGGATGAACTGGTTTCTCTTTGTAAAAGAAGGGGGTTTATCTTTCAATCATCTGAAATCTATGGTGGACTGCAGGGCTTATATGACTTTGGGCCCCTTGGTGTAGAGTTAAAAAACAATATCAAGCAATCATGGTGGTCATCTATGGTGTACGAAAGAGATGATATTGAGGGGCTTGATGCATCAATACTTACTCACGCCAAAGTTTTAAAACATTCTGGGCATGAAAGCACATTTACAGATCCATTGGTTGATTGCAAAAAGTGTAAGAGCAGACACAGAGCAGATCATATTAAGGACAAATGTCCCGTTTGTGGATCGAATGATCTAACCAATCCAAGACCATTTAATTTAATGTTTAAGACATCAGTCGGCCCGGTAGATAATGATAGTAATATTGCGTATTTAAGACCAGAGACAGCCCAACATATATTTATAAATTTTAAAAATATAGTTGATTCGACCTCAAGATCTTTGCCATTTGGTGTAGCTCAAACAGGAAAAGCTTTTAGAAACGAAATAACTCCTAGAAATTTTATTTTTAGAGTAAGAGAGTTTGAGCAAATGGAGTTAGAGTTTTTTTGTGAACCTGGCAGCGATAAGACGTGGCATAAATATTGGCTTGAAGAAAGGTTGGCCTGGTGGGAAAGACAGGGTGTTAAAAGGGAAAACATTCAAATCCTTGATGTTCCTTGTGAAGAATTGGCTCATTATTCAAAGGGTACATATGATTTGATGTATAAGTTCCCACATGGTTTAGAAGAGCTTGAGGGTATTGCTAATAGAACAGACTTTGATTTAGGCTCTCATAGTAAAAACCAAAGCGAGTTGAATATAGCCGCCAAAACAGATATAAATGAAAATTCTAATGCAAGGCTTGCTGTTCAGAATATTGAGTCTAAAGATTGGGTTGTTCCCTACGTAATAGAGCCATCAGCTGGAGTTGAAAGGGCGTTTCTTGCGATATTAAATGAAGCATACGAGAGAGAGGTTCTAGAAGGAGATAAAGAAAGAATAGTCCTAAAATTAAGGCCTCACCTTGCTCCAATAAAAGCCGCAGTCATTCCACTTAAGAAAAATGATTCTAAACTGGTGGACCTTGCTATAGAAATAAAGTCAAATCTACAACGAAGCCTAAAGAAAAAAGTTGTTTTAGAAAATACTGGCAATATTGGTAAAAGTTATAGGAAACATGATGAAATTGGAACGCCATACTGTATAACAGTGGATTATGAATCTATTGACAACAAAACCGTGACCATCAGAAACAGAGATACCATGAATCAAGAAGTTATAAAAATAGAAGAGTTAATTGAAAAATTAAAGTTTTAGAAAGATTTCGACTATATATCTAGATTTGCAACATTTAGTGCGTTTGCGTCAATAAATTCTCTTCTTGGCTCAACCTGATCACCCATTAGTACCTCAAAAGCATCATCTGCATCTTTTGCGTCCTTGATTTTTACTTGAAGCATCCTTCTGTTAACAGGGTCCATAGTTGTTGTCCAAAGTTGATCTGGGTTCATTTCACCAAGACCCTTATATCTTTGGACATCTATTCCCTTTGATCCGGTTTTGGATAATTCTTTTATAGCCCCGTCTTTTTCAGATTCATTAGAAACATAAATCTCTTTTTTCCCTTTAGAAACTTTATAAAGAGGTGGCAAGGCAATGTATATGTGGCCTTTGTCAACAATATCAAACATTTGTCTATAAAAGAATGTTAGTAAAAGAGTTCTAATATGTGATCCATCAACATCGGCATCAGTCATTATGATAATTCTATGATAACGAAGTTTTTCTAAATTAAAGTCATCTTTTCCTATTCCACAGCCAAGCGCAGTAACAAGCGTTCCAATTTCTTGAGAAGATAAAACTTTATCAATTCTCGCTTTTTCAACATTTAGAATTTTTCCCTTTAGTGGCAAGATCGCCTGATTTTTTCTATTTCTACCCTGTTTGGCAGAGCCACCAGCAGAATCTCCCTCAACTAAATATAATTCAGAAAGCGCGGGGTCTTTTTCCTGGCAATCAGCAAGCTTACCAGGCAACCCTGCAACCTCAAGCACCCCTTTTCTTCTTGTCATTTCTCTAGCTTTTCTTGCTGCCTCCCTTGCTAAAGCTGCTTCAGACACCTTGGTTAAGATTGCCATTGCATCTTTGGGGTTTTCTAGCAGAAAATCATTTAAATTTTTATTAAGCACATTGCTTACGACCCCCTCAACCTCTGAGGAAACGAGCTTCTCTTTGGTTTGTGAAGAAAATTTTGGATCAGGAACCTTAACAGAAATAACTGCTACCAAGCCCTCTCTAACATCATCTCCTAATAATTCAATTGGTGCCTTTTTGTTAAGTTCTTCTTTTTTTACAAATGTTTTTAAGACACGCGTAAGGCTTGCCCTAAAACCAGAAAGATGTGTTCCGCCATCTTTTTGTGGAATGTTGTTAGTATAACAAAGCACATTTTCACTATAAGAATCGTTCCACTGAAGAGAAATTTCTACCCCAATATCATTTGAGCTGTCCTGACAATGAAAAATTGAAGATATTTGTTGCTTTCTTCCTCTTAAAAAATCTACATAACTTGATACGCCGCCAGCGTTTTTAAACTTTTTGTTCTTCCCGGTTCGCTCATCTTTTACTTCAATAGATACTCCGGTATTTAAAAAAGAAAGCTCTTGTATGCGTTTATTAATTTTTTCAATATCAAATACTATGGAAGAGAAGACCTCTTTTGATGGAAGGAATGTTATCTCCGTTCCAGTTTCTTTGGATGCCTTTTTCTTTGTAAGCTTGGTTTTAGGCTTTCCGTTAGAATATTTTTGCTCGAACATTCCTCCATCTCGACAAATTACAAGCGAGAGTTCCTCTGATAGAGCGTTTACAACAGAGACACCAACCCCATGCAATCCCCCAGAGACCTTGTATGAATTATCATCAAATTTACCGCCAGAATGAAGTGTTGTCATGATGAGCTCTGCTGCCGGAATTCCTTCTTTTTTGTGAGTATCAACAGGAATTCCTCTTCCGTTATCCTTCACAGTAACAGAGCCATTTTTATTAACCTGTACCAAAATATCAGTGCAATGCCCGGCCATAGCTTCGTCAATGCAATTATCAACCACCTCAAAAATCATGTGATGCAAGCCAGATCCATCATCAGTATCGCCAATATACATTCCTGGCCTTTTTCTTACCGCCTCTAGTCCTTTTAGAACTTGGATATTTGATGAGTCGTATGAGTTTGGATTTTTTTTATTTGGCATCTTAGTTTAATTGTTCCACGTGGAACATTTTAAAATTGTTAAATGGATTTTCTATTTTACTATCAAAGAGGCTAGTAATGTTTGAAAACATCAACTGATTTTCGAATTTATTAAAAAGGGGGTATAAAAGCTCAAGATGATGGGGGTCAATCTCTGAGCCAAGATCATCCAGGGTGATTAGAGGACAAGAAGAAGATAATTGATTGATGGTCTCAGCAAAACTTAAGCTCCACATTATTGCTATAACTTTTTGTTCGCCCCTAGAAAAAGAGTGTTTGAGTTGTCTATTATCAAATAAAAATTTTATATCTGCTCTATGAGGCCCCTCTGAGGTAACCTTCTTAAACAAATCTTGAGAGATGTTTTTGGTTAAAGTGTCTAAAAAACTTGTTTCTGAAAAACCAGCATTAAATGCAATTTTGATATCTTTATAAAGCTCCGCTTTTGGATGAGAGGATTGATTTAAAATATTTATAAAATTTGTTTTGCTTTTTGTTACAAAATCGTTTCTATACTTCGTCAGATTATCGCCCGTTTCCGCCAAAGAAACATTCCAAGCATTGGCATCTTTGGGTGAAGATTTTTTTAAGCTCAGGTTTCTTAATCTCAGAGTGTGGTAAAAATTTAATAGATTTTGTGAATAATCGCTATAAACAGAGAATAGTGCTCTATCAAGGTGTTTTCTTCTATGTTCTGGATTTGAATCATTATAAAAGTAAGTGTTGTGATCTATTGAAAGAAGGGGGTTATATTTTAACAGCTCAAGAGCTGTTACTTTTTTATCATTGATTTTGATGCTGATGGGCTGATTTCTAACTTTGGTAATATAAAATCTTTTCGATGAATCTGTTAGGGCTGTTAAACTAAACCCCTCTTCTCCTCTTTTGATTGCTGAATCAAGGATGCTGGTTCTAAAGGATTTGCCAGTACAAAGAATGTAAATGGCTTCTAAAACTGAGGATTTTCCACAACCATTATTTCCCCAAAAAAGAGAGGACTTTAAGCTCAAGTCAAATTCTAATGACTTAAAACATCGAAAGTTTTTGATTTCTAGTTTTTTTAACGCCACCTAAATAAGTAATGGCATAACTACATACAAAGCTGAAGAATGGTTTTTTGCTTGAATAATACAGCTTTTATCCTCTCCGAAGAACCTAAAGACAGCATCATCTTCGTCAATGTGGTTAAGTATTTCTTGTATATATCCGACATTAAAAGCTATTTCAAGAGAGCCGGTAGACTGAACTTTAATAGACTCTTCTGCGTCCTCTTGTTCGGGGTTGTTGGCTGTAATTTTAAGGTTATTTTTATCTAACAAAAAACGCACTCCCTTGTATTTATCACTAGTAAGAATAGATGATCTAGCAAGCGCATCTCCAAGTTCTTTTTTGTTACACACCATGTCGGTGCTATCTCCAGAGGGGATGACCTGATTATAATCAGGAAATTTTCCGTCTATTAATTTGCTTTTGAAAACAAGGCCTGGTTTTGTCAAGCAACAGAAACTTTCAGAAACTTGAAAGAAACAGTCGCCCTCTTCATCTAAGAATTTAAAAATTTCGTTTACAGCTTTTCGAGGAACAATGCCTGAAATAGAGCTGATTGAGGTATCGGTCTTTAAATTTGCAACGGCTAATCTGTGAGCATCTGTTGCAACTGCTGTTAAGGCCCCGTTATCGCAAGTTATATATAAACCGTTTAAATAATGCCTCCAATCTTGGTTTCCCATTGCAAAAGAAGATGAGGAGATGGCGCTTTTAAATTCTCGCATGTTTAGTTTGATTTCTTCGCCCCCGTCAGTGGCATCAAGGCCTGGAAAATCTTCACATGGAAGCGTTGACAAGTTGTAGTTACTTGAAGCTGTTTTAATATTGAGTTTATTATTTTTATGAGAGAGTGTTAAAGATTCGCCGTCAGGCAATAGTCGCACTAGATCATTAAGTTTCTTAGCAGATACCGTTGTTGCTCCGGTAGAAATAATGCTCCCAGGAACATTAGATAGAACAATTTCCGATTCTAAATCTGTTGCTGTCATGTTTAAACCTGAATCAGTAAATTCAAGCAAAACATTAGCCAAAATTGGTAGTGTTTGTCTCTTCTCAACCACCCCAAGCACGCTCGTGATAGCTGAGGCCAAATCATCTTTTTTTAATTTTGCTTCCATTAGTTAGTAAGTGTCCTGGTAAGATTTCTGTAATCTTCCTCAAGGGAAGGCAGCTCCTTTCTAAGCTCTTTTATTTTTGTACAAGCATGTATCACCGTTGTGTGATCTCTGCCATTAAAAGACTCTCCAATTTCTGGAAGACTGTGATTGGTAAGCTCTTTTGTTAGTGCCATTGCTAGCTGTCTTGGTCTTGTAATAGACCTGCTGCGACGCTTTGATAGCAGATCTGAAAGCTTTATATTGTAGTATTCGGCAACGGTTTTTTGAATATTATCAATGCTTACCATTTTTGCAGATATTACAAACAGGTCTTTTAACGATTCTTTAACAAATGGAATGTCTATTGCTGTGTTAGAAAACTTAGAATTCGCTGCAACTCTTTTTAGAGCGCCTTCAAGCTCTCTGATATTAGATCTTATTCTTTGGGCTATATAAAAAGCGCAGTCGTTGGGAAGGTGAACACCAAGGGACTCTGCTTTTTTAAGAAGAACAGCTGCTCTTGTTTCTAGCTCTGGTGGCTCAATAATTACCGGCAGCCCCCATCCCAGTCTTGATTTTAATCTTTCTTCAAGACCATCTATTTCTTTTGGGTACTTATCGCAGGTTAGTATCATTTGGTGATTTCTATCAAGCAAAGCATTAAATGTGTGGAAGAATTCTTCTTGGGATTGTTCCTTGCCAGCAAAAAACTGAATATCATCAATTAATAAAGCATCTGCGTTTCTATAGAAAGATTTGAATTCGCTCATTGCTCCAAGCTGAAGCGCTTTAACCATATCGGTAACAAACTTCTCAGAGTGGACATAAACAATTCTTTTGTTTGGGCTGTTTTTAAGTATTTGATTTCCAACAGCGTGCATCAGATGGGTCTTTCCCAATCCAACGCCACCATAAATAAAAAGAGGGTTATAGTCGCCCCTTGGATTTTGAGCCACCTGTTTTGCCGCTGCCAGGGCCATATGGTTAGATTTTCCCTCCACAAAAGATGAAAAGGTGAAAGATTCTACCAAACCCGGTCTAGAGGGGCTCTCGCCTTCTAGTTTGTCGACAAATGTTGACTTATCAAGTCTTTTAAATTGAATGGAAAGGTTTTGGTTTATATTTTTTATGGCGCTGTATAGAGTTTCTTGGTAGTTATCTTCAACATATTTAATTATGAAGTCATTGGGGGCGCTTAATGAAACTGTTTTATTGTTAATCTCTACTGAGAGCGGTTTTATCCAGGTATTAAACTCTTCTTCTGAAATAGATTTCTCTATGACGCTGCTAATTTTGTTCCAGGTTTCTTTCATATCGGTAAAGTGGAGAAATAGTCTATTAAAAAATACACAAGATATCTACATAATAAGTATATGAAATTTCTGTGGATAACTTGTAGACAAACAAGTTAAATATTTTTTAAGTTTTTTCTGTTCTTTTGAGTGTTTAATGTTTTATAATTGCGCTCCTAAAATTTTAAGAAAATGAAAAGAACGTTTCAACCAAGTAATTTAAAAAGAAAAAGAACCCATGGGTTCCGAGCAAGAATGGCAACAAAAGCTGGTAGAGCGGTTCTTGCAAGTCGCAGAAAGAAAGGTAGAAAAGTTCTTTCTGCTTAGTTTTGTTTTTTTTTAAAAAAAACGTATCGGGTACATCTCCCAATGTATTCATTATTAAAAAGAAAGATTACTCTCTAGCGGTTATCCGCAATAAACTAAAACGAAGGATGAAAAATGCTCTAGGCGAACTTGGTTTCAGCTCCGGGGTTGTAGTTTTTTTTAAACCCGGGCTAGAAAAGTTAAGCTATAGTGAGTTAAAGCGTGGCGCAGAAGAGGGATTAAAAAAAGCATTTACTAAAACATGAAGAGTTCGATGATAGCCCTAATAGTTTTTTACCAACGGTTCATAAGTCCGTTGCTTCCATCAAGTTGTATATACACCCCAACCTGCTCAGAGTATGCTAAACAATCTTTTTTGAAGCATGGTTTCATCAGGGGTTTTGTTTTGTCTTTGATTAGGTTGTTGAAATGTGGGCCCTGGTCAAGAGGCGGGGTGGATGAGGTTGTTTAATTATGAACTTTAGAATTTTATATTTATCTTTTGTATTAATTTTTGGATATTTATTGTTTTTTAGCTGGTCCCAGGAAAACAAAGACAGGGCGGTTGCTGTTGCAGAGGTTGAAATTGAGCGAGTAGATGGGGGTGACTGGGGAGAGCTAGCGATTATATCTAACTCTGAAATCAGGTTGTCTGTTGATGTGGTGTCTGGAGCATTGGTCGAGTCACGTTTGTTGAAATACAAGAAAAATAAAGACGTCGCAGAGAGCAGCGTAAGAACCTTGGGTTATGGTGATGGGTTTAAGTTTTATCATCGCTCAGGTTTGAGCTCAGAAAATGTGTCTTATTCTGTTATCGAAAACACAGGGAGCACTTTACTGCTTGCCTCCGAAAACGGCCATAAAAAACTTATTGGTTTTTCTGACAGCAACCCAAATGTTGTTGAAATAAATGATTATTACGATGGCGCAGATGGTGTTTCTAGCCCGTTGGTTTACTCTTCTTTGTTTAGGACGGCTGGGCAACCCATTGATGGTGGAGAA
>JALRBL010000098.1 GCA_023257795.1 Gammaproteobacteria bacterium
TGGTATAAATGAAAATAAATACATTATTTTAGCTTATTCTATCTCTGGTTTTTTTGCTGTCATTATCACTACCTGCTTGGGAATTGCTTCATTCTTTTGGTATCTTGGAGCAGTATTAGTTTTACCTTTTGCAGGTCTTGAGCTGGCAGTTGTAGGCTTTGGATTTTACTTAAACTTTAGATGGAGCTCACAAAGAGAATTAATTTTTATTAATCCGACAAAAGTAAAAGTTGAAAAAGGCAGAGTATTTAAAGATTTCTCTTTTGAGGAATATCGAGCTTTTGCAAGGTTTCAAACAACCATCAAATCCAATGGAGAGAAACAATTATTTCTCTCTTCGAAGGGGAAAAATGTACGTCTAGCCTCTTTTTTAGTTCAAGATGAAATCAATGAGCTTCAAGATTTATTGACCAAATTGGTGAAACGACTAAACGCCTTACCTCCAAGCAGATAATTTTTTAGCAACCATAATGCACTTAGGTTTTAGATAACGAGCATTTTGCTTCATTTCTTTATTTTGGCCTCCAATTAAAGGTTTAAAGTATTTTTTTCCTTTATCAGTGATTCCAAATCCATCCTTGGAGATAAAAGATTTAGGTAGAACCTTCTCTACATTTGCTATCTTTGATAATGCAGCTGCCTCAACTTTCCACCTGTAGGGGCTGTCTTGAAGTCTCTTTATTATAGGCATCACTGATGTCTTGCCTTGAAGAGCATATTTCACAGCCTCTCGTCCTACTTTGATAGCTTGCTTTCTATCAATCTCTGAAGAAACATGGCTGGCACTTCTTTGTAAGTAGTCTGCTACTGCCCAATGGTTTTTCAGTTTTGTCTTTTGTGAAATAAGATTAGCCAAGTAAGGAGCTACGCCTCCTAGTTGGCTATGCCCAAAAGCATCTTTCAGACCACTTTCACTCACAAACTTTCCAGATGTATTTTTCAATCCTTCCGAGGCAACAATAACGCAAAACCCTTTACTATCAATCACCTCTTTAACTTTCTTTAGAAACTTAGGTTGATTAAATATTATTTCTGGTAATAGTATTATGTCTGGTGCACCAGGATGACTTTCTTGTGCAATAGAGCTTGATGCTGCGATCCAGCCAGCATGCCTTCCCATGACTTCCAATATAAATACCTTGGTGGAAGTTTCTGCCATGGATTCAACATCTAAAGCCGCTTCAATTGTAGAGGTCACAACATACTTAGCAACAGATCCAAATCCAGGGCAATTATCTGTGATAGCTAAATCATTATCTACAGTTTTAGGTATCGCAATGCAATTTAATGGATAACCCAGCTTTTTACTAATTTGCGCAACTTTGAATGCAGTATCTGCAGAGTCATTTCCACCATTATAAAAAAAATAACCAATATTATGAGCTTTAAATACTTCCATTAATCTTAAATATTCTTTTTTATTAGTATCAAAATCTTTAAGCTTATATCTACATGAACCAAAGACGCCACCAGGTCTGTATTGAAGACTATCTATAAATGTTTTTGGTTCTTTGGATGTATCTATTAGGTTTTCACGAAGCGCACCTAAAATACCATTTTTACCAGCATATATTTTTCCAATTTTGTTGCTCTTTCGAGCCTCATCTATCACGCCGTAAGCGGTAGCATTTATTACCGAGGTTACTCCTCCAGATTGAGCATAGAATGCATTTTTTTTCATGACTTTATTTATTGCTAATTTTCA
>JALRBL010000013.1 GCA_023257795.1 Gammaproteobacteria bacterium
ATCAAGGGCGGCAAGTTGCTGAGCGCCGGGTTGTCTCGCGAAGAGGTCGAACAGTCTCTGATCTGGAAGTCGATGACTGAGGCGGACATCGTCAAGGTCAAGGCGACCATGCAGGAACATCACTGGAGGGTAGCGTCATGACGGACTACGTTTACACGGCGGAATCATGGGACGAGTTCCTGCGCGACCTGCGCGGGAATCGCCCTCAACGGGCATGGATCGGCAATCAGGCGTCCATCGACGAGGGGTTCTCGTTTACACGCTCCCGGTCATGGGAACACTGCATCGAACTCGCGGAGAAGGGCGACAAGTTCCTGGACTTAGGGCGTTTCTTTTTTCTGGTCTATTTAAAGTGATAACCAAAATACCGTTCTCTTGACTAACGATGGCATGATTTTTATCCATATTTTCTCCTATTGGTGACTTGAAACAATCCACATTGCAAAGAATTGAGCTGCTCCACCATAAGCATGGCCCATTGCAACATTTGCATTGTCTACCTGATGTTCCCCTGCAAGACCCATAACTTGCAATGCTGCCTCTCCAAATCTAATCATTCCAGATGCGCCTATTGGGTTTGATGAAAGCACTCCTCCTGACATATTAAAAGGAATTTCTCCTGATAACTCAGTTTTACCAGAGTCGGTAAATTTCCATCCCTGATTTAATTCTGCAAAGCCAAGATTTTCAAGCCACATTGGCTCATACCATGAAAAAGGAACATAGATTTCAGCACAATCAATTTCTTTTAAAGGGTTAGTGATGCCAGCTTGAGAATATATATCTTTAGCGCACATTTGACCCGCAAGCGGATTCACCTCATCCCTTCCCGCAGAGAGCGTTCCCTCAGATCGGATCGACATACCCTTAATCCAGGCGGCATTTTTACCCTTAGCGACCTCTTTTGAAGCTATGACTAATGCACATGCACCGTCGGAGGAAGGACAGCTCTCTAGATATCTTAATGGCTCCCATAACATGGGAGTATTTTTTACCATCTCTAAATCAATATTGGGAATTTGTAAGTGAGCAAGTGGATTTAAATTTGCATTCCTTCTATCTTTAACAGCTACCTGCCAACCAATATGTTCTGGAGCCTTGGATCTCCTTATATATTCGCGCATATAAGGAGCAAAGTAACCTCCAGCACCAGCATTAATGTGAGGTGTATAAGGATACTTTGGAGACAAGGCCCAAGTTGCATTCGATTCTGATTGTTTTTCAAAAGACACGGTGAGTACGCATTTATATTGGCCTGAAGTGATATGAGTTGCTGCCATGATTGCAGTGCTCCCACCAACGCTTCCCGCCGTATGGACTCTAAGCAAGGGCTTGTTATAAGCGCCAATAGCATCCGCCAAAAACAATTCAGGCATCATGACTCCCTCAAACATATCAGGAGCCTTACCAAGCACCACTGCATCGATATCTTGCCATTCGACTCCGGCTTGAATAATAGCCTTATCAATTGCCTCCCTTATTAAACCAGGCATTGATACATCCCTTCGTTTAGAATCGTATTTGGTTTGACCAATTCCTATAACTGCAGCAGGTATCACGAATCACACCTTAAATAAGCAAGAAGATTTTGCTGCAGGCAAGGTCCGGATGCAGCATGAGCTAAACCAGTTTTAGCAGAATGATTTTGAAGTTTTTCAAAGGTATGTCCAATAGCATCTAGTCCAGCTGCCATCATTACATTACCAACCAATGGTCCACCTGATGGATTAATTTCCTCTATGCTGCAATTAAAAATCTTAGATAACAATACAACTTCATGAGAGAACTGTGTATGCGACTCAATTACATCTATTGAAGACAGATCAATTTTGAACTTTTCTAAAAGATCAGAGACTGGTTTAACCTGAGTTAGGTCTCTAAATCCAAGGTTAGCAGAATCTACTTGATGACCAATTTTATCTATCCAAACTGGGGATAAGTTAAATTTTTCACAAGCATCTTCAGTTGCTATGATCATAGCCGATGCACCATCAGAAACTGGAGAACAGTCAAATTTAGTTAAGGGTGATGAAACGATTTCACCCATGAGATATTCATCCCAGGAAGGATTATCTATCTTAATAGCGTTCGGGTTATTCAATCCATTCCTTGAAGCTGCACTAATAGCTAAGTACATTTCTTCTCGGGTTAAAATTCCAGCCTTCATCATGCTATTTGCTTGCAGCCCTGCTAGATTTACCCTATCTGGACTTAGTGGAGCAACATAATACGGATCTAACTGAAGGGACATAATTTGATCAAGGTTTCCAGGAGAAGATTTTCCAAATCCATATACCAGAGCTATTTCAGCCTCCCCACTCAAGATACGCAAATAGGATTCATACAAAGCCCATGCAGCATCCATCTCAACATGGGATTCTTTGATGGGTGGATATGTTTGAATAGCATTAAGCCCCTCCACAAAAGCAAAGGCTGCACCTTGCAAGTAATCACAGCTACCCGAACAAGTAAAATCTATATGACTTTGAGTTAAGTTGGTGGTTTCTAAGACCTTATGCACTACTGGCATTATTAATTCAACTTCATTAGCTGAACCCGCATCTCGTTTAATTTTATTTTGAGAATACCCAACTATGCCTATGCGTTTCATGACGAGATAAATTTTAGTGATTCTGGATTAATATCAACTTCTCCAGTTGGTTTAAACCATTTGATATTCTCAAGAGAAGTCGTCCATTCAGTTTCAGGCTTCCAAACAGCTTTAACTCTCATTCCAATTCTTATATCTTCAAGAGCTATTTCCTGTATTAAATGCAAAAAAGAGATATTTGCTCCATCCAGTCTAATCATAGCTGAGACAAATGGTGGCTCAATAGGATTGCCAGGGATTGGTATGTGAACCACCGTAAAAGATTCTATGCAACCATAATCTGGAAGCTGAATTTCTTCTAAAGTTGGAACTCCATCTCTTGGGCAGCTACCTCTTGGCGGCACATATACTGCCCCGCATTTTGGACACTTCTGGCCTACAATATTTCCTTTTGCAATCGCCTCTAAAAATCTTGTGGTGGCAGAACCTGCAGTAAAGTTGTATTCAAGACTTATGAGCGATTCAAAATAATCTTTTTCTTGTGCTTTATCCATTAACTCTAAAGTATGCTAAGTTTTTCATATTCTCGCCTGCATCTTGTTTCCATATCGGCACAAGCTCAATATCTTTATGTAAGTCAGACTCATTACAATCTGTAATAATATGAAGCATGGAAGTCCTAGAATTACCAACTTGGATTAATCCATAAGCAAAGGGTTTCTGAATGGGATGATATTTTTTAGGTGATGCAATCCAAGTCCAGTTTAGAAGCGATATTTTTTCATTTAAATCAATTACATCAATAGCTGGCTCTCTTGTTTCTGGATGAAATTCAAGAGCTGGAACAAAAATATCGCCATTGCTAAAAGTTGAGCCGGAAAGTTTTTTATTAGCCAAGAAAGTAAAAAATTTCTTTATTATCTTTCCGGTAGATCGTTTGTATGCATATTCTAATTTAAAGGAGGCCCGCAACATGTTAACTTTCTTCTATCATAGTTAATTTGGAACCATCTAAGATAACATGCTTCATGAGTTTACCTGACGCATTTCTTGGAAGAGGCTCACTTCTGACTTCCCATAATGATGGCACCTTAAATTCAGCTAGATGACTTCTTACGTATTCCGCTAGTTCATTCAAGGGAATTTTCTCATGCATTACTACGATTGCCTTTACCTCCTCTCCCAAATCATCGTTTGGAACTCCTACCACCGCAGACTCCACCACATTGGGATGAGAGTCTAAGAGAATTTCGATTTCTTGAGGATATACGTTTTCAGCTCCTCTTAGAATTAAATCGGTTCTTCTTGAAACAATGTAAAAAAGCCCATCAGCTTTATAGGCAAAATCGCCTGTTTTTAACCACCTTCCATTGAGTAAAGAATGATTAGTAGCATCTTGATTGTTATAGTAACCTAGCATAACAGAGGGGCTTTTTACAAAAATTTCACCCTCAATGTGATCATTAAGAATAATATTTCCATTATCGTCTCGTAACTCAATATTGATAGTTGGCATGGCTTGACCTGGAGACTCTGGGCAAGCATCTAAGCCATCACCCCAATTGATAATTGTAATGGCACCAGATTCTGTCAACCCATATCCGTAACCAAAGTTATGCTTACAATTCGGAAATACTTTTTTAGTTCTTTCAATATGTTTGGATGGCATTGGAGCCCCACCACCGCCAATGACTAACACGCTAGTAAATTTTTTTTGCAAAGATTCAGCTTGATCTAATACTCTTTTTAAGGCCGTTGGAACAGCACCACCCCATGAAGTGATATTGTATTTATCTATGAGTTCTAAAATTCTTTGAGGATCAAATCTTCCGTTATAAATAAGAGTCGTGGTGCCAGCAAAAAGAGCTGTTACTGCACCTGCTGACAAACCTGAGACATGAAATAGAGGCGAAGTTAAAAGGCTTGTTGGTTTATGCTGAGTCCAATCAACTCCTAATTTCGTACTTCTAGAAGAAACAGCTGCACCCTGAAGGAGTTGAAGCATAGTATTAGAAACCATAGAACGATGAGAAGTCATTACTCCTTTTGGTGAGCCGGTGGTTCCACTGGTGTACAACAAGCATGCACAATCATCTTCAGAGATTGGAGCAGTTCTAAAATCAGCTTTGCCATTAAGCTCCCTGAAATCAAATTCATCAAAATTTATTACATTCGCATAATTATTACTTAGTCTCTCTAGTCTCTTGGAATCCACTAAAATAAGCTTTGGATTAGCATCTGCAATAGCGGCTTCTGCTTCTTTTCCATTCCACCAACCATTCAAAGCACAAACGATACCCCCCAACGAGATAACGGACCAAAAAGAAATAATCCAATCTATGGAATTAGCAGCGTATATTGCAACTCTATCTCCTGGTTGAATGAAATATCGATCATTTAAGAAATTAGAAAACCCTTTAACTAATTCAAAATGTTCCTCAAAAGAAACTGTCTTATCTTTGAAAATTAAATAAGGTTTCGAGCCAAAATAGGCAGAATTTTTTATAAATTCAATCAGAGATTTAGGCCTATTTTTAAATACCTCTAACTCTTCGCCCAATACATCTTCAAAATGAGTGCTAAAAAAATCAGTCTTAAGTAATTGCTGGACTTCTAGATCAGAGTGCATAATAAATATTATAACTAAGGTATAAGTGCATGGATAAGAAAACAGCAATAATAACTGGTGGCGGATCTGGTATAGGTTTTGCTTGTGTAGAAAAATTTATCTCAGAAAACTATCAAGTAGTAATTATCGATTATGCAGTCAATGGAATTGACCAAAAACTTTCAGATGCGAATATACCTTCAAGCGAAGTCCATATTCATCAAGCTAATGTTGCTGATTTTAATGAACTAGAAAGTATCTTTAATCTTCTACCTGATCTAAGAGCAACCGCACTAATTAATTGTGCTGGCATCAGCCCTTCTACAAAACCGCTGCATGATTATGATGTAGAGGAATGGAAGCGATGTGTTGATATTAATTTAAATGGAAGCTTTTATGCTTCAAAATTATTTGCTAAGCAGTTTATAAAAAATAAGTTAAAGGAAGGGTCTGTTATAAACATCTCCTCTATTATGGGTAAACGCGGCACTCCAGGTCATGCAGTATACTCTGCAACCAAGCATGCAGTTCTAGGTCTCACCAAATCAATGGCACAAGACTATGCGAGTATGAATCTTAGAGTGAATGCCATAGGCCCAGGTGTCATTGAAACTCCAATGACAAGTAGTTTTTTAAAAGATGATGCCTTCCAAAAGTTTTTTTTAAGTAAAATTCCAATGCAACGAGCAGGTAAAGCTTCCGAAATTGCTAATACCGCATATTTTCTATGCTCGAGCGAGGCTTCATATCTAACTGGAGCATACATACCAGTGGATGGTGGATTTTTGGCTGTTTAATTTAATTTCAAATTTTTCAACATTTGTCTATAATTAAGAGATGTATGAAAATGCAAAACAAGCAAGAAGCGTTAAAAGAATAGATGCCCTCCTGGCTACTGCCGAAAAACTATTAAACGAAAAGTTTAATGTTTCTGATTTAACCATTGCATTACTAACTAAAGAAGCTGGATTAAAGAGAACATCTACCTACAAGTTTTTTCAAACACCTGAGGAAATTAAGTTTGCATTAGCCACAAAATATTTCAATGATTTAGCATCTCATATTAAAAATACTTCATTTCAATTAACAGATAATACGCTGCATGAATTGTGTGCTTGTTTGGTAAGAGAATGTTTTGTCTTTTTTGAATCCAATCAAGGTGCAATGAAATTATTACTTGGTAACAGCTTTCTTCATGCTGTTGAGAAGAAGATCTTCCAAGATTTTTCTAATACAGTACTTCAAAAATTTGAGAACTTAACGAAGCTGCCTAATATGTTTGATAAGTATGGTGTTTTTTTAGTTACCAATCAGATATTACTTTCCGTGATGGCACTCAATTACCGTCAAAATAATCTTCTAAATGAAATAGGCGAAAAAGAGGCTCTTAGGGCAGCATACGCATATCTGCTAAGCTGCACCACAAAATAGGCTAGCCTACCAATAAGATCTTTAAGATATCTTTAGAAATATCAAATTGAAGTTGCGATGATGGCTTGAAGATACTTTGAGTTATCTTCCAATGATCATCTTGCTTTTGATACTCATCCTCATAGGTTCCTTGCAAAATAGTATGAGTTTTATCTTTGGTATTAATAAGCGTGTAAGTTAAGCCCCAGGTTCCAGTTGCTAGGGACTGATTGAGTATAGTGATAATAGGATTATGCGCATGATGAGTTTCTTTCATGTACTCATGACAACCAATATCTTGAAAAATTTTTGCCAAATCATCAGGATTGGTAAATGTACCAATTTGTCCGTAATCAATTGAACATGGATTAGAAAAAACACTTTTCATCGTCTCAGAATCTTTTTGATCGCAAGCATTTAGATAGGTATGTTTGAGCTGAGTGATTAAATGAATGTTAAAAAGTATATCAATTTTTGAATTATGCTCAGACACCAAACAAGACTCTTAAAAAAACATAGAAAAGCACAGTGAGTAATGCACCAACAGGAACAGTAATTACCCATGAAACAACAATTTGACTTATTTGTTTTAAATTTAATTTTTTGTAATCATTGGCAAGGCCTACTCCAATAACTCCTCCGATAAGGGTATGAGTTGTTGATACTGGGAACCCTAAAAACGAGGCAAAAACCACTGTAGATGCGGTTGCTAGATTGGCAGAAAACCCAAAGCTTGGCGTCATTTTTGTAATCTTTTCCCCAACAGTTTTAATCACTTTGTGGCCGTAGGTAGCCAATCCAAAAACTATGCCCACACCCCCAAGAAGTAGCACCCAGGAACCTACTGAAGATTGTTCATTAATCACACCATTTGAATTTACGACCGATACTATGGCAGCAAGGGGGCCAATCGCATTAGCAACATCATTTGAACCATGGGCAAAAGCCATAGCGCAAGCTGCAAAAACCATCAATAAGGAGAACGCCACCTCAATACCGTTCACATCATTTAAATTACTAGCCTGCCTTCTGAGATACAAATAAGCAAATACTGATAAAAGTGCAGCCAAACCCAAAGAAAATTTGAGCACAAAAAGATCGGACCAATTAAAACCTAGATGCACCAAGCCTTTTTTTGAAGTTACCAAGGAAATTACAACGGAAACTAAAAATACATAAACAGGTATTAATCTGATCGCAGCCTTTGACTTATCAGCTGAATTTAAAATAAAAATTTGTACTGATCTAAAAATGACAAAAGCAAGAAATGCTGAAATCAATGGCGATGATACCCAGCTATAGACAATATCTAAAATTTTGTCCCATGAAACGAAGGAAGAACCCTTGGTAATTAAAACAAAACCTACGATTGCTCCTACTATTGAATGGGTAGTTGATACTGGCCAACCATTTTTACTGGCAATCAATAGCCATGACCCTGTTGCAAGTAAGGTTGCCATCATGCCTACGATAAAGATATCAACATTATCTTGATAAACCATGGGATTTACGATTCCCTTTCTTATCGTTGAAGTAACCTCCCCACCTGCTAGATAAGCACCTAAAAATTCAAAAATAGCAGCAATAATGACAGCTTGCTTAAGAGTTAATGCCCTGCTGCCAACAGATGTTCCCATTGCATTGGCTACGTCATTAGCTCCTATACCCCAGGCTGCAAAAAAACCCAGACAGCCTGCTATGAGTAAAATGACTAACGGATCTAAAAAAAGGCCTTCCATTTATACTTAATACTGATAATTCTCTTAAAATACATGCATAACTTTACATGATAAATGTTACATTTGCGTTAAATAAATAAATGATTACGAACTTTAATTTAGGAGAATATTCAAAACTTGATTCGAATACCTATGGACTAGAAAAAAGGAGATTGCAGATAGAAATCCTTAAGCTCCAAGAAGATGTGATTAAAAATAAACGCAAGGTGTGCATCGTTTTCGAAGGTAGAGATACCGCTGGCAAAAGCTCTGCAATAAAGTTTTTTAGCGAGCACTTAAGACCATCCCGCTATAGATATATTTCTTTGGGCATTCCAACCAAATGGGAATCATCGCATTGGTTTCAAAGATGGCAAAAGGCTCTTCCAAAAGAGGGTGAAATCTGTTTCTTTGATAGATCTTGGTATACCCGAGCATTAACGGAACCCGTGATGGGCTATTGTTCTGAAAAACAATATGTATCTTTCATGCAAAAAGTCATTCCATGGGAAATTAATCTTAAGGAAAAGGGCTTTGAAATAGTTAAATTTTATTTTTCACTCACTCAAGATCAACAAAAAAAGAGAATGAAAGCTAGAAAATCTTCTGAGTTAAAATATTGGAAATTATCCGATAACGATGAAAGGATAGTTGATAAATGGGATGCATTTACATTATTTAAAATGCAAATGTTTGATAAAACATCGGTGGAAGGATCGCCTTGGGTTGTCATCAATTCCAATAATAAAATGATCGCTAGAATTACAGCGTTGAGATATTTCATAACCAATATGGAATATGAAAATAAAAAACTCCATAAACCTCTAGCTTGGGCTAGAAAAATTTCTCACTATAGTGTCAAAATTGAGGGCATAGATTTTGATAATCTTGATTATGAACAATTCATGATTCTTTCAAAATATTCAGATGATATTTAACACATGAAGATAGCCTCAGTAGATATCGGAACCAACGCAGTTAAGACAAAAATATTTCAAACAAGCCCTACATCCATCAAATTTATTCAATCGGAACGATCTCCAATGAGACTTGGCAAAGAAGTTTTTGTAGATGGTCAAATACCGCAAGAAAAGTTAGATCAACTAATCATTATCTTAAAAGGCTATAAAGAGATTTTTAATGTTCAAAATGTTAAAGATTACGAAATAGTGGCAACCTCCGCATTCAGAGACACTCAAAATTCAGAAGAAGCAAGAAGATACATTGAAAACAACATCGATCACCCTATTAAAATTATTTCTGGGCTTGAAGAGGCAAAATTAATGCGATTTCATCCTGAAGCAGAAAATAATAAAAACGATATGTTTATTGATTTAGGAGGTGGAAGCACTGAAATATTCATGCATGATGAAGGGGAGCAAGTTATAGCTTCCTTTAATTTAGGTGCTGTTCGAAATATGCTAGGCATGGACAAGCAAAGCGAGTGGCGAAGACTGGAAAGATTTCTAGAAAGATCCAAAAAGCCAAAAAAAATCGTTGGCATCGGGGGCAACATCCGATCTTTTATCTTTGCAAATAATGCAAAAACTATGAATTTCAAAAACTTTGCAAAGTCCGCTGACACAATGAAGAGCATTTCTCTGGAAGAAAAAATGAATCTATATGGTTTTTCAATTGATAGGGCTGATGTTATAGATTACGCCATGACAATATTCAAATTTATTATGGAAAAAGCTAATTGCAAAAAAATTAAATCAACCAAATGGGGTGTTTCTGACTCCATTGCAGTCAAGTTATTTCATGAGATTTATTCAAAAAAAATAAAGATTATTAATTAAAATCTTTTTTAGTTAACGGCACTGTAAACCAAAATGTTGAGCCAACATCCTGGTTGGACACGACCCCAACCTCTCCATGCATTTGGTTAACCAAATGTTTAGTAATTGCCAAACCTAAACCACTGCCCTGTGTACTTTCTGCTCTAGCTTTAGCAGTCCTATAGAATCTACTGAAAACATGTTTTTTTTCAAGATCATCTATACCAATTCCTTCATCGGTAATTGCGATTCGAGCATGCGATTTCTTTTTTCTTACTTTGATGATGATGGTGGAATTAGAGTTGCTGTACTTAATAGCATTGTCTATAAAATTGTTGAGAACCCGTTCAAGAGCGCTTTGATCAGTAAATACTTTTAAATTAGATGAGTAATCAAATTCAATATTGATATTCTTCTTTTTTAAAACGGGTAAAAATCTTTCTATGATCTTATGAATTTCATTTCTAAGAACCAAATATTCTGAATTAAATTTTAATTCTCCATATTCAATTCTTGATAAATCGATAAGACTATTAACCATTTCTGTCAATCGATCAGCATTGTGCAAAATTGCTGAACTAAAAGTAGTTGCGTCCTCCTTAGAGTCAAGCGCACCATCTAGCAATGTTTCTGAATTTGCTTTGATAACACTTACAGGAGTTCTCAGTTCATGGGATAAGTTTGAAATAAAATCCCTGCGCATAGAATCCAAATGCCTTAACTGAGTTTCATCATGCAATACTAAAATCTTTTCCCCTGTAGATTTTGATCTATTCATTTGCGCTAAAATCCAGCGATTCTCTCCTATTGAATCTATTTCAAACTCCATGGCGAATTTACCCTTTTTGCCTGCTTGATCAAATAATAATTTAATCGGTTTACTAGGTATTTCATCAAGCGTAAGGTTAACCAAACTTTCGACATTCAAAATATTATGTGATTCATCATTGGCATACGTAACCACGCCATTTTTATCAAAAACCATGATCCCTTGACCAATGTCATCAAGCACATTACCAAATTGGTCTCGTTGTTTTGCAAGGATAGAAATTTGATCTTTAAGATTAGTAGAAATAGCTGAAATGGTTCTAGCAACTGATCCTATTTCATCACCCCTGTTTATTGGCAAAGCCTTTAATTCTTTTTTCTTATACTTTTTCTTTGCTAAATTACTTGCGACAGATTCAAGTTCAATTAAATTATCTCTAGTATAGTTTCCAGCAAGAATGCTAGCTAAAATTGCAACAATTAATGCCACTACCGCAATCAATAAAACTGAATTATTTAGAGAATCAAAGACTGAACTAAAGTAATTGTAAGGAACGGAAATTCTTACATAATAAGCGTTTTCATGATTACCTGCCTTGATCGCAAAATAGAGCATATCTGTCTGCAAGGTTTCACTAAATCTTCTACTCCACCCAATGCCTTCTTGAGAAGCTTGAATAACTTCAGGCCTATTGAAGTGATTATCCAATCCTGCCAAACCGCTATCCTTGAGGTCAGAGTCAGCAATGACCTCTCCCAAGGAATTGATAAAAGTAATCCTCGAATTTGTTGCTTGAGAGTAATTGTCAGTCCTAATTTTTAGTGTTTTGTTAAAAAAATCTGGATCAGAAGACGCCTCAGTCAAAATAAGATTGCCTTGCTTTTGAAGCTCAGAGAGAATCTGTGTTTCTAGTCTATTTGTTAAATCTCTCTCAGCAACAATGAAAGAGCATATGATTCCTATTGATAAGGTTGAGAGAACAATAATGAAAATTCTTGTTCTTATATTCATAAGGTTTGCAAGTTAGAGGTTTGAGTTGAATTTATAACCAACTCCTCTGATAGTTTGAATATATTCTCCTGCTGAGAGCAATTTTTCTCTAAGTCTTTTAATATGCGTATCAACGGTTCTAGTGGTAATATCAGAAGAATAACCCCAAACATCTTGTAATAGTTGATCGCGAGACTGAACTCTTCCTCTTCTATCTAAAAAATGTTTTAGTAGTTTAAATTCTAGCGCAGTGAGTTTAACTTCCTTGCCTTTTACTTGAACAATATGCGCATCAAAATCAATTCGAAGGCTACCAATGACATACTCACCAATACTGTCTGGAGAAGAGTCTGGGGCTCTTTTTAAGATAGCTTTCACTCTTAAAATTAATTCTCTAACACTAAATGGCTTGGTAACATAATCATCTGCTCCAAGCTCAAACCCCACCACCCTATCAACTTCATCGGATTTAGCTGTAAGAATAACAATTGGTATATTTGCATAAGAGGAGTTAGATTTTAATTCCCTACAAAGATCCAGTCCCGAGCCGTCTGGAAGCATTAAATCTAAAATAATAAGATTGATTGAATCAGAGAATACAATGTCCCTGCCTCTGGAAATAGAGCCCGCTAAAGATACCTTAAAGCCTTCTTTTAGAAAATTGTATTCTATTGTTTTTCTTATATCCGGTTCGTCTTCAACAATTAATATATGCATATCTAATAATTTTAAAAGTAGATTTTATATTCAAAGTTTTAATTACTTTCTATTTGTTGCAAAAAAGTTACAAATTCTTTTCTAAGCGAAGGTTTATCAAATTTTCCAGATCCTACTTTTGGAAGGTGCTCTGTTTGGATTCTTATGTGAAGAGGAATTTTAAAAGCAGCTAACTTGCCCTTTAGAAAATCTTTTAGCTCTGCTTCATTTAAAAATTTATTTGATTTAAGAGAAACTGCGGCACAAAGGACTTCTCCCAATCGATCATCGGGTATTCCAAACACAGCAACTTCAAACACAGCGGGATGTTCAGAAATAGAAGATTCCACTTCAATGCAGGAAATGTTTTCTCCCCCTCTGATCACTAAATCTTTGGCACGGTCAACAATAAATAAAAATCCATCTTCAAGGTATCCTAAATCACCGGTTCTAAACCACCCATCTTTCATAACTTCCGCAGTTGCCTCAGGTTTATTCCAATAACCAACCATATTTGCCGGCGACCTAATAACCACTTCACCAATTTGTTTTTCTTGATTTAAAAAATTCCAATCTCCTTCAATGATAGCCAATTGAGTAACCGGTGGAACGACTTTTCCGCAACTCGCTGGATGAGACAGATATTCATTGCCGCCATTAAGAGTGCCTATAGCATTAGTTTCAGTTAACCCATAACCTATGGATGGTTTAGCGAACGCAAATTCTTCATTTAATTTTTTGACATGCTCAGGAGGTCGATGGGCTCCTCCTCCTCCAAGCTCTTTTAACGAAGATAAATCGTAGCTACTCCTATTTGGGTGCGTTAATATCTCCCAAGTCATGGTAGGTACTCCGGTGATATTGGTAATCTTTTCATCTTGTATTAACTGCATTGCTTCTTCGGTGTCCCATTTAGAAACCATCACCATTTTTCTTCCTGAGATTACAGACATTAAAAAACCTGCATGGCTCCCAGTAACATGAAACAGAGGAACGCAATGGAGAATTGAGGGCTCAACTCCTTCTGAGGCTTCCGTTAGTCCATCGCCAAAAACTGTATTGCGTAACGTCGAATAGAGAGCCCAACTAAATAAGCCTGAAAGAATATTCCTATGAGAAGATAAAACACCCTTTGGAAAACCGGTTGAACCAGAGGTATAAAAAATAGTAGCGTTATCATGCTTATTCATATCAACTAACGGCATATCAGAAGCATTGTTATCAATCCAATCATTGAAATTAATCAGACTGTCATGATCTTCTCGAACAACTATTTTTTTTATATTAAAAGAGTTGATGCTGGAAAGACGCTTAACATCGCCAAAGATAATTTTAGCTTCGCAATCGCTCAAACCATACTCTATCTCAGAACCAACCCACCAAGAATTTAGCGGCACACAAACTGCCCCGATAGATGTGATTGCGATAAATAAAATTACGTACTCAGGATTATTTGGCATGCAAATAGCAATTCTATCTCCCTTCTGAATCCCCTCAGCTTGAAGCTGACATGCGACTCTCACAGCCTCTTGATAAATTTGTTTGTAGCTGTATCTTTCTAAATTAAAGACCAACCAATCCTTTTCAGGATGCATTAGACCCAGCTCAAAATATTCTTTTAGGGTGTTTGGAATATTTATGAACTCATGAAATATTTCATCATTCTTCTTATCTGGCTCTTTAAAGGCAAAGACTTGATCAGGTCCAGTTAAAGCTGTAAGAGTATCGATGTATTTTTGATTCATTTTAGGTAAACTTAATTGGCAATTAATTTTTGTAAATTATGAAGTTCAAGTATACACAATTATCTCCAATTATCCTTTTCCTGGCATCTTGCGCAGGTGGCGGCGGCGGATCTAGTCAGCAAATTACTTCACCACCGCCTGCTCCACCAGGACCCACGTACGAGGAACTAAAAGCGAAATATGAGAGCAATTATGAGTATCAGCAACAATGGGGATTAGGCTTAGCTAATGCATCAGCAGCGTACGCAAGAGGATCGACAGGCAAAAACATAACCATTGGAATAACAGACTCTGGGCTTGATGTGAGTCATGTAGAAATAGATGGCACAAGAGTGAATCCAAACAGCTATCTCTCATATAGTAACTACACTCCCAATACTAGACAAAAACGGCACGGCACGATGGTTGCATCAGTTGCAGCAGGCATTCTTTCAGAGAATTCGGATACTCCAATGCATGGCGTTGCATTTGATGCAGACATTTTTTTTGTTGCCATTCAACTTGGAGAACCAGACGATACCTACGAGCCCATTGATTTGGGTGACGGAAATGGGGGCCAGCCAGATCCTGACTTTTCTGGAGTTGATAATTTTTTTGAGAATTTATTTAAAGTTTATACATCAAGAAATATTGATATTGTAAATAACAGCTATGGCTATCCTGGAAATGTTATTGATTACAGTGAAGAAATTATTAGAAATGCATTCCCTAAAACTATTGCGGCCTTAGCTCAATCAGGCGTTGCACCTGCAGATAAAACAATTTTTGTCTGGGCTGCAGGCAATGCTGGCAGCTATGCAGATCAAGGAGTGGACTACTCTAGTCCAGAAATTTTTCCTGGGATGACTTACCTAATTGAAGAAATCCAAGGACATTCTATAGCAGTGGTTTCCGTTGACGAAGATGGTTCTATTTCTGATTTTTCAAGTAGATGTGGTGTTGCAGCAGCATTTTGCATTGCTGCTCCAGGAGGAAGAGTTATAGGCGCTTATCCCACCTCGCTCGATGATCCGGGAATTTACGAAAGCACTGATGAGTGTGTGAGCGATAATAGTTGTTACGCAAGAATAAGCGGTACTTCTTTTGCTGCTCCTTTTGTATCGGGAGCTCTAGCTGTTCTTTTTGAGCACTTTGAAGGTCAATTAGGAAGTACTGAAATTGTGAATAGGCTATTTGCAACAGCTAATGATGAAGGAATTTACTCTGATTCAGCAATTTACGGGCATGGTTTAATCGATCTAGATGCTGCAACTAATCCGATGGGTTCATTGTCTGTATCTACCTCAGGTCTCTTTTCAGGAGAGATGGCTCCTCTGCTTACAAGTGGTTTGACCGCATATAGTCCAATCCTTGGATACTCAATCCTTGAAGGATTAAAATCAAAATCCATTATTGCATTTGATGAGCTTAATTCTCCATTTAGAATTCCTCTGGGAAGCCTTATAGCATCTTCTAGTAATGGTGCTAAACGAATTGATGCTACCGGAGTTTATGCTGATCCAACTAAAAAATCTTACTCCAAACAAGGATTAATTTTCGAATTTATTAACAGTCTACCCCTTAATAATAAGTTCGACGATCTTAAGCATTTTTCGAGCTATTCAGATTTAAATCAAACTTTAAATATTATCGATCCCCTAAAGGGAACGTTTATATCCTTCGGTCAGAATAACAAAATTTCTTATACTGCTTACAACTCTGCAAAAGATTACACCTCATTTGAGAATCCGTACTTAGATTTTACTAAGCATGGTGTATTAATAAGCCAGAAATTTACCTGGAAAGAAACTGATATAACCTGGGTCACCAGTTTAGGACAGCCAAAAATAACTATTGAAGAAATATTTCATGATCAAAACATCAATTCTCAGATTTCATTAATTCTATCTAGAAAAAACCTTCCCCAGATCCAGCTTGGTTGGTTGAACGAAAAAGATACTATTTTAGGATTGGGTGGCTCTGGTGCATTCAATTTCTCTGAGAATACGGTCTCTTATTATCTTGGAATGCATCAATCTTTTAACCTCTCCAGGAGCTTAGTTTCTGTAACTGGTTTTAAAAGCTATGCTGCTGATAATAAATTTAATGGGGCTCTACTTAAAAACATTAAGGATCTTGAAACCAGTTTTTATAATTTTCAAATATTGATTCCGGGTCTTATCAGTAATTATGATCTTGAATTAAGTGTTACTAAGCCTTTATATATCTCAAGAGGATCTCTGCATTTGGAACTTCCAATTTACAGAGATAGATACTTAAATCTTTATACAGAAAGATCAGCCCTCCCGCTTAATGCAATTAATTCCGAAATGATTACTAGCCTAACTCTTAGGCAAAATAAGCAACATGAATCCTTCTATCTTCGATTTGAGAATATTGAAAATCCAAATCATGGGAATATTTTTAAAGACTACATAAACGTTTCACTAGGATATAAATATATCTTTTAATATTGCTTTAGCTTGGGGGGGATTGTGAATTGGTTTGATGGAAAAGTAATTTATATTACAGGAGGGTCCGCTGGTATTGGGCGAGCGATAGCCGAGCAATGCCTGAAACAAGGAGCTTCAGTAATCATTACCGGAAGAAATAAAGAGACTCTGCAAAAAACTCACGCTGAGTTATTGGAGGTTTCAGAAAAGGTTCTAGCCCATGAAGCTGATGTTTCAAATAATGATCAAGTTACTGCCTCAGTAGATGCTGCGCTAGAAAAATTTGGACGCATTGATGGATTGGTAAATAATGCGCCATCCATTCATACTGGGTTGCTAAAAGATCTTTCTTACGATGCTTGGAGAACGAATTTCAAAGCAAACCTTGACGGCGTTTTCTTAATTTGCCAAAAAATAATCCCACAGATGCATGAAAATGGGACAGGTTCTGTGGTAAATATTTCATCGGTAGTTGGCCTAAAGGGCACTCAATATATGGGAGCCTATGGCGCGGCAAAAGCTGGACTGATCAACTTAACCCAAACAATGGCAATTGAAAATGCTCCAAATGTTAGAGTAAATTGTGTCGTTCCAGGTGCCGTAATGACGCCAGCAACTGAAAGAGCTATTCCAACAGACGATATGATGAAACACACGGCCAACACTATTCCTCTAAAACGCATTGCCGAACCTCATGAAATCGCTTCACCGGTACTGTTCCTACTTTCTAACCAATCTTCTTTTATTACAGGTCAAACCCTGGTAGTAGACGGAGGGAAAACTGCTGATTTAAATGCTGGAAACTGAACTAAACCCAAAATCTAACAATTGGTTCTCAAGTGTAGAAGAGCCAAAAATAGTAACCGATGTTAATTCAATCAGCTGGGATGATGAAGCTGATCTTGTAGTTATTGGATTAGGAGGCGCTGGGATAGCTGCATCTCTTGAAGCACTTGAACAAAAGCTAAGCGTTATAGGCTTAGATAAAACATCAGGCGGTGGAGCTACAGCAAGAAGCGGAGGCGTTTTTTATGCTGGAGGGGGAACCTCCATACAAAAAGAAGCTGGTATAGAGGATTCAATTGACAATATGTATAACTACTTAAAACAAGAGGTTGGAGATGTAGTTAAAGATGATACCTTGAGAAAGTTTTGCAATGACTCACCTGATAATACCAAATGGCTAATTGATAACGGAGTACAATTTAATGCCACATATTACCCAAAGAAAACCTCTTATCCAGATGCAGGGCATTACCTTTATCACTCTGATAACACTTTGGTTCCAAGCTATATGGAAAAAGCATACCCTGCTGCGAGGGGGCATCGCGGCTTTGAAGAAGGACCTTTCAAACCTATTGGTGTTGGAGGAACGATTTATTACCCCTTGAAGAAGGCTGCCTTGGCAAAGGGATTAAAGATTTATCAGCAAACTGAAGTAAAAGCATTAGTAATTGACAACTCCAATGCTGTCCTTGGGGTTAAGTGCTTAATGCTGCCAAGCGGTGCAGTCAGAGAAAAGTATAAAAAACTCATTTCAAGAGGTGAATTGTTTCAAATGATCTTGCCTCCAACTTATCCTGGAGCAAGTTTTTTAAGGGCTTGCGGGGCATACTTTATTAATAAAGCACATAAGCTTTCTAAAAAACATCAGCAAATCAAGTTTATACGTGGAAAAAAAGGTGTATGTATCTCTGCAGGTGGGTTTATTTTTAACAGAGAAATGGTAAAGCATTATGCATCCAAATATAGCCAAGGTATGCCACTAGGAACGTCATGCGATGATGGCTCTGGCATACGATTAGGACAATCCGTTGGTGCAAAAACAACTTTAATGGATAGAGTTACAGCATGGAGATTTCTTAATCCGCCTCACTCTTTTGCTAAAGGTATTGTGGTGAATAAGGCAGGCAAAAGATTTACTAATGAAATGGTCTATGGAGCAACGCTTGGTGATGCAATGTGTGAAGACCAAAATGGTAAAGCGTATTTGATACTAAGCAAAGAATTATTTAATGCAGCTAAGAAAGAAGCTAGCAAATCTCTCCCCTTCCAAAGAGATGCAGCAAGAATGATGATCTATTTTGGATCTAAGAAATCCAAAAATTTAAGCGTCCTTGCAAAAAAATACGGAATTGATCTTGATGGTTTGAGGTCATCCATAGCTAAATATAATGAAAGCTTTTTTAATAATGAACCCTGTGAATTTGGTAAAGCGCACAAAGATCTATCTCCACTAACCGGAACTTTGATTGCAATTGATATATCAATTGATGCTAGAGTTGCGCCCTTGCCAACTCTTACATTGGGAGGTTTAGTTGTCGAAGAGAAATCCGGTGCAGTGATTGGAACCAATGGAGAAATTATTTTAGGGTTGTATGCGGCGGGAAGATCTGCAGTGGGCATATGTTCTAATATTTACGTATCTGGACTTTCTGTTGCAGATTGTATTTTTTCTGGTAGAAGAATTGGCAAGACTCTAGGAGCAAATTAAGAATGAATAATTTTTCAACTCTTTGGGAAGAAATAAGCGATATTGTTCCCAATAATCAAGCCCTGATCAACGGCATGGATGTTCTTACTTGGAAAGAGTACGAAGAACAGGCTTCAAAAATTGCTCATGCTCTTGATCAATTTGGTTTAAAAGCTAACTCGAAAGCTGGGCTTTATTTACATAACTCTAATGAATATTTAGTGGCACAATTTGCCATCTTTAAAATTGGTGGAGTAAGCATCAATGTTAATTACAGGTACCAAGCACAAGAACTAATATATTTGTTAGACAATTCAGACTGCGAGGCAGTTTTCTACCATGCGGTTTATTCAGAGCAAGTCATTAATATTGCGCCCAAATTACCAAACATAAAGGCCTGGATCTGTGTTGATGATGGGAATGTGAGCACCTTTAAATACGCTCATGACTACAAGGGTTTATTAAAAAGTCCCGCGCTTCCAAGATCTACAAAACCAAATGATATTCTCTACATGCTCTATACCGGAGGTACTACAGGGATGCCTAAAGGAGTCATGTATAACCAGAGTGAATTTATCTTAGCCATGTTTAAAACCTTGAAAGGTTTAGGCTTTGAAGTTCCCGCAACGGCGATGGAACTAAAGGAATGCATCCAACTTCATAAAGAAAATCATTCTGCGCCCAGAAGTTTTGTAGCCTGCCCTCTCATGCATGGTACAGGAATGTGGCTAGGAAGCTTTTTACCTTTAAACCTTGGAGGTTCGGTTGTAACTACCTCAACACTTGGATTTGATCCACATGAGCTCTGGAAAGAGGTTGTCAGAACAAAAGCAACTAGTATAACTATAGTCGGAGATGCGTTTGCCAAGCCTATGTTAAATGCATTATCGGAAGGTAAGAGCACTGGAAATCCATATGACATTAGTTTGGTGAATACAATTATTTCAAGTGGCGTTATGTGGAGCAAAGAAGTTAAAAGTGGATTATTAGAATTTAACGATATGAAGCTTATGGATACCATGGGATCTACGGAAGGTGGTATGGGTGCATCTATTACCACACGAGAAATGAAAACCAATACTGCTAAATTTAAACTCAATCCTGGAACCATAGTTGTTGATGAAAATGATCAGACGATTGTTCCTGGTTCAGGCAAAGCAGGAATGATAGGTACATCCGGACTGGTGCCATTGGGTTATTACAAAGATGAATCGAAATCGAGAGCTACCTTTAGGGAAGTTAATGGAGTGAGATATAGCTTTCCCGGAGATTTTGCATTGGTCGAGGAAGATGGGACGATC
>JALRBL010000059.1 GCA_023257795.1 Gammaproteobacteria bacterium
AGAGCGATTAGTTTTATATGAAATCTATAAAAGATATCGTTTTAACGAGCATCCTATCAATTTAAACTGGATTGAAAAAACGCTAGGAGTTACATTTCCCACATCTCAGAAAATAGCAAAAAAATTGGCAACTATTGGCTATTTAACTATTACTCAATCAACAAGTGATAAGCGAAATAAGGAGTTACGTATAACTAAAAAATTAATTAATGGAATTGAAGCTTTTGAAACTTTTAAAGCATCTCAGATAAAGACTATTCGAGGTAATAAATTAAAGATCGACAGTAATATTGATGCTTTATTCAAAAATGAATTCGAAAATTTTACTAACTCATAAATTATAGACAAACTTATTCTATAGTGGTTAAATAAACACATAAAACATAAAATTATTTTAGGTATTTTTGATGAATAACTTTCGATCACAGCTTTTGGATGCATTAAGTCTCCTGGAATCAATTGAAAAGGATCTTAATGTGACCGATTTCTCACCAAACGAAAAACAAGTTCTTTACACTGTTGCAAAGGCAAGAAATGCAGAAAATAATATTTCTGATATCGTGCATTCATCAGGCCTTTCGCGATCATCGGTTTATAAGACTCTTAAGAAATTAGTTGAAAGGGAAGCAATTCACCTTATTCAGTCAGAAAATGACAAGCGTGAGTTCCTCGTCAAACTTTCTTGATAAGATTTTAGACTTCTCTAAAGTCTCTTTCATAACATTTGCCTTTAGCTTTTTATTATGGGTCATTTGGGCCTCCTTGATCATCACTTCCTATAACGAAGGCAGACTTCCTACAGGAAGTTTTATATTTCTTCCCAATGCAGCAAGAATCCTTTGTATTTGTTTTTTTGGGTTTAGAGCAATTCCTGCTCTCTATCTTGCTGAAATACTTGGCCCCGAGATTTTATTTGATAATTTGTATGGTTACGAATCAAACATCACTGTATTTTTAAGTATCATGGCGGTACCCACTGCTTTAATCTTATTGAGATCGATCGGCTTCAGATTCTTAGAGCATAAAAGTAATTTCCTCAATTTTAAGAATTATAAGCACTTGTTGGTAGTGATCATTATTGCGGCAGCTTTTAACTCTATTTTTGTTACCTCTTTTTTATATCTCGTCAATGGCTCAGATATTTCAGCTGCCGTGACATATAGATATTTTTTAGGCGACATTATTGGTGCCACCCTGGTCTTGCTTTTCTTAACATTCATTAAGATTGCTTTTAGGGTTGCAGGATGAAATCAACTCTTTTCTCCTTTCATTTGGCCATCCCCGTTCTAGATCTTGAGGAATGCGCTATTTTTTATGAAAAACTTTTTAATTGCTCAAGAGGTAGATCGGCAAACGATTGGATTGATCTTAATTTTTTTGATCATCAACTTGTTTTGCATCAGGCAGAATCTTTATCGGGTGATTCCGCTATTAACTTTGTAGATGGAGACAATATTCCTGTTCCTCATTTTGGAGTCATTCTTGATTATGCAGCATTTGAGTTGACTGAGACTAACGCAAGGAATAGGGGTATTAATTTTCTCGTAGAGCCTCGGTTGCGCTTTGAAGGTAAGATTGGAGAACAACTTACTATGTTCTTTAGAGACCCATCAAATAACGTGATTGAAATAAAAGCTTTTAAAGATAGAGCTAATATCTTTTCAGCTTAAGAAAGCTTTTGCATCAAACTACTGGATCTTTTAAAAATTGATGAATGAATTTTCCAGGTACCATTAATACAGTAGTAGGTATCCAAATAAAAACCATTTATTTTTATTAGTAACAATTTTGTTATATCAAGCAATGTGTACGACAGAGCCCATTGTCCGTTTGCTTTATCACCAGAAATTGTTATTACAGGATTTTTTCCAAAGTGAAACTCAATTTGACCATCATTTATAGATTTTTCTCTGTATAACTCAAGCATTGAGTCTATGGTTTTAAACTCTCCAAAAGCTTCGAAATTAATCTCCACATCTTTGGTAAAACATGCTCTTATGGAGTTGATGTCATGATTATCGCAGGCTTTGAAATAGAAATGCTTTAGTGCCTTTATTTCATTTACTGCATCAAGGTACAATAATTTATCTAAACGATTCACAGGATGGGCACATGATAAAACCAAGAAGAATTGTAACAGGAATAAATGCAGAAGGTCGCTCAGAGATATTTTTAGATGATACCCTGGAGCCATCGATTGATTTAGGCGGTAACTTTTTTATTGAGCTGTGGAATGCATCACCGGATCCATTAAAGCCTACTGAAAGAAATTATCCTGAGCTAGAGCCTGTTGTTTTATCGCCAGGCACAGGAGAGGTAAAAGTAAGGTACTTTCAAATACCTCCTAGAAATGAAAATTATAGCCCCGAAGAAATTGAAAACTTTTTTGCGCACGCCTTTGAAGTTATTGGTGCATCCCATGAGCGAACAGACACACAAAAGCATCCAGGAATGCATGCTACCAAAACTATAGATTACATTATTGTTTTAAAGGGCGATGTGAATTTAATATTAGATGAATCCGAGGTATCTCTTAAACCCTTCGACGTTGTTATCCAAAGAGCTACAAGTCATGCCTGGTCTGTGTATGGCGATGAGCCAGGATTATTTTTAGCTGTCCTTATTGACAAAAAGGTTATTTAATTATTAAATACTGTATAAACATACAGTATTATGGCTAAAATAATAAAACTTCAATTAAATGATCCTATTCTTAGCGAGTTTAATAATTCAATTGATAAGGATGCAGCTCTAAAAACTATTGCGTTTAAATTTTTTAACACAGATGTTACAAAAGCAGCATCTTATTTGAATATCGGAAGCAATCAAATTAAAATTTTTTCTACTGCTCCTGAGTCTAATTCACATATAATGGACTCTGTTGGTTATTATCAACCGGAGCTGTTCAGTGAAAATAGGTGTTCCTAAAGAATTAAAGAATCAAGAGTATAGAGTAGGTCTTACCCCTCATAGTGTCCAAGTTCTTTCAGGGCAAGGACATCAAGTGTTTTTTGAAACCAGTCTTGGGAGTGCCATTGGTTATTCAGACGAAGATTATATTGCTGCTGGTGGAAATTTATCTGCTTCAGCTGAAGAAGTTTATGCTCAGAGTGATTTGATTATTAAGGTAAAAGAACCTCTTGAATCTGAATTACACCTAATTAAAGAACATCATACTCTTTTTACCTTCTTCCATCTTGCTGGCAACCCTTCTGGTGTAGCAAATCTTCTTAATACAGGAAGCAGAGGTATTGCCTATGAGACAGTGACAAATGAGCAGGGCGGATTACCGTTATTAGCTCCCATGAGTGCAATTGCCGGACAAATATCTCTTGCTATTGGAAATTATTATTTACTAAAACCGCATGGAGGTAAGGGCGTTCTATCCACACCTCTTACTGGAATGAGCGCTAGAGAGGTTACCGTCTTGGGGGCTGGAGTTGCTGGTTGCAACGCTATCAAGGTTGCAGTGAATCAGGGTTCAATGGTTAACATACTAGATCTTAATGAGTCTAAGTTAAATGAGCTAAAAATGCTTTACGGAGATAAAGTTAATACTTTTCTCTCTAACCAAGATAACATTACAAAATGTATTTCTAATTCAGATATCGTTGTTGGGTCTGTCTATGTGATTGGAAAGCAAGCACCAAAAGTAATTCATCAAAGTCAGTTAACCAGCATGCAACCAGGTTCTGTAATGATTGATATTTCTATTGATCAAGGCGGATGCTTTGAATCCAGTAAACCTACTACCCATGATGAACCAGTTTATAAAGTTGATGATGTTTTGCACTATTGTGTGACCAATATGCCAGGCGCTGTTCCTTTAACAGCCTCAGAAGCTCTAAATAAGGCAACACTTCCCTTTATAGAATTAATGGCTAATTTTGGTGTTGAGGAATCTTTAAAAAAATCTACGCATTTAATGAATGGTTTAAATTTTGATGGAGGAAAGTTAATCCACCCATCTGTCATTGAATCCTTACAATAAATTTTTCTACTACCTATTTTTAGATTCCTAGATATAATTAATTTAGGTGTCGTGGTAATTGGTTGTTAAGGGGGCTGATTGACCACTTTGATAAATACCCTGTACAGGAGGTGGTCTTATTTTTATTAATTTTAAACCAGGAAAAGTGAGGTTCGCTTTCTGACAAATGGCGACTGATTTCCGCCTGCTAAATATTTAGCAGCTAGAGGCCTCTGTTAAGAGGCCTCTTTTATTTGTATCTCTTAATTATGCAACCTAAAGAATGGAGTATATTAATTTTTCTAGCCGCCATTTGGGGTAGCGCTTTTATGTTTATCAAGGTTGCCACTCCAGATATGGGACCTTCATTTTTGGTTACATCGAGGCTTTTACTTGCAGGCCTTATTTTCACACCCTTCCTTCTACAAAAGAAATATAGAAAGCATTTTAGACCACAATTTCGTGGAATTATGATTTTAGCTGTGACAAATAATGCACTTCCATTTGTTTTATTTTCATACGCATCATTGGGAGCAAGTTCCAATATGTTGGCTATCCTAAATGGGTCTACTGCATTTATTACCATGTTGATAGCATACTTCTGGCTAAATGAAAAAATATCCATTGCTCAGGTTTTCGGAATTTTTATAGGATTTTTAGGTATTTTAGTGCTTGTCAATCCTGCTAATGCATCTACGACGCTTGCTTCCAGTTTGGCATGCTTGCTTGCTGCAAGCTGTTATTCTTTTTCATCTAATTACATTCAGAAGTATGCAAAAGATGCTAATAAGTTCGCACTTGTAGGTTGGTCTTTGCTCTTTGGTGGGTTAGTTATTGCACCTATTGGTTTTATAAATATGCCGGATCATCTTCCCAATAATAATAGTATTCTTGCGGTTCTATGGTTGGGAATTATCTCAACCGGTTTAGCAAATCTCGGTTATGTAAGACTTATAGAAAAAATAGGAGCAGTGAGAACATCAACCGTTACTTATTTAATTCCAGCATTTGGTATCTTATGGGGAGCCTTGTTTTTAAATGAAGTCCTTACTTTGTTTATTATGGCTGGTTTTATTTTAGTGATGCTCGGAACCTACTTTGCTACAAAACAAAAAACTTGATGAAGACTTTAGAAGAGTTAGTATTTGAATCTCATCACGAAATTCCTAAAAAATATCTCGCCGATGTACCAGAGCATGCATATGTTATTGATGTCAGACAAGCTGAAGAGGTAAATGCAACTAAGCTAATTTCAAATGCAGTGCATATTCCAAGAGGAAAATTAGAGTTCGAGATTAGTCAATTAGAGGGAATATCAAAAGCATCTCCCATATACTTATATTGTGCGGCTGGTATACGCTCTGCTTTAGCTGGGATGACTTTAAAAAGACTTGGTTATAAAAATGTATTTAACCTTGGGGGGTTTCTGGATTTATTGGAAAGTTAATAACCCGCTGCTTGCCCATCTTTTCTTGATTCAGAAGCTCCAAAATATACACCATCTTTCTTCATAATTGCCTGGTAACCACCGAAGGAGCCTTTATCATACTTTATTGTATGTCCCATCAACTCTAATTGTTTTTCAATCTCCTTACCAAAACCTTTTTCAAGACTTATTGAGCCGCCATCGAGCATTACTTCATCAGTTGGTTGAGAAGATCCGCTGTGAACAATTCTAGGGGCATCACCGGCTTCTTGTAAGTTCATACCAAAATCTATTAAATTGATCACAATTTGGGCGTGAGCTTGAGGTTGTGTGGCACCTCCCATGACGCCAAAACTAACAAAAGGCTGCCCATCTTTTGTAATAAATGCTGGGATGATCGTATGAAAAGGGCGCTTGCCACCTTGCAATGCATTTGCATGGGTTGGATCTAGGCTAAACAGCTCACCTCTATCTTGAAGCATAAAACCAAGGCCTGGTGGGACCATTCCAGATCCCATGCCTCGATAATTGCTTTGAATCAGTGAAACCATGTTTCCGTCTTTGTCTGCTGTGGTTAGATAGATGGTGTCTCCTTGTTTTAAAATTCCAGCTTCATCAGTCAGCGCTGCCTGGATTGGGTTAATTAACGGAAGTCTTGATTTTGCATATTCTTTTGATATTAAAGTTTCAATATCAATTGTGTTAAATGCTGGATCTGCATAATATTTTGCTCGATCGGCAAAAGCTATTTTTTTAGCTTCTACAAAGTGATGAATATATTCAGAGCTGAAAAGTCCCATGGCTTTAACATCAAAATTTTCTAATAGATTTAAAATTTGAAGAGCTGCAATTCCTTGACCATTGGGAGGGAGTTCCCAAACATCATAGCCACGATAATTTGATGATACAGGCTCAACCCATTCTGCTTGATAATTTTTAAGATCTTCAAAGGATAAAAATCCTCCTTGCTCTTGTATAAAGTTAGCCATGGTTGTGGCTAACTGGCCTTCATAGAAACTTTTTCTTTTGGTATTGGCAATTTCTTGTAAGGTTGTAGCTAATTCAGGATTCTTGAAGATCTCTCCTTTTTTGGGTGTCGATCCATTTCTCATCCAAATATTTTTAAAGTTAGGATAGTCGGCAAATCTTTTTGCTGAACCGTCTAGATAGTAAGCAATCAATTCAGAGACCGGAAAGCCATCTTTTGCATAGGCTATCGTCGGGGTAAATAATGAAGAGAATTCTTTATGACCAAATTTCTCATGAAGTTTTATCCAACCATCCACTGCTCCAGGAACTGAAACAGGTAGGGGGCCATAGGCTGGTATCTTTTCAAGGTTATTCTTTTTAAAGTATTCAATGGTAAGAGTTTTTGGAGCTGGGCCGCTTGCATTTAAGCCATATAGTTTTTTGGTTTTAGCATCCCAAACAATAGCAAATAAATCACCACCGATACCGTTACCGGTTGGCTCCATCAAGCCAAGCGCAATATTTGCAGCAATAGCAGCATCAACTGCATTACCTCCAGACTTTAGAATATCGAGACCTATTTGCGTTGCTAATGGATGACTAGTAGCTACCATCCCATTGGTTCCAATGACTTCTGATCTGCTTGCGAATGGCTCACCAGTTATTCTGTCAAATCCTTGTCCGGCCATGCTTAGTAACATTATCACGAGGAACGATATATTTTTCATCTAATTTCTCAATGGCGCGCCTGGAGAGATTCGAACTCCCGACCACCTGGTTCGAAGCCAGGTGCTCTATCCAGCTGAGCTACAGGCGCACATGTATCTATTATAGTTATTAACTAATCTAATAGAGGTAATAATTTATTTCTTACCCTAATAAAACTATTTTGCTAGTGTTTTTGGTATCAAGCTATATAAAATACCCTCTGAGTAAAAGTTATGAAATTTAAAGACTTAGTAAACCCGGGTATTGATAGTATCCATCCCTATGAGCCAGGAAGATCACTTGATGAAGTAATTCAAGAATTTAATCTTTCAAAAGTTGTTAAATTGGCTAGCAACGAAAATAGTCTTGGGGCATCAACAAAAGCATTAGAAATAGTGCAATCTGCTAGAGATTTACATTACTATCCTGATAGCGCAGGTGAATCACTAAAAAGAGTGATTGCTGAGCATGAAAATATAGCTAGAGAGCAGATAATCCTAGGAAATGGATCTAATGAGATATTGGAGCTGGTTGCATCAGCTTTTTTAAATCCTGAAACAGAAGCCATTTTCTCAGAACATGCTTTTGTGGTTTATAAGTTAGCTTCAAAAGTCCGTGGTTGTAAATTCCATGAAGTTCCTGCTAAGGACTTTGGGCATGATCTGGATAGTTTTAAAAATTATATTAATGATGCAACAAGAATTATCTTTATCGCAAATCCAAATAATCCTACTGGGACCTACAATACCCATGCTCAAGTTTATAATCTCTTATCCAGCATTCCTGATCATGTTATAGTGGTTTTGGACTTAGCATATTTTGAATATGTGGAAGCTGAAGATTACGTAAAGCCTTATGAGTTATTAAATGAATTTAATAATTGCGATGCAGTTTTCTCGCCTATTCCTTTCATACCCGGATATCCATCA
>JALRBL010000095.1 GCA_023257795.1 Gammaproteobacteria bacterium
TGAAATCAGGAGAAATGGTGTTTGTTATTTCAAAAAACAGCAAAAGTTATTTAAATCAATCTTATTTTGAGTTAAAAAATCTTGCTAGAGAGCCTCTGATCAAGATAAATAATATTCTTTCTCCAGTAATTGATGATAAAAACTTTTCTGATTTTTCTCTCGATGCATATCTAGATGAAAAAAAAATAAAACCTCAATGGATTGCAAGCACTGAAAGTTTTTATGTTGCTAAAAAAATGGTAGAGCAGGGTATTGCAGGAGCTATTATAGATGCCACCACTGCAAGTTCTGGTGACTTAGCAAACTTACATATTCTCAAGTTAAAGCCTTCAATAAAGTACAAAATTGTATCGTTAAGTAATCCCAATAAACCAAAATCAGTTGCAGTCATAAAGTTCTTGGAATTTTTAAGTAAACAAAAAAAAGGGGAGCAAGCTCCCCTTTAAAATTATCTGTAATTTCTAATTAAAAATTAAGCGTTAAGTCTACATAGTAGTTTTTACCCAAATCACTATGGACGTCAGAAAAGAACCCATTGTACCCATCGGCTATCGGAGCTCTTTCATTTTCAATGTTTTTTACAGCAAATTTAATTCTGCCTTTTGCGTCTCGCCACTTAAATTTGTAGTAAACAGAAGCATCGGTAGTTGACATAGAAGGGACTGTATATTTTGTTCCATCTGCAAGTTTCATGCCTGCATCAATAAAACTTCCGATATTGAGGGTGCTTATTGTTGCACCGTAATTACCATAAGACCAATCAAACTTTAGCGTTTCTTTTTCAGTAAAGAATCCATCTCCATTTTGAATTTGGTCGCCAAAGCCAGTAAGAGCAATATAGGCAGGCAACTCGCCAGAATCAAATGCTGCTTGGAGTTCATTAAAATCCCCTGTAGGAACTTGATCAAACCTGGTGGTTTCAGAGTTGGAATAAGTCAACCTAAAATCACCAAAAGATGATTCAATGTCGTAGTAGATTACTAAATCTCTTCCTTCAATAGTTCTGGTGGCAAGGTTAATGTATTCATCAGCTATTACAGCTGTTCTTCCAACTGGACACAACCCAACATTTGCAAAATATTGTGCTTCAGTTTCATCTATATCTGAGGTGTCATCTCTAATAACAGGAGATACACCTGTACAACCATCAGAGCTTCTCAATCTTGATAAAAGATCTGCGACTCCCCAGTTATCTTCGCCAAATAGACCGATCGTGTTTTCTTTTTCAATCTCCCAAATATCAAAGGTTAGTGTCAATCCATCGCTAGGTTGCAAAACAACCCCAAAAGATGAGTTTGTGGATTCCTCGGGTTTTAATCCGGTAGCACCTTCGGCAAAACGAATAATGCTAAAGTCCCAGTCACCTACAGTTCCTGATTTCGCCAATCCATTTTCGGTTGCTACGTATTTCATGACTGCATCAACTCTAGTGTTATTTCTTGCTACTCTCTCTTGATTAACCTGTACCAAGTTTGGTGGTCTGAATGAAGTAGATTGAGATGCTCTGAGAAGCATCCAATCAGTAACATCCCAACCAATGGCAAGTTTGTACACTGTCGCAGAGTCGGAATCTGAGAAATTTTCATGTCGGCCAGCAATTTGAGCATTGATGGATTCTGTTAAAGGGACTTGAAGCTCTACAAACAATGATTTAACGGTTTTATCTCCTTTCACATCCTCTGTTGCAGACGATCCCATAATAGCTGATCTGTAGGGATGCATATCAATCGGAGAAGCTGTTTGAAAGACTACCGTTCCATCTAACAGAGGATCGCGGTTGTCTTCATAATCTTCTTTTCTCCACTCAATACCAACCAATGCAGCAACATCGCCTGCGGGTAAAGATGCAATGTTTGGGTTGCTTATCTTGAAGTCCCAAGAACTAAGTCCAGATGAATCTTTACGATAAACATCTACCAAAATCCTATCAATATTGTTGGTTGCATTGTTTGGATCAAAGATATTGAAAGCAGCTGGAGTAGTATCGCTTAAGGCTGCTTTTAGTGCGGGATAACTTACTCTGCCACTGGTAACATCATTTGATTTTGCATTTGAATCTACAAAAGCAGTTTCCCAATCCCAACCCGAAGCAAAGTTACCTCGAAATCCAAGTAATAATCGGTAATCTTCTTTTTGTACGTTGACTGTCCTTGGGGCATGAAAAGGTCTCCAACCGTCAATACGTACTGAGCTTGTTACAGTATCAAAACCAGGAATTTGTGAGAACCAATAGTAATTTTTGGGAATACCACCAATGATACCTGCTGTATAAGAAGCAGCTTCATTTGTTCTATTGGTTTCAGAGTTGTAAGTACCAATCTCAGCAAACATTTCCATACCATTTTCCATTTCATGGTTTATGAAAACAAATACATTAGTTCTTTGCAGTTCTGCTCTATAGTTTCTATAGGCTTGTGGTGCCCAGGAATATTCGGTGTCCCTTGCTAAACAAGAACCAAAACCTGTTTCAACAGATCCAGCATTTGAACACTGTGGGGATCCACTAGGAAATATCTGCGTTTCACCAGCGCTATCGGTAAATCCTCTGGTGCCTACGATATCTAATTGGGCCATACCATAGGTATAGAGATTGTTTAAGTCACTGATTTCTGCCCAAGGAGACCCCTCTGGAAGTAAAGTTCGATAGTCTCCAGCAGCCCATTTGGAATCTTCACTTAGCATGATGGGATCTCTATCTCTGTAGTTGAAATAGACAGAAACATTTGTTTTGCCACCGTTAAAAGTTTTCCCAAATTTCATATTTAGATCATGATCTTGGGCTGATGAAAGGTCGTATTCAGAGCGTTTGATTTGTAATTGAAAACCTTCGTAATCATCATCAAGCACATTATTGATTACCCCGGCAACAGCATCCGCACCATATATAGCAGATGCACCATCTTTAAGAACTTCTACCCTAGCTAAGGCATTGACTGGAATAC
Organism: Gammaproteobacteria bacterium; assembly: GCA_023257795.1. Classification (GTDB taxonomy): domain Bacteria; phylum Pseudomonadota; class Gammaproteobacteria; order Magnimaribacterales; family D2472; genus VMDH01. The sequence goes on from JALRBL010000095.1 coordinate 2,943, forward strand.
TGTTGGTATTGGCTGTCATGGTTGGCACAAAACTACCCCCGATGAACTCAGTCTGATATCCAGCATTATTTACCAATCTTCTACCATTTAAGAGGGATAGGGTATTACCTACACCCATATTTCTTAAGTTGTAAGCACCGGTATCTCCCCTGGCAGCATTAACACCACCTGATGTTTGCTCGTTCTCATTAAAAAAGTTCATACCTTGTTCTACTAAGTTGTTTACAAGGTCCTCACCATCACTCACACCAAGAATATCTATATCTTCAGAAGATAAGATAGATACAGGCAAAGCATCTGTGATTTTAGCTCCTTTAATTTGAGAGCCAACCACCACGACTTCTTCGACATCGTTATTCGATGCATCCGATTGTGAAGTCGCTGAAACAGCAAAGAATGCAAGAAAAGCAATTAAAGATTTTCTAATCAACATATAACCATCCCCCATACATAAATAATTAAAAGTTATATATGATTATGTTATAGGTTTTTAACCTATAGGCAACCCTGAAAATTGATTAATTAATTTCTATAATCAAGCGGAGGCAATCGATCTCCAAGAAGTGGTATGTAGTTAAAATCTTTACCGACTCTTTGTATTCTTTCTTGTCTTGCAAGCTCAATAGTATCTGGAGATTGATAGAGAGCAATTGCTGTATCTGCTAACACCTCAGCAGCAAGTTTTGTCCCCTTTAAACCAATCGAGGTTCCTCCTGCCGCAACAGCTTGCCAAGAATGACCAGCAGTGCCTGGAACCCAGGTAGCAATTCTTGCACCAGCGGTTGGAACGACCCAACTGACATCACCTACATCGGTTGAACCATATCCATGACTGGTTCTCCAAGGATTAATTGTCTCTTGATCTCCAATCTTGCTAGAGGGAGATAGCAGGGTTTGATAAATTTCTTCGGCAAAAGCTTGTTCTTCTTTGGTGTATTTAATTCCACCTCTTGCTGCTAATTTGGAATGCATGAGCTTTTGTAATACATCGTTGGGAAGAAGTGAATAGTTCCCATGCATAACTTCGTAAGTCATTTTGGTATCCGTTCCGGTGGCAGCCCCTCTGGCCGTATTGACAACTCTTTCAAAGAGCTCTTCGACCTGTTTCATTTCAGGATGTCTTACATAGTAGTAGACCTCTGCGTGATCAGGGATAACATTCGGAGCCTCCCCACCTTTGGTGATGACATAATGAATGCGTGATTCTTGAGGGATGTGTTCTCTCATCATATTCACCATCATGTTCATAGCCTCTACACCATCAAGTGCAGATCTACCTTTATGAGGTGAGCCAGCAGCATGTGCGGAAATACCCTTGAAGGTAAATTTAGCTGACTTATTGCTGTTGGATGTCCTTGAAGGAGCACCGTTGGTACTATCGGGATGCCAATGCAAGACAACATCCACATCATCAAATAAACCTTCTCGAACCATATAGACTTTACCAGAACCGCCTTCTTCAGCAGGAGTGCCATAAAATCTGATACGACCATCAATCTTATTTTCTTGGAGCCATTCTTTTACCGCAACTGCGGCCCAAGCCGATGCTGCTCCAAACATATGGTGACCACAAGCATGTCCCGCTCCAGCATCTTCTCTAACATCTCTAAATGGATTATCGGTTTGCATGATACCTGGAAGGGCATCAAACTCTCCCATGATGGCAATAACTGGTCCTTTGTTACCATATTCAGCAATAAAGGCAGTTGGTATGCCGGCTACACCGGTAGTAATCGAAAAATCTTCTTCTGCTAGCAAGCTTTGGAGGAGGCCGGAACTTTTGGTTTCTTGGTAACCAACTTCATTCCAATTCCAGATCTTCATGGCTGCATCTTCAAAAGATTGTTGATGGCTTTTAATGCTCCTATCAACATTAGCGAATATTGGAAACGCTAGTAAAATTGCTGCTAAAGCAATGAATTTTCTTTGAATTTTAATTGTTTGTGTACCCATTCTCCCTCCATACACGACTGAATAGTTTCATCGTTCGTTGATGATAATACTTTTCTTTCATGGTTTGAATCCTCGCAATAAAAAACCGCTCTAATTGGTAGCTTGTTTTCGTATATCACTGTATAACCTAAGACTCTTGCAACTCCCTTAGATTTTGAAGACATTGGCACAGGCTTATCAAAAATAGCTGCTTCCGCTGTAACATTTTGAACAGAGAACTCTGTTACGGGTTCACTCGCCCAAAGACAGATTCCCTGTTTGGTCATCAACCCAGATACCCCTGTCACTAAGCCAATTTTATTTTGATTATTTCGGATCGTTTCTACCATTTGCGCGGTGGAGTGCAACATATAATTGTTCAAAGGTCCTCCGGCAAATGGCATAGCACCTGTTACGGTTAGTTTATCCAATGGGTCGAGATTTAAAACTTTTATGAATTGCTGGACTGCTAAAGGAAAACAACTATAAATTTCTAAAATGGGTTTTTTAATCTGAAACCTATCCATAAATTCTAGCGTTTTCTCTCCGGCTAACTCAAGTCCTTTGGAGATCGCTAAGTTAGGTCTTTGAATTACTGCCATCATATGATTATTCTCTGCAGACTGAAGAGGATAGATCCTTTTAATTTTCGGGATATTAAGGCTGTTTGCTAATGATTCCGAAGTTAGGAGGAGAGCGCTAGCCTGATTCACATTCCAATTGGAGTTATGCTTTTTAGTGTATGGATAGGCAATCATAGGATTTGTGCTGGAAGGGTTTAAGTCATTTGCTGAATAAGACTTTCTATCCCAAGCATGCTGATTTTTTTGAGCAACTGTTGAAAAGTTTTCATAGATAGTATTAATGCGTTGGAGATGATCTTTTGGAGATAATTTTTCAGCAAACCTAAGAGCAGTTTCTTGGACGCAGTAATAGGGCGCTGCCATTAATCCCATTTGCTCAGTTTCATCAGGTTGATAGAGCTCTTCATCAGGTTTCATGTACTCATCAGGTTCGCCCGGTAAATCCATTTCCTGGTAAAGAGTTTTGTTTTTTAAAGATTGCACCAATGCATATCTAGCCTCTCCACCTACAATTAAGGCGGATCTAATCTTTCCTTGTGCAATATCTTCAGCAGCGGTATCAATGATTTGCTGCTGTGATATCCCTACTTTTACTAAAACTGATTTTGGTCCTGAACCAAGATTAAGTTCTTCAATCAGATATTTTCCTGGTTCTTTGTATCCCCAAAAACCTCTAAGCACATAAAGAATATCAATACTTTCTTTGATAGATGGGTTTTCAGTATCTTCAATTGCTCGCGAGGAGGCTTCCACCATTAAAGCAATGGGTTCGGTGAATGTTGGATCAAATGGTTTGGTTTGGATTATCCCAATACCAACAATTGCAGGGATTTCTTTCATATCATAAAAAAGGGTCCCGAAGGACCCTTTAAAGTATAAGCGATCTTATTTAAAAGCTATAGGTATACTTCACCACCACGCTTCTTGGAGGTATCCACTGCATCCAGTTTCTTGGTCTCCATGACGTATCGTTTACTGCGTATATGAAGGCCTCAGTTCTCTCATCGGTTAAGTTATCAATTGAGAATTGAAGCAAGGATCCCTCGCCTAAGTTCATGCCTACATTTAGATTCAATTTGGTATAGTCAGGTGAACTGCTGTTTGGATTTTCTGCAAAAGTTGCATAACTATCTCCGTAGTGATTTACATCCAATCTTGCAAAAGAATCAAAACCAAACATCATAGTGTCATAGACAAGCCCAAGGTTCCATTGTTCTTCCACAGTGTTAGGAAGTCTATCGCCAGCAGCAGCACCTAGAGAATCAATATCAATAGTTGTTTCTGCAGTCATCATGCTTCCAGCAAAATCTAAAGAAAGGTTATTGGTTATGTTGTATTGGAAATCAACTTCCCAGCCCTTTGTTTCTGCCTCACCACCATTAAAGTTATAAGACCAACCACAACCTGGTCTGACATTGATAATAATTCCTGTCCAATCTACCATGAAGTATGTCGCATTGAATTGGAAGTTTGATCCTCTCATCTTCATTCCGAACTCAGTTGTTTTTGCATCATCAGTTGTATATCTTCTGGTAAATGTTTTTTGAGCCACAGGATCTTGAGCACAAAAATATGGAAGAGCAGAGTTGTTACCTCCAGGTCTGTAGCCAGATGCCTGTGTAGTAAAGAGAGTTAAATTACTATTAGGTTTATAGGTTAGAGCAACTTTTGTTCTCGTGTCGCTCTCTTTGCCACTCTCCTGAGAGCAAGTTACTCCATCTGGTGAGGTTCCATC
>JALRBL010000056.1 GCA_023257795.1 Gammaproteobacteria bacterium
GAAAAGATAGTCTTTCCAATCGTTTTGGTATTAAGTGTTGGTATATTATTGCCAAGCGCTGCTCCCTTAATAGGTATGTTTTGCTTCGGAAACTTATTGCGAGAATCTCAGGTAGTAGAGCGTTTAAGCGAAGTCGCTCAAAATTCGTTGATCAATATCGTAACCATTTTTTTGGGTCTCTCAGTAGGATCCAAGTTAGTGGCAGATAAATTTCTTACTTTCGAAACATTAGGTATCCTGGTTTTAGGAATCATTGCTTTTGGAATTGGAACGGCAACCGGGGTTCTAATGGCTAAATTAATGAACTATTTTTCTAAAGATAATATTAATCCATTGATTGGAGCTGCGGGAGTTTCTGCTGTCCCGATGGCAGCAAGAGTTGTTAATAAAGTTGGTCTCGAGAACAACTCACAAAATTATTTGCTTATGCATGCCATGGGTCCAAATGTAGCAGGTGTCATAGGATCAGCCGTTGCAGCTGGAGTAATGATTAAATTACTTGGATAAATGGGACACTTTAAATCCATTCGACCCTTTAACGATTCTGAAATTAGAGATGTACTAGGGTCGCTTTGTAATTCACAAGAAGTGATTAATTTATTTGCTCAAGCCACCAAACCCAATCTTTGGAGTTATGTTCCATTCTACAATTGGATTATCCGCAACAGGATAAGTAGACTTGCCAGCTCCATCAATTCTGTTGATGAGCTGCAGAATTATTTCAAAAAGCTTGTGAGTAATACCATTACTAATTCAATAGAGGAATTCACTTCATCGGGAGTTGAAAATTTAGATACAAAAAAGAATTATTTATTTGTATCCAATCATAGAGACATAACCCTAGACCCAGCTTTATTGAATTTCGTCATAAATAAAAACGGTCATCAGACGTCAAATATTGCTGTCGGCAATAATTTAATGTCAAAAGAATGGGCTGCAAATTTAATGAGACTAAACAAAAGCTTTATTATTCAACGAGATGGAGAATCCAAAAAAGAAATATATAACTCATTAATTTTGGCATCTGAATTTATTAATCATTGCCTAAATAATCATCAATCCGTCTGGATAGCACAAAAGCAGGGCAGAGCCAAAGATGGAATAGATAAAACAGATCCTGCAATCCTAAAAATGATACATCTCATGGAAAGAAAAAATACCTCACCAGGAGAATTCTTTAATGGAATTAATTTAATTCCGGTATCAATATCTTACGAAAAAGATCCAAACGATCTTCAAAAAGCAATTGAATTAGCTGAGTTAGCAGATCATAAAAATTACCAAAAGGGAGAGCTTGAAGATCTGCAATCTATTGCAAGGGGAATTAAAGAACAAAAGGGAAGGGTTCATTTGTCTATTGGAAAAAAATTAGAGCTTAACAAAGAAGATGATTACAAAGAGATTGCTTCAAAATTAACCGCTACTATTTTAAAAAACTACAAAATATTCCCAACCAATATTGCTGCTTACGAGCTAGTCTCTAATAAAAAGTCTGACCACAGTTTTACCGATATAGAAATTGACAGCGCTAGGAATTATTTACAATCACGCATTGAAGGGCACTCCGAAAGTATTAAAAGATATTTTCTTTATCAATATGCAAATGCTGTGATTCGATTGAATGAGGATATTTCCACATAAAAAAAGGGCAGCCCTGGGCTGCCCATAAGAAGTAAATAAGATTACTTAAATTCTGGATAAGCTTCTACACCTATTTCAGTAATATCAAGTCCTACAAATTGTTCTTCATCGCTTGCACGAATCGGAAGAACTTTATTAATCAATGAAATGCTCCCAAAGCTTGTTACAAAAGTAAATAAACTTATGGCTAACACTCCATAGAGTTGCACTAAAAAGCTAGCATCGGCATTAGTAAATGGCACAACCATGACTCCAAACACACCCACAACGCCATGTGCTGAAATAGCACCCACTGGATCATCTATTTTGAACTTTTGCTCTAGATAAAGAATTGAGCAGTAAACTATTAGACCTCCAATAAATCCTATAAGGGTTGCTTCTCCGGCAGTTGGGCTATTTGGACCTGCTGTAATTGCGACCAAACCAGCTATAGCTCCATTGATGGCCATGGTTACATCAAGCTTCCCGCTTCTTATTAACCCAATTACAAGTGCTCCGATGACTCCACCAGATGCTGCCATATTGGTATTAAGGAATACCTGGCTAACAGCTATGGCATTGGATTCTGAAGATACAACTAATTCTGAACCTCCGTTAAAACCAAACCAACCCAACCATAAAATCCATGCACCTAAGGCTGCCATTGGAATATTTGATCCAGGCATAGCATTACTAGATCCATCTTTATTGAATTTTCCAACTCTTGATCCAAGAGCCAATACCACAGCTAAGGCTGCTGCAGCTCCAGTTAAATGGACGGTTCCAGACCCAGCATAATCTGAATACCCGAGTTCAGATAAAAATCCTCCACCCCAATTCCAATAACCTTGCATTGGGTATATGAAACCAGTCAAAACAATTGAAAATAAGAAAAAGGGCAAAATACGCATTCTTCCAGCAACCGCTCCAGATACTATGGACATAGCCGTGGCCACAAACACTACTTGGAAAAAGAAATCTGCTTGTTGTGAATAATCCATTCCATATGGGATTCCTATTTCTTCTATCGGTAAATCTGTTGCCAATCCAATGGATGTACCGATAAAGGGAAAGACACCACTTAAAAAAGATCCTTCAAACCATGATCCTGAGGGGTACATAAGCATAAACCCGCAGAGCAAGTACATGATGCATGCAATAGAGTATAAACCTAGGTTTTTGGTAACTATTTCTGCTACATCTTTCTTTTGCACAAGTCCTGCTTCTAGCATGGTAAACCCCGCTGCCATCCACATCACTAGGGCACCTGACATTAATGCGTAAAACGTATCTAATGAAAATTTTATTTCTTCCATAATTGCTCCTAAATTGCCTCGTTACCTGTCTCACCAGTTCTAATGCGAATCACATTATCAAGGCTTGTTACAAAGATTTTTCCATCACCGATTTGTCCTGTTGATGCAGAGGATTGAATATTCTCTAGAATCGAATCTACCTGTTCTTCAGAAGCGATGATTTCAAGTTTTAGTTTGGGTAGAGTATCAACGGAATACTCTGCACCTCTGTATAGTTCTGTATGACCTTTTTGTCTACCATAGCCTTTTACTTCAGTGATGGTAAGACCAGAAATACCAATAGCAACCAAAGCTTCTTTAACCTCTTGAAGCTTGAAGGGTTTAATTACTGCTGTTATAAGTTTCATAATCAAATCTCCTAAAAAGAAGCGCTTACGCTAAAAAAGACACCATCTTCATCTGCTCCATAACCTTTATCTGAAAATTCATAGTAGCCTACTGAACATTCAAAAGATCCGCAGCCAAATCCGTAACCTGCGGTTGTGTTATTTCCATAATGGTCATACTCTCCGTAGGCAAGACTGAAGTTTCCTTTTGAATATGTGAATTCAAGATAATCGGGTGCGTTGTCTTTGCCTTGTGCAAAAGTCACACCAAAATCTAAAAGACTTAAACCTAAATATGTTTCTTCAAATTTTAAATCTGGATTCGAATCTGGATAATCAAAAATTATATAACCAACATCAACACTCAAGATGCCAACATTAGTTGAGTAACCAGCGTAATAATCTAATTCTTGGCCATTGCCATTATTAAAATTTACATTGGATCCCCAAATTCCAGCATAAAAGCCGCTTTCAGATTCATAATCAAAACCGCCTTGAATTGCTGTGCCGTTAGATTGTGTCATTCCTCTCCAAATATAATCATTCGTAAAGGCGACATTTGCAGAGAATCCAGCCTGAAGACTAGAGCTCAACAAGAAAAAAGTTATTAATATATTTTTCATTTTTATATCCTCCATTCATATCTAAGCAATATCTATGCCAATTAATTAAACTTTACTAGTTTTACTGAGTCGTTATAATTTCAGCCTCTATATAGAAGGCAAGGGAGTAGCAATGAATTTAAAAAATAAAGTTGTAGCAATTACGGGTGGCGCATCAGGCTTAGGCGAAGCAACACTTAGAAATTTTGTAGCAAATGGTGCTAAGGTCGCTATCTTAGATTTAAACGTTGATAATGCTAACAAGTTGGTTGATGAACTTGGATCAGATAACGTTCTCTTTATCCAAACAAACATCATGGAAGAGCAACCAGTTATTGATGCAGTTAATAAAATTGAAGAAACTTTTGGCGCACTGCATGTCTGCGTGAACTGTGCGGGTACTGGCTATGGAGGAAGAATCATTGGCAAAGACGGCCCTCATCCATTGGATCATTTTAAATTTATTATAGATTTAAATTTAGTTGGAACATTCAACGTAATGCGTTTGGCTGCAGTTCTTATGGATAAGAATGAAGGCGATGAGAATGGCGAAAAAGGCGTCATAATAAATACTGCTTCTGTTGCAGGTTATGAAGGTCAAATTGGTCAGTCTGCATATAGCGCATCTAAAGCAGGTGTTATCGGCTTAACGCTCACAGCTGCAAGAGATTTGGCAAGGCATGGCATAAGGGTTAACACCATCGCACCAGGTATATTTGATACTCCTCTCATGAAGCTTGCTTCTGATAAGGTGAGAGAGCCGTTATTGAATTCAACTCAATTTCCGCATAGATTTGGCGATCCTACTGAGTACGGTAAGTTAGCTCAGCATATAGTAGAGAACACATACCTTAATGGTGAAACAATTAGAATTGACTCTGGCATGAGGATGGGACCAAGGTAAGTAGATAGTGTCTGAATATAGAGCCTTGGTAGCTTCTGAGCTTCCTTCAGGAGATTACGAATGTAAAATTAGTAATTTACCTTTCCCAGATGAAAAAGAAGGACATTCTATTATTCGAGTTTCTTACTCATCTTTAAATTTTAAAGATGCTCTATCCGCAAAAGGGAATAAGGGAGTTACTCGCTCTTATCCTTTTGTACCAGGAATTGATGCGTCAGGCACCATCCTTAAATCAACAGATGCAAGTTTACACAATGGTGATCAAGTAATAGTTACTGGTTACGACTTAGGCATGAATACCTTCGGTGGATTTGGTGAGATTATTCAGGTACCTAATGAGTGGATAGTAAAACTCCCTGAGACTTTATCCCTATTGGAAGCAATGCAGTTAGGAACGGCGGGATTAACTGCCGCTGCATCGGTTTACGAGTTAAAAGATATTCGTTCTCATTTACCAATTTTAGTCACCGGAGCAACTGGAGGCGTGGGATCAATAGCATTAAAACTTTTGCAGCATTTGAACTTTGATGTCCAAGTGATCACTGGTAAACCGGATTCTAAATTATTTTCTAATCTTGATCAGGGTTCTATTATCCATCGTTCTGATTTTGAAAACTCTGATCTCAAGCCATTAGCAGCACCTAAATTCATCGGAGCTGTGGATACAGTAGGAGGTCAAATTCTAAATAGAATATTCCCTCTTGTTGATAGAAAAGGAATCATAACTATATGTGGAATGGTTTCAGGTCCTGAAATCAATACAACGGTTTTCCCATTTATATTACGCGGTATCCGACTGATCGGAATTGATTCCGCAGAAAGCCCTCGATCTTATAAAGAAGAGTTATGGCAGCTTTTAGGTTCAGATTGGAAAATTGATCTACGGGATCAATCAAAAATTGTTAAACTTGATGCAATGCCAGATGAAATAAATAAAATATACTCAGGCCTTCAAGAAGGAAGAGTTGTTTTACAACACGGAGAATAAAAAAAATGAGCGATAAATTTGACGAGTATTATGACAATCACGAAGCAAACGAAGATAGTAAATCGGATGCTTATGTTGCTTTTGTAATTATTGTTGTCGGAGTTATTGCAGGGCTTCTTTGGGTTTCTTCTCAGTAGACAAACTACTCACTCAAATATTTTTCAGCATCCAGTGCTGCCATGCAACCAAAGCCGGCAGAGGTGATGGCTTGTCTATAGATTTGGTCTGAGACATCCCCAGCGGCAAAAACACCCTCTATGCTGGTTGCCGTGGCCATACCATGAAGCCCAGATTGAATCACTATATAGTCGTTATGCATCTTTAATTCATTTTTAAATATTTGGGTATTAGGTTGATGCCCTATGGCTATAAAGACACCATGGACTTGAATATCCTGAGGAACATTATTTTTTAGGATTCTAGCACCGGTTACCCCCGTTTCGTCGCCAAGCACTTCATCAAGTTGGCTATTCCAGTGCAATTCGATCTTACCAATTTTTTCTTGCTCAAAAACTCTATTTTGTAAAATTTTTTCGGCTCGTAATTCATTTCTTCTATGGACTAAATGGACTTTGGAACAAATTCTTGAGAGATACAAAGCCTCCTCAACTGCTGTATTCCCACCACCCACAACAACCACTTCTTGATCTCTAAAGAAAAAACCATCGCACGTAGCGCAAGCTGAAACACCTTTACCTAAGAATTTTTTTTCACTTTCTAAGCCTAGGTATTTCGCACTAGCACCGGTAGCTATTATTAAGGCATCACAGGTCCATTCATGTTCTCCCTTAAGAAGGAAAGGTTTGGAAGATAGACTTGCCTCTTTGATATGATCATGTTTTATATTTACACCAAATTTTTCTGCATGTTTTTTCATCCGTTCCATCAATTCAGGACCTTGTAGATCTTCAAAATCACCAGGCCAATTTTCTACTTCAGTAGTAGTCGTTAGCTGTCCACCAACTTCAATCCCGGTAATTAGTAATGGATCCAGTCCTGCTCTAGCTGCATAAATTGAAGCAGCGTAACCTGCAGGTCCAGAGCCTAAAATGATAACTTTTGCATGATTGGTGCTCATAATGAAATTATAGAGTAGTATTAAAGAAAATCATCACGAAAGCTAATATAATTAGACTAAAAGTACCCATGCAAAGCTTAGTAAGAAATATTATTTCCATTATTGGTTTGGCTGTAGTTTTATACCTATTTATTTCATTGATTTCGTTTGATCCTGCTGATCCAAGCTTACTATCTTATTCATCATCCATTGTTTCCGCTTCAAACCTTGGCGGACCTTTGGGAGCAAGTATTTCTGCTATTTTATTAACTGCTTTTGGTTTGGCTTCATATGTATTATTGCTGCTAGCTACCACTGAATCAGTTCGCGCCTTATTTTTTGAACAAGCATTTAACAACAACCTATGGTTCAGAGTGATAGCTGACTTTGTCTTAGTAATTTGTGCTTGTATGCTTTTGCAAATCTATTTTAATCAAGATTCTGTTAATGGATTTTCTCCAGGGGGCTTGATAGGTGAGTTTGGCTTTTCTTCTGTTTCTGCGGTAGTTGGTACAGTAGGCGCGCTCATCTTTATAGTGATATTTTTTATAAGTTGCATTGCCCTAAGTTTTAATTTTTCTTGGCTTAATGTTGCTGACCAAACCGGCAGACTAAGCCTTAAGGGTCTTAATCTTCTTAAGGATGCGATGGTATTTGTTTTCACAACTTTTAATGCATTGATGGCAAAGTTATACAAAGCTCTTACTGCGATTAAATTTACCAACAAAGAGAAAGAGATCATCAGGGAAGAGAAGAAAATAGATTCTCAGGAGTTAGATAGAGTTATTCAACAAGTTCAAATAGAAGACAAAGAGAAAGCTTCCGAGGCACCAATTACACCATTTGAAAATAAAAATAAGTCTAGTTCTGACAATCCAAATGAAGATGCCAAAGAAATCAGGGAAACCAAAAAGATAACTTCTACTGTTTACAAAGCAGAATCTTCAGATACAACCCTTCCTGGTGCGGAATTATTGGATCGTGCTTTGGACGATGGATCATCATTAACCCAGAGTGAGTTAAATCAGATAGCAGATTTGCTTGAAACTAAGCTTCAAGAATTCAATGTAGAAGCAAGAGTTGTATCCGTTCTTCCGGGGCCGGTTATTACTCGGTTTGAAATTCAACCAGCACCAGGTACCAAGGCAAGCAGGATAACAAACATTTCTCAAGATATTGCTCGATCACTTGCTGTGAGTAGTGTCAGGGTAGTTGAAGTTATAGAAGGCAAATCGGTTATCGGAATTGAAATACCTAATACCAATCGAAAAATGGTCAGACTTTCTGAGATTATTGCCTCCGGAGAATTTACCAATGCTTCTTCTCCATTATCGCTTGCCTTGGGTCACGATATTTCAGGTAAACCCGTGGTCGTTGATTTAGCAAAAATGCCGCACTTATTGGTTGCAGGTACTACCGGCTCTGGTAAATCCGTTGGTATCAATGCAATGTTGCTAAGTTTATTATTTAAATCAGATCCAACCGATGTCCGTTTAATCATGATTGATCCTAAGATGTTAGAACTTTCAGTTTACGATGGTATTCCGCATCTATTAACTCCTGTAATAACTGACATGACTGATGCTTCTAATGGTTTGAGGTGGTGTGTTGCTGAAATGGATAGGCGTTATAAGTTGATGTCAGAGATGGGAGTTAGAAATTTAGCAGGTTTTAACAAAAAAGTTAACGAAGCAAAAGCTGCAGGCAAGCCTCTCTACGATCCATTTGTTGATGAGGATGATGAAATTGAACTGGAGCCACTTCCTTCAATAGTGGTTGTGGTGGACGAATTTGCTGACATGATGATGTTAGTCGGAAAAAAAGTTGAGCATCTCATTGCTAGAATAGCCCAAAAAGCTAGGGCTGCAGGCATTCACTTAATCTTAGCAACCCAAAGGCCATCTGTTGATGTGATCACTGGATTGATCAAAGCAAATATTCCTACCAGAATAGGTTTTCAGGTATCTTCTAAAATTGATTCTCGAACAATTCTTGATCAAGGTGGAGCGGAGCAATTATTGGGCTCTGGAGACATGCTTTATCTTCCAGCTGGACAGGGAATTCCAATGCGGGTGCATGGTGCATTTGTAGGCGATGATGAAGTGCATAGAGTTGTAAACGATTGGAAAGAACGATCTGAACCAGACTACCTTGACGAAATAACCTCTGAGCTTCAAGAAACGGGTCCAATACCTGGTTGGTCCTCTTTGGATACATCCAGCACCGAAGATAGCGATGAGCTTTATGATGAGGCAGTGAACTTTGTTATCGAATCCAGAAGGGCATCTATTTCAGCAGTCCAAAGAAAACTTCGCATTGGTTACAACAGAGCTGCGAGACTGATTGAGGCAATGGAAGAGGCTGGATTGGTTTCTGAGATGAATACCAATGGAACAAGGGAAGTGCTTGTTCCAAAAAGATGATCAAATTTTTCTTTATTGCGATATTAGCCTTTCAGGTTCAATCAACCTCAGCTGATGAATTGATGCTTAATAAAATTAAAACTGCTTTTCAAAAAAATTATGACTTTGAAGAGGGTGCTTTTGATGATACCGCATCAAAAGTTTCTTACTCAAAAGGCCAATTCATTTTTGTAAATAATTCCTACATTATCAAGGTAGATGAACCGTTATCTGAAGAATATATTCTAACTACAAATGGTTTGGAAATTATCGATCACGAGTTTAATCAAACAGATTTCTTTCCTTTGGATGAGATACAAAACCCTTTTATTGCAATTCTTTTATCGGATCAAATCTCATTTAAAGAGGCCGAGGTTGAAATGGATCAAAATATTTACACTATTCGGCACGAAGATTTTTTAAACCCCATTGAAGTTACTCTATTGGACGACAGGGTAATTTTGCTTCGGTATTTGGATCAAATGAGCATAACCCACATTATTAATTTCTCGTCGTCATGATAAACCTAATTGCAATTTTTATTGGTGGTGGTATTGGTGCGCTTTTAAGGCTTTACTTGCTTGGCGCTCTAAACTCTGCACCAGCAATCAATGTATTAATCATCAATGCTATTGGTTGTTGTGCAATGGGTGCTTTGTTTGCATTTTTTTCCAATAAAGGCCCTTTATTTAGCTTATTTAGCATAGGTGTTCTAGGTTCATTTACAACTATGAGCGCTTTTACAAATAACTCATTAGAAATATATTTATCAGGAAAATACTTGAATGCGATTTTGTACAGTCTTTCCATGGTAATAATTTGTATAATGGCCAATATAATTGGTTATGCCGCAATAAAAAAAATACTTGGATGATAGATTCTAATTACCTAAGAGATAACCCTGCTGAGGTCTTAGATAATCTCAAAAGTAGGGGATACGATCTTGATATAGATAAGTTTCAAAAACTTGATCAAACTAAGAGATCTTTGCAACAGACTGCGGAAGAATTGCAGGCCAAAAGAAATCAGTTATCTAAAGAATATGGAAACCTTAAGAAAACTGGAGCTTCTACCGATTCACTCGATGTCGAAATAAATAATATTAAGTCTGCTTTAAATGATCAGGAGACCAAATTTAAAGATGCTGATTTAGAATTGAATAATTTTCTTAGCTACATTCCTAACCTAGTCTCTAAATCATCTCCTTTGGGTAAGGACGAAACTTTCAATAAATTAGTTCGTCAATCAGCCAAGGAGCCTTCTCTCAATCCCTCGCCAGACCATCTCGAAATTACTTCGAAGATTTCAACTGAATTAGCAACCAAACTTACTGGATCAAGATTTGCTGTTCTCGAGGGGGAGCTAGCTGCACTTCAAAGGGCTTTGATTCAATTTATGCTGCATGAGGCAACCAAGGCTGGATATAAAGAAATGTACGTTCCTTATATCGCAAACAGAGATTCTTTGTTTGGGACCGGCCAATTACCCAAATTTGAAGAAGATTTATTTAAAATATCTGATGAATATTATCTTATTCCAACAGCAGAAGTTCCTCTGACGAACCTTCATAGAGACGAAATCATTGATTTATCTAAAGGTCCGCTTAAATACACGGCTCATACACCTTGTTTTAGATCTGAAGCGGGTAGCTATGGTCAAGATACTAGAGGACTCATTCGTCAGCATCAATTTGAAAAAGTGGAAGTAGTGCAACTTGTTCATCCTAATAATTCTTATGACTCGCTTGAAGATATGACAGCGCATGCAGAAAATATATTAAAACTATTAGAATTGCCTTATCAGATTATTGAACTCTGTTCTGGAGATCTTGGTTTCTCATCTGCAAAAACTTATGATTTGGAAGTGTGGCTTCCTAGCCAAGCAAAGTACAGAGAGATTTCATCATGCTCTAATTGCCTCGATTTTCAAGCAAGAAGAGCAAAAATTCGTTTCAAAGAAGATGGAAAAACCAAACTAGTACATACTCTCAATGGGTCAGCTTTAGCAGCTGGTAGGGCGCTTATAGCGGTGGTTGAAAATAACTTCTCTTCCGACGGAAAAATTATCATTCCAGAAGTGTTAAGAGATTATCTTAAAGCAAATTTTATATCAGTCTAACTTACTGATTTCCTGAACTATTATCTATTATTTGTTTTCAAAATAAAAGTTCACAGAATTGTAACTTTTATCTTCGCATAAAAAGTTATAAAATCTCAGTAGAAATTAACCTAGAGGGATCTTCTATGAATTCATTTAAAAGACTTTTATTCACATGTCTTTTAGTCTCCTTCCCTGTATTTGCTGACGTTGATACTACTTCTTCTATGAGAGGTAACGTTAATGTTGGCGGTGCAGAAGTAAGTGTTACTTACGAACCAACTGGAGCTACTAAGACAACCACAGCTAGTGCTAATGGTAACTTTTCTCTATCTTTCTTACCCGTTGGTGGCCCATACACAGTAAGTGTTAGTGCAGCTGGCTATGGTACACAGAGTGTTGAAAATGTTTACCTTGTTTTAACTGAAACCACCAGTGTTTCTGTTGATCTAGTTGCTACTTCATCATCCGTTGAGGAGGTAGTTGTAACTGCATCAAGAGGTGCTGGTTCTATTAAAGTTGGAACCGGAACAACCTTAGATAGAAATGCTATGGACGGTGTTCCAACTGTAAGCAGATCAGTAGCTGATTTTGCAAAACTTGATCCAAGGGTTTCAATTAACACTGGAAGTGCAAGAAGCTCAGAAATCTCAGTAATGGGTCAAAACAACAGATTCAATGATTTTGCTATAGATGGTATTAGCTTTAACGATCCATTCGGTCTTAACAGTAATGGATTTGGTACTATGAGAAACCCAATTTCAATGGACTTTGTAGATCAAATCTCTATTGATGTAACACCATTTGATGTTGCCAGAGGTAATGCTACTGGTGGTTCTATTGCTGTTGTTACTAAGTCTGGTTCTAATGATTTTCATGGAACTTTTTATACAACCAAAAGGGATCAAGATAATCTTGGTAAATATAATGATCAAAAATTCTCAACTTTTTCTGAAGAGATAACAACCTGGACACTTTCTGGTCCAATCATTAAAGACAAACTATTTTTCTTTTTTGGTTTTGAAGAATTTGAAGGTTCGTCTCCAGTACTTTATGGTACTAAAGACAGTGGAGCACCAAACCCTGCTGAGACATTAACTACTGCTATGGCAAATGAAATTGCCGATATCGCAAAGAATGTTTACGGGTATGATCCTGGTCAAATCAATAATGTTTCTTTCCCAGAAACTCAAGAGCAATATACTGCAAAATTAGATTGGTACATCAACGATAATCACAGAGCCGAAGTAAATGTCTCTCATTCAGAAGATGTATTGCCACAAAAATATAATCGCGGATCCGCAGTATTTAGTAATAACTATTACATCAAGCCACCAGAAATTGATAGAGAATCATTTACGCTTTACAGCGACTGGTCAGATAGATTAAGGACTAAAATTAAGTACACAACTTATGATATGTACGAAGATGATAGATCAGTTGGCGATCCGTTCTTCCCAGAAGCAAAAATCACAGTTGGTGGTGATGATGTTTATCTTGGCGGGGACAGGTATAGAGGTGCTAACAGAATTGAGGCTAACTCTGAGTACTTAACTCTCAAAGCTGACTATGATTTAGGTGATCACCTTATAACAGTTGGTTATGAAACAGAAGAATCGGATATCTACAACCTCTTTATTGCAAGGTACAACGGAGAGATTTATTTTGATTCTATTGAAGATTTCAGAACTGGTACATGGAGTTATTTAAGATTCCAAACACCAATTACTGGACCACTTGACGTAGATACTGCTGCAGCAGATTTCAAGATTGAAAAGAACACATTCTACCTTCAAGATAAGTGGTATGTTAATGACGATCTAACAGTCATTTTAGGTGTTAGATACGATCAAATGGAAACACCAACAGAAGCTAGACTTAATCCTAAGTTCTTAGAGAGAAATGGTGTTCCTAACAACTCTAGATTTGACTTTAGTAAAGTTCAGCCTAGAGCTTCATTCACAATGAATGTTACTGATCACCTTGCCGGTCTTCTTGATAATGTCGGTATTGGCGTTATTGATGCAACCCTAAGAGGTGGCTATGGTTTATTCCTTGGTAGAATTCCTAACGTTTGGTACGGTAACCAGTATTCAAGATCTGGTGGTGCTACTGACTATAATAGATTCAGAAGCTTCTCAAGTGTTATTGGTACTATGCCAGCAGCATCCGTTGCTGATCCAGCCTTCTTCTGGGTTGGACCAACATCTGATTACCAGTTAAGAGGCGCTTATTTTGGTGATGCTCAAGGTACCGATCCTAACTTTGAAGCTCCTTCATCATGGAGAGCTAACATTGCAGTGGATTATGTAACTGAATCTGGTTATGAATTCACTTTTGAATGGAACAGAGATGAAGTTGAAAAAGCTGTATTCTATAAAGACCTAGGTATTAGAAGCACTGGCACAACTCGTGCCGATGGCAGACCTGTCTATAGAAGTACTGTACCTGATTTTTACCTAACCAATGCAGATCAAGGTGGAGCTGATGCTTTCACATTCTCTGTGACCAAATCCTTTGGTGATTTAAAAGCTATGTTTGCCTACAGTGCAGTTGATGCTACGGATATTTATCCTCTAACATCTGCACAAGCTGAATCCTCTTACGGTTATACACAAAGATACGATGGTGAGAACCTAGTCGATACTCCATCAAGCTATATGATTGATGATAAATTTATCTTCTCACTAGATTACACAACTCAAATCATTGGTAACAACGATACTAGATTCTCTCTAGTGTATGTTGCAAAATCAGGAGAGAGATACAGTGTGACCTTTGATGAAGTTGGCTATAACTCTGTTGGTGGAAGTGGTAATTTCTATGCCGATTACTCATTAGCATATATTCCAACAGGAGCTAACGATCCTAATGTTGTATTTACATCACCTGCAGTTGCTGCAGCTGTGATGAAGCATATCAACGCAACTGGTCTAGCTGGATACAAAGGTACTTATGCACCTA
>JALRBL010000062.1 GCA_023257795.1 Gammaproteobacteria bacterium
TGCACAATCTCCGGAATCCCAAATCGAGCCATTAATATTCTTCAAGTTTTCCATTCCCACTTTCAACATAGGCAATTGCTCTTGAGTAACATGCAAGGTAATCGACTGAATGTTTTTATAAATTCCATCCAGAGGGGTCAATTTTTTTACATTCATTTTAAATTGTATCTTGCCCACTTCTTTTGAACGGTAATCATCAACACTGATATCACCAGAAAATATAAGAATGTTATTTTTTTTGATTATTTCATGATTTTTTTGTATCAGTTCATTGCCAACGATTGCATCCATAGACCCAGAGCCATCATCAAAGTTTACAAAATATATTTGTTGTCCTTGCCTATCACGCGTTTGCCTAATGCTTTGAATCAGTCCTGCAACTTTAGATTTTTTAATTTCAGGAGTTAATTCATGAATCTTGTGTATTGTATGGCCAGCCAATGTTCTTCCTAAAGATTCAACAGGATGTCCTGAAAAATAAAAGCCAAGAGCCTCTCTTTCTAATTCTAGGATTTCATTATTACTGATATCGTCTTTATTTTTAAACTTTTCATATGGGTCAAAATCAATTGAATTCGAAGTAAAAAGGTCTCCTCCAGTATGTTGAGTATTACCTTTCTGTGATTCTGATAAAATATCTTCTAAAGAATAGATAGCCACCGACCTACTTGGAGCTAAAGAATCAAATGCCCCTGACTTTGCTAAAGCTTCTATAGATTTTTTGCCTCCAAGTTTGATATCAAATTTTTTTGTAAGATCAAAAAGATTTTGAATTTTATATTTTCCTCGATTTTCTAGGATATGGTTAATAAATGAATCAGCAACGCCTTTAATTGCCCCTAAACCATACTCAATAACATTTTGGTCATTTACAAAGAATTCTTTTTGAGATGAAAGAATATCTGGTTTTTGAACTCTTATGCCCAAACTCTGACACTCTTTAAGGAGTGTATAAATCTTATCGGTATTTCCAAGCTCTGTTGAAAGCACTGCTGCCATAAATTGCTCGGGATAATAAGTTTTTAAGTATGCAGTTTGGTAGGAAATTAATGCATAGGCTGCTGAATGAGACTTATTGAATCCGTAACCAGCAAATTTTTCGATCAAATCAAATATTTTTGATGCAAGCCCTTCTTTTATATTATTTTTTTTGCAACCCTCAACAAATACTGCCCTTTGCTCTTCCATCTCTTCAACTTTTTTCTTACCCATCGCTCGTCTCAGGATATCTGCCTGGCCCAGCGAGTAGCCAGCAAGAACTTGCGCAGCCTGCATTACCTGCTCTTGATATAAGATCACTCCGTATGTTTCAGATAAAATTGGCTCCAAAAGCGGATGGGGATATGAAACATTAATTCTTCCATGCTTTCTATCAACAAATTGATCATCCATACCAGACTCGAGAGGACCAGGTCGATACAAGGCTAATAAAGCCGTTATTTCTTCAAATTTTGTAGGTTTGAGCCTTCTAATGAGCTCTCGCATTCCAGGCGACTCAAGTTGAAAAACAGCAGTAGTTTTTCCAAGTTGCAACAACTCAAACACTTTCTGATCATCTAGCGGGATAGCATCTAAATCTAGGAGATCCTCATCTAATGAATCTTTCATGATATTAATTGCTTTGATAGCTTTACTGATTACTGTAAGAGTCCGCAATCCCAAAAAATCAAATTTCACTAAGCCAATTTTCTCTAAATCGTCTTTATCAAATTGCGTCATTGTTGAACCAGATGAAGAGTCAATGAAGAGCGGGCAAAAATCAGTAATTTGTCCAGGAGCTATCACAATACCCCCTGCATGTTTACCTACATTTCTGGCAATCCCCTCTAACTTGAAAGAGATTTCAATAATTTCTGAAACTTCTTCGTCATTCTGTATCATCTCTTTTAAGAGTGGTTGTTGTTTGATAGCCCTCTCGAGAGTCATACCTGGAACAAAGGGAATCATTTTAGAAATCCTGTCCCCTAATGCATATGGCCGACCCAATGCTCTCGCAACATCTCTGACAACTGCTCTAGCAGCCATAGTTCCAAAGGTAGCAATTTGAGATACCGCTTTGGTTCCATATTTTTGTGAAACATACTCAATAACTAAATCTCTTTTTTCCATGCAAAAATCTACATCAAAATCAGGCATGGAAATGCGCTCAGGATTGATAAATCTTTCAAAGAGTAATCCATGCTCAATCGGATCCAACGCAGTAATTCCTAGAGAAAATGCGACCAAAGAACCTGCACCTGAACCTCTGCCCGGCCCAACAGGCACGTTATTATTCTTTGACCAATTAATGAAATCTGCAACTATTAGAAAGTAACTTGAAAAGCCAGTTGATTTTATTGATTCTAGCTCAAGGTTCATTCTGCTTTGATATTTCGAATGCTCTTTCGGATCAATCTTTGCAAGGAAGGATGCAAGCCCTGATTTGGCCTCAGATTCCAAATAGGAATCGAAAGTTTGCTCTCCTGAAACTGGATATTCTGGCAAAAAATATTTACCAGTCGTAAAACTTACGTTGCATTTTATGGCTAGTTTGTATGAGTTTTCTAGTGCAGTTTTATACTCAGGAAGGAGCGCATACATCTCCTTTGGACTTTTAAAATACTGTGATGATTTAAATTCTTTTGCTCGATTTTTATCATCAATAACTTTTCCTGTATTGATGCAGACCTTTATGTCATGAATATCAAAATCACTTTGATTTGCAAAAAGAACATCGTTTGTTGCAACCATTGGTATTTGATGCTGCTCCGCCATGCTTGCAAAAAAAGAATTTGCAAATGAATCCCCATCTGAAATTTCATTGATTTCCAAGAACATTTTTTCTTGCAAGGCATTCTTGTAATGCACCAGTAAGCGTTCAATTAAATCATCTCTTCCATTGACAGCGTATTTTCTAGCAAGGCTTCGTTGTCCGCCTACAATGACAAATAATCCATCGAGATGCTTGATAAATTGAGAGAAATGAATGAATGCAACGTCTGAAGTTTTATTTTCTTGAGAGAGAGAAATAATTTTTAGTAGGTTTAATAAACCTGTGTGATTCCTTATGAGCACTAATACTTCATCAATATCAGCCTTACCTTGAACAGAAATTACAGATCCAAGGATGGGTTTGATGCCATTAGCTTCAGCATATGAAACAAATTTAACTGCTGCAAATAGATTGTTAAAATCCGTTAGCGCAACAGCAGGCATTTTTTTCTTGATTGCCTGATCAATAATTTCTTTAGGTCTAAATAACCCCCTGGTAATGCTAAATTCAGATGAGTTTCTTAGATGAATAAACTTATGCTTCAATACTCACCCCAGAAAATGTGATTCTATGAATTGGACTGCGTCCATGTTTTTTAAGAGCTTCTTTATGCAATTTTGTTGGGTATCCTTTATGTTGTGAAAAACCATAATCAGGATAATACTGATCCATTTTAACCATCCAAGAGTCTCTCCATACTTTAGCAATAATTGATGCGGCTGAGATTTCAGCTACCAAATTATCGCCTGATATTATAGCTTTATTTGGTATATCAATTGGCAAGCAAAATTTCCCATCCACAAGAATTTCTTCAGGTTCTATCTCCAAATCTTCAACTGCTTTTTGCATTGCAAGCAAGCTTGCTTGGTGAATATTTATATCGTCGATCGTTTTAGCATCGACCATCCCATAACCAACCCATGCTGATTGCTTTATCTTGATGGATAACTCTTCGCGAGCCTTCACAGATAATTTCTTTGAGTCCGTTAATCCGGGGATTCGCCTCTTTAATATTACAGCGCAAGCGCAAACTGGACCAGCAAGACATCCTCTTCCAACCTCATCTACACCAGCAATCACTTGCTAGAGATTATATAGGAAGCAGCTTTTGAGAATCCTTCTCCTTTAATGGCTGATTTAAGCTGAGTAAGAGATTCTTTCTTTTGCTGATCAAAGGATAGCTTATGATAGCTCTCTAGGATTTTTTCAGCAGTAAGGTTGTCTTGTATCAGCTCTGGAAATGCTAATTTATTTAAAATAAGATTGGGTAAGCCAATAAAAGGGGCCTTATTCAATCTGCTTAAAATAGCATAATTTAATCTACTCGTTTTATAACAAATAATTGGTGATGATCCATAGCAGGCCGCTTCTAAAGTTGCAGTTCCAGAGGTAACAACTGCTATATTTGACTTCACAAGAAAATCTCTCATGCTATCTACATCGCAAGTGAACTTAATTAATGCCTTGTTACACAAATCGATGATAAAGTTTTTTTGTTTAACGGATGCAGCGGGAATAAGGAAATGCTTGCTAGAATCTTTGGCTGAAATTTTTTTTGCAAACTCTAGCATTATTGGGAATATATTTACCAACTCGCTCTCCCTGCTCCCAGGAAGCAGAGCAATAAATTCATCACTCTTTTCTTGCTGATAAAAATCTTCAATATTAGAAAATGGATGGCCAACAAAAATAGCTTGAGTATTACTCGCATCGTAGAATTGTTTTTCAAAGGGGAATAAGCATAAAGTGCAGTCGATATATTTTTTGATTTTTTTTATTCTATTTTGTCTCCAGGCCCAAACACTTGGGCTAACTAGCTGAATTGTTCTGATACCCTTTGAATGCATGATTTTGTGAATACCCATATTAAAATCTGGTGCATCAATGCCAATAAAAATATCTATTTGATTTGACAAAAGAAAATCTATAACTTTTTTTCTTATGGTTAATATTTTTGACAGATTTCTAATCGGATCGATTATCCCCATTACATTTAAATAATGGGTTTCAACATTTGGACTTGATAGTCCCAAAGAGGCAAGCTTTTCAAGGCCTATTCCGTAAATTGCAACATTACTTATTTTTCTAATCTCTGTGAGTAGTGCATGACCAAGTAAGTCGCCGGAATGTTCGGTAGCAATAATACCAACATTCAGGGTATTTATGCTCACTATCTCAATATGCCTCTTTCAGAGGTTTTGATAGAGTTTAGAAATGTATCAAGGATCCCTGCGTGATCATGATTGAGCTGCTCGATCGATTTGATTGCTTCTTGAAGACTAAGCCCCTTCCTATAAAGTGCTCTGTATGCTTTTTTAAGAAGATTGATGTTTGATTCATCAAATCCATGCCTTTGGAGTCCAACCGTATTAAGCCCAATTGGTCTAGCAGGATTAGCTGCTATTTTGACATACGCAGGGATATCCATAGTGATTACTGTATTAAGACCCGTAAAAGCAAAATCCCCAATCTTGCAAAATTGATGGACAAGAGTATAGCCACCTAATATTACATTGTTCCCTATGTGCACATGGCCAGCTAAGCCTGAATTATTAGCCATAACATTATTTGAGCCCACTCGACAATCATGAGCTACATGGGTATATGCCATAAATAAATTATTATCTTCAATAGAAGTTATGCCTTCATCTTGCACGGTGCCCCTGTGCACCGTAACTCCCTCTCGGAAAATATTATTCTTGCCGATTGTAAGTAGCGTCCTTTCGCCTTTAAACTTTTTGTCAGGAGTATCTTCTCCTATGGTAGAAAATTGATAAAAGATATTACCAGATGATATTTTTGTTGGTCCTTTAATAACTACATGGGAATGCAATATACAGTTATCACCAATTTCAACATCCTCTCCGATAAAACAAAAAGGTCCAATATCTGCTGAAGCGCTTATTTTTGAACTAGGATGAATGAAAGAAAAATTATCCATTACTTTGGCCTATCGGCACATAATATAGTGGCAGAACAAACTTCTTTGTCCCCCACCATTGCTTTACAATCAAATTTCCAAATCCCCCTCTTATTTCCTACTATTTTAGAAAATAATTCAAGAGTGTCGCCAGGAACTACGGGGTTTCTAAATCTTACATCATCAGCTCCTGCAAAATAATAAATACTCCCGCTATCTGGTGTCTTATTCATAGTCATAAAACCTAAAATACCAGAGGCCTGTGCTAAAGCTTCAATGATAATAACGCCAGGCATCACTGGTTTATCAGGAAAATGACCATTAAAAAAATCCTCTCCAATGGTTACACATTTTTGGGCATGAATAGATACTCCTTCCTCCACTGAAATTACCCTGTCGACAAAAAGGAAAGGAAACCTGTGAGGAAGATGTTTTAGGATATGGTCAATTTGATACATTATTTTTTTCCTAATTGCCTTATAGCTACTGAAGATTTTGCCCAATCTTTATGTTCTTGGGCTGGCATAATGCCTACGTAATTTCCAGGCTCTCTGATACTTTTGGTGATTAAAGTATGTGCTCCAATAAAAACATTGTCACAAATCTCAAGATGTCCAATAACACCTGATAAACCGCCCATTTGTAAATTCTTGCCTATCTTAGTGGATCCAGCAATTGCGCACTTAGCAGCTATAGCACAGTTATCGCCTAATACTACATTATGAGCAATATGCACTTGATTATCTAACTTTACTCCGTTGCCAATTATCGTATCCTCAAGGGCCCCTCGATCAATAGTGCAGCCTGCTCCAAACTCTACATTGTCTCCTACGATTAATTTCCCTAATTGATGAATTTTTTGATATCCATCTTTGGATGGCGCAAACCCAAACCCATCCGAACCAAGAATACAATTATTTTGGATAATACAATTTTTACCAATCACAACGCTTCTCATGAGACTTGAATTAGCGTGTATTATGGTGCCCTCACCAACTACACAGTTAGGCCCAATAAAAACGTTCGGACCGATCACTGCGTCTCTCAGAATTGATGCCGTATCTGAGACTATTGCTCCTTGGTATATTTTTGCAGTCTGATCAACATCAGGATTGGAATTTATTATAGGAGCAAGCTCGATTCCCTCAAACATATCCTCTATAGGATCAAACATCTTACTTAGAATTGCAAATGCGTAATAGGGATCTTTAACAAGAATATAATTCTTGTTATCGTTAGGGCTATAACTGTCTGCAACTACCAATGCTGCAGCTTTGCATCCAACAATATACTTCTCAAATTTCTTAGAAGAGACAAAAGAAATGCTGGAATGAGTGGAGTGCTGTATTGGGCTCAGCGTATCGACAAGCTGATTGGGATCGCCAATCAGCCTGCCGCTAATAATGGATGCGATATTCTCTAGAGAATATATAGTTTTGGACAAGCCTTTACTATTTTGCAGTTGCTTTGGAGGCAACATCAAGCATGGATGTTACATCATCTGTTAAATCCATTGCAGGATCAGCAAACAATACAGTCTCTCTTCCTAGAAGAACTTTAACTTGCTTAGCAGCAATTAATTCTTGAAGAATTTTTTGCAAAGTTGGATTTAAATCTCTAAAAACTTTATCTGCGGTTTCGGTTTGCTTTGATTGAATTTTTCCAATGATAAACTCTAAGTCTTTGGTTTTCTCTTGGATGCTTCTTTGCATACTAGCAATTTCATCTTGAGATAAGGTCTCTGACTCCTTTTGAAGCTTTTCAGCCATAGCCTGCCTATCAGACTGGAGAGCCTGAGCTCTTTCAACATTTCCAGCATATTCGCTATCGCTCTCAAGAGCTTTGAAAGCATTTTGTGCAGTTTGAGTTGCCAAGACAGCAGTTCTCATATCAATAACTGCCATGCCATCAACAGCAAAAACTCCAGTTGAAAATGTGCTGAATAGAAATAATCCTGCTAGTAGTCTATTTTTCATAATAACCCTCTAAGTAAGTTCGCATATTTTATATGAAATATTCTAAAAAACTAGAATACTGTACCAATTGTGAATTGGAATTGTTCTGTTCTATCAAAAATGCCGTCATTGAAGGGCTGCGAAAAGCTAAAACTCATAGGTCCGAAGCCTGTCATCCATGTGACTCCAACTCCAATTGAATATCTTAATTCGTTAATCGTTGGTTCGTAGCAATTAATTTGATAATCGCGACAATCAGTCTGAAATACATTTCCAAAATCTATAAAGAAGGCGGAGCGCATGGAACGCTGATCATCAACCATGGGTAATTTAAAAATAAGCTGCAGACTGCCCTCAATTAAAAAATTTCCTCCAATCGGATCAAATGCTTGTGAGTAGGCGTAAGGGTTAGGAGCAGGTGTATCAGGCACTCCATCAAAGTCAGTGTCATAAAATGGGGGGCATTCTTCGGTCTCTGGAACAAAACCATAGCATGGGGTAGGAGTTACTCTGGGTCCCAAGGTATTGGATCTAAAACCGCGAATTGATTTTGGTCCTCCAGAGTAAAAATTTTCGAAAAATGGTGGGACCTCGGTATCACCATATGTTCCTATGTACCCCAAAGACCCATCAAATCCAAATACTAGATCTGCAAAAGGAAGCGGTCTGTAAAATTTATTTTGTAAATTGAGTTTGTAGTAATTTATATCACTACCAGGGACGGTGGTTTGAAGCATGATATCAAGCTGAGATCCATTCGTAGGAAACAAACCACGATTGAGTGTAATCCTTGACCAGACTGCCTGCAGTTTTATCACTTCAAATGCAGTACCTTCTGATTTTAAAAAGTCAGCGATTTCTCTTGCTGGCAAAGTACCTTCTTGGATTTCAGTATTATCATAATTGATATTTAAACCAATTCTTTGAGTTTCACTCAATGGGTAGCTGAACTGAACTCCAGCTCCAATACTATTAGTTAAATAGTTTGCTACATTAAACTCACCATAATCTGTTTCTCTGAAATAGATGCTATAGCCCCTGCTTACCCCGTCCATGGTGAAATATGGGTCAAAGAAAGATATATTATAAAGATCCTGATAAACACTTTTATTCAATCCTATATTTACCTTATTACCAGTGCCCATGAAATTATTATCGGATAAGTTAAGCCCTAAATTTAAACCGAAATCACTGTACCCAATAGATCCACCTATTGAAGATGTGCTCTCCTCTTCCACCGTGAACTCAATATCAATCTGATCTTCTGTTCCTGGCACAGGAATGGTTTCAACATTTACTTCTTTAAAATATCCGAGCCTCTCTAGCCTTATTTTGGATGACTCAATTCTATCGTCTGAAGCCCAAGCGCCTTCAAACTGACGCATTTCTCTTCTCAAAACTTCATCATTAGTTAAAAAATTACCTGCAAAATTAATTTTTCTTGCATAGGTTCTATTTCCAGGTTGAACTATAAAAGTCAGCTCTACGTCTTGACCCGATTCCGCTGGCTCTGGATTGCCTTTGACTTGTGCAAATGTATAACCTTCATTTCCTAGTATTGAAGTAAGAAATTCTTCAATTGCTGTTATTTGAGCCTGGGAGTATATCTCTTCTAACAGTGAGTCGAGAATCGGTTGGTATATGGCTGCATCAACCGGCATATCTCCAATTAAATTGACCTTTGATATCTTATATTTTTCTCCCTCTGAAATACTATATGTTATGAAAATATCTTTTTTATCCTCTGAAACACTTACCTGAACTGACTCCAAAGAAAATTTTAAATAACCTCTATCAAGATAATAGGATTCCAAATTTTCGATATCTCCTTCAAGTTTTTCTTTAGAATATTTATTGTTATTACTAAGAAATGAAAACCATCCACCTTCTTTGAGCTCAAAGGCAAGGGCAAGCTCTTCATTGCTAAAGAGAGTATTTCCAATAATTTTAATACTTTCAATCTGTGCCGAGGTTCCTTCATCGATATCTATTCTTAAATCAATAGTGTTTCTAGGCTTGTTGACAGTTATAACTTCAACCCCAGCACCATATCTTCCTTGTGATGAGTATTGTCTAACTAACTCACCCTTCATGGCCTCCAAGGTAGATCTT
This sequence comes from Gammaproteobacteria bacterium, assembly GCA_023257795.1. Lineage (GTDB taxonomy): Bacteria > Pseudomonadota > Gammaproteobacteria > Magnimaribacterales > D2472 > VMDH01. The sequence goes on from JALRBL010000062.1 coordinate 9,740, forward strand.
TTGTAAACCTGGCCCTCTGCAATTCCAGCACCTTCTAGACCTTTTAGCAGATCTTCTGTTTTCAAAGCTTTATTACCATCGATATCTATCTTTGCAATGGAAGGTCTTTCTTCGACAGAAATAATTAATGCATTACCATCTTTACCAATCTCAATATTATTAAATTGCTCAGTTATAAATAGAGCTCGGATGATCTCTTCTACTTTAGTTTGATCAATCTTATCGCCAACGCTGACTGGTATTGCAGTAAAAATACTTCCCACAGAAACTCTTTGAAGCCCAACAATTCTTATGTCTGAAACCAAGAATTCATCAAATGATTGTAAAAAATGAGCTTTAAAAGAAAGATTTATAATCAAGAAAAAATATAAAAATCTTTTCATTAAATAAACCTTGAAATATCGTTAAAGACTGCAAATAGCATCAAAGCAACAACTGCAATCCAGCCACCAGTATAAAAGTAGTTTTCAACTCTTTCTGATAAGGGAGATCCTTTTAATGCTTCTATGGCCAGCAATGTAAGTTGACCACCATCTAATACAGGAATAGGTAATAAATTTAATACCCCAAGAGAGATACTAAGAAGCGCCATCAAATACAAAAATGGCAACATCCCTACCTTAGCTGTATCTCCAGCCATTTTAACAATTCCAATTGGACCACTCAGATTTTGAGCTCCCATTGAACCAGTTAGCATTTTTCCAACAAATAACAAAGTTTTGGTACTCATGGTGTAGGTATCTTGGACGCCATGCACCAATGACTCAATAACTGACTTTTGCATGCCTGCCGTAATACCAATCACTCTGACTGTTTTACCATCTATTGATTGGCTTGATAAAGGAACCATAAAAGAGAAAAGCTCTCCATTTCTTAAAACCTCTATAGCAACCTCGTCATTGCTGAAGGATGCCATTACCGTAGCAATATCTTCATACGCTACAATGGGCTCAGAGTTGATTGAAGTAATTTTGTCGTTCACTTTGAGGCCTGCAGAAGGTGCATTACTGCTTTCTGAAAAGCCTCCTATATATGGAGCAGTTTTTAACTGCAAATCTAGCCCTAAATAATTTTCAGGTGCTTCTTGCGATAAGTTTGTTGCTAAGAAATTATCAAATCTTAGTGGATATTTAAATTTATTTTCAAAACCTCTTTCGATTTGTAAATCTAACTCAACATTGCTTCCTGAATGACTCAAGAGCTCCAATCTCAAATCTTGAAGATTTGATATTTTTTTGCCATTGATAGCAGAGATAATATCTCCCGGTAGCAAAATTCCTTCCTGGATAATCTGTGGATTATTAATAGCCGTAATTTCAGTAATGAAGTTTCTTTGAATAGAGTTCGCATATATAGCGGCCAGAATAAAGATTGCTAGAATAAAGTTTGCCATAGGGCCAGCAAGCATTACGGCAGCTCTTTTTAGTTTAGGCTGGGCTTCAAATACCATTCTTTGTTGTTGAGGAGTTAAGGAATTCTTTAGTTCTTGATCTTCTTCAAGACCTTTTTCAGTTAACATTGCAACATATCCACCTAAAGGCAAAGCTGATAATGCATACTCTGTGCCTTTGCTATCAGATTTTTTATACATTACAGGGCCCATACCAATAGAGAATCTGATCACATGTATATTGCACAATCTAGCAACAATAAAATGACCAAACTCGTGAATAGTTATCAAGACACCCAAAAGGATAAGAGCGGAAATAAGATAAATCATTTAGGACAGCGATTTTAACACTTTCAATGCATATTTGCGTGCATAGTTATCAAAGTAATAAATATCTTTTAAGTTAGAAATTTTAGACCAAGGAACATAATCCATTGTTTCTTGAATAACTCTATAGATTTCCAAAAATTTTATCTTTCCATCAATAAATCCCTTAACTGCAATTTCATTAGCTGCATTAAAGACTGCTCCAGCATTTCCTTTTTTATTTATCACTTCGTATGCAAGATTAAAGCTTTGACGACGATCTCTTGGTAATTTTTTAAATGTCAATGTTGTGCCTCTGGTAAATAATTCATCATAATTAATTGTAAGTCTTTTGTTGAGAATGCCTCCTAAAGCATTAGCAATAGGAATAGTCAT
>JALRBL010000091.1 GCA_023257795.1 Gammaproteobacteria bacterium
AACTGCCGACCCTCTCGGTGTAAACGAGATGCTCTCCCAACTGAGCTAATCACCCGCATTTAAAACCTTTGCAAGCTGGCTTTCTAGTTCCTTGTATTCCCAGAAAGCACGTAATGATACTATTTTATCATCAGAATTAACACGATATACGACAATCATTTTGGTTGAAATTATTGCACCATTTATTTCGTTTGAAATATCCACAAAATTAGCACATTCATCCCCACATGGTATAGATTCTTTGATATCAAAAATAATCTTTGAATTAGCAATGGTCAGATCATAAAAAGCAGAAATAGCCTCTTTACCAATATGACCCCTACCATCTTCATCTAATGGACTCTTTCCGATGGGGTCCTGAACAATTGCATCCTCAGAAAATAGTTTAAGCCAGGCTTCCTTATTTTTGCTAACTGCATATTCTCTTGATAAATAGCTTAGTTCTTGTGCTTTGGATTTATACATAAAAAAATTATAAAGCTATTTTTTTTGTGCAACCACTCTCACCAGGTAAATTCCCCAAAGCGCAATGGCAGCAAAAGTTATCTGCAGTAAATCAAGGTATTCAGAAAAAAACCAAGCGCCAAATATAGTGGCTGTAATCGGTTGCATTAGAAGTCCCATGGAGCCAAGGGAAAGATTAATTCTTGGCATTCCATAGGTTATGAAAGTTTGGCCTAGGAATTGACTTATTCCACCAAGACAAACTAAAAAAATAAGTTCATATGAAGTAGCTGGTAGAACCTTAGAGCTCTCATAAATACCAATAGGAAATGATAAGAAGCAACAAAATAAAGTTGTGAAAAAAATTACTTTAAAGGGATGTTCGCCACCAAGGCGGGATAAGCAAACTAAATATAATGCATAAAGCAAAGATGCAATGAAAGAAACAATATCGCCTGCAATGCTATCAAAGGTAAAGCTCTCAAATGATGTAACCAGACCAATAATACCAAAATAGGTTAGCAGTACAGGAATTAGGAAAGAAAACTTCCAGGTTTCTTTTAAAAAAATAATGCCATACAAGCCAACCCAAACTGGAGCAGTATTCACAATGATTGTGGCATTCGAAATAGAGGTTAAATCTAAGCCCCAGTGCCACCCAATCAAATCTAACGTAAATGCAATAGATGCAATAAAGCAAACTAAATAGTTGCTTCGATGTTTGAGTTTAAATTTTGGTAAATCTTTAAAAGTCATAAGACACAGCAAGCCTATAAACGGTAAGGCAAATAGCATTCTGTAGAAAACGGCCCAAGATGGTGACATTTCAGACAATCTAAAGAAGATAGGCGCTAATCCTATAAAAAAACCACCCATTAAGAGAGATACAAAAGGGTTTCTTAATAATGTAAACATTCTAGAATAGGCTATGTCTAAAATTGGCAATAATGATGAATTACTCACTGTAGGTCAACTAAATAATATTGCTAAAAATTTATTAGAGGGTCATCTGGCTAATGTAAAAGTGGTAGCAGAGATTTCAAACCTTTCGATACCTTCGTCTGGCCATATGTACTTCACACTTAAAGATGATAGTGGTTCCGTTAGATGTGCATTTTTTAAGGGTAAACAATTTGGCTTAAATTTCAAACCCAAGGATGGAGATCAGTGCGTTGTAAATGCACAAGTAAGTCTTTATGTTCCCAGAGGCGATTATCAATTAATAGTTCATTCAATTGAACCATTTGGTGAAGGGAACCTGATGGCAGCTTTCGAAAAGCTTAAAATTAAACTGCAGAATGAAGGTCTATTTGATTCTGAGCATAAGCAAAATATACCAATCAAACCTAAGCATATAGGAATCATTACGTCAGCCTCTACTGCTGCATTTCAAGATATCATTACAAGTCTTGCAAGAAGAGCCCCTTTTGCAAATGTAACTTTGATACCAGCAACTGTGCAAGGTGATAAATCTCCGAGAGAATTGATTGCAGCTTTGAATTCAATTGAATCATTCAATCAAAGAAGCTCTCAGCCTATTGATGTAATTATCCTAGCAAGAGGAGGTGGATCTATCGAAGATCTTTGGGCCTTTAATAATGAAGATCTTGCATATGCGATATATCAATTTAGAGTTCCGATTGTATCTGGGGTTGGTCATGAAATTGATTTCACAATTGCTGATTTTGTTGCAGATCTTAGAGCGCCTACCCCTACCGCTGCTGCAGAATTAGTGTCTCAGGGAATGTTTGAACTTGCAGATAACTTGGAAGGTATGAAAATTCTTCTTGCAAAAGAAATTAAAAATCTTATTCAGGAGAAGAAGCATTTAATTATGGAGCTGAATTCCAAAATTAAAAACCCCAAGGATTTGCTTAAATCATGGGCTCAAATGATTGATTTAAATGAAATTAAGATTGTTAATCACATGAAAAATAAATTATTAATTCTTAGCAATAGACTAAAAAATAACGAACAGGCGCTAGTTTCTTTATCACCCAATAATAGTGTTGCAGCGCTTAAAAATAAAATCAGAGAAAATGCTTCATTATTGAGAAGATTGATGAGAATAAATTTAAAAGATTTCCACAATGAGACTTTAGTCTTGAAGGAAAAAATAGAGGCATTAAACCCGCTTGCAATTCTCCAGCGAGGATTTTCAGTGACTTTTGATGCTAATGGTAAGATTATTAAAAATGCAAAACAGGTTCATGCCAATGATCTCATAAGAACAAAATTAGCTAATGGAGAAATAATTTCTAAAATAAATGAGACAGATTAAATATATTCTTTTCCAAGTATGTCTTTTGATCCAGTTTGGTTTATATGCCAATGAAAGCGGTGCCTTAACGGCATTCAAGCTCACTGATGATGCAAAAAAAAGTAATGCTGAGTATTTATTTGGTAATGCACGCTATCTTTTAAAAGGACTGCCCTACACAACAAACGATAAATCAATTCAAGATAAAATCCTTGGTAACATTGAAATCAGGGCAGTTGACTTTGGCGAATCCAGAATAACTATCCAAGATACTAGTAAAGTTGATTTAAGCCCAGAAGATTTTCAAAGAACCCAGCAAGAAAAAGAGATCATGAATGAAGCGTTGTCTATAGTTGATACGTCAATTACTCCTTCTTTTAATTTTATAGCGCCAATTAAGAGCATGATAACTAGCGGATATGGAAAGCAGAGGTTTATCAATGGTCAAAAACGTAACCCCCATCTAGCTCTTGATCTTGATGGGAACCTAGGGGATCCTGTGGTTGCTCCATTAAAAGCAAAAGTTATTTTAACTGGTGATTTCTTTTATACAGGAAAGACCATTTTTTTAGATCATGGTAAGGGCCTTTATACAACCTATGCGCATCTAAGTGAGATTTCAGTCACAGTTGGTGAAGTCATTCAACAAGGTTCAGTGATTGGTTTAATTGGGGCTACCGGAAGAGTGACAGGACCGCATTTGCATTGGACAGTTTATTTTGATGATAATGCCGTTAACCCAACCTCTTTTATTAAAGAAAACTATTTAACAGAGCTATTTGACCTCTGAAAAATAACTTTCCAAATCATCTTTCGAAATCGGTGTTAGAAAGGACTTAACCAGCTCCCCCTGTTGATTAATAATAAAGGTAGCTGGTAAGGTTTTTGGAGTAGGTAAATCCCAATAGGTCTTGGGGTGAGTAATCAAAGAAGGATATGTAATACCAAACTTCTGAATCAATTTCTGTAGCTCTTCTCCCTCTACCCTATCAAAATTGAAAGCAAATACCTTTTTATCCAAATTGTTGTCAGCAAAAGCTGCAATTTCTGGAATCTCCCTGATGCAAGGAGCACACCAATCTGCCCAGTAGTTAATAATCACCCAACCACCAAGTGTATCTTGATAGAAAATTCCTTTCCCATCATGAGTTGTAATATCTGGCTTGGCGCAACCAAAAATTACCAAAGAAATTAATAATGCTTTAATATGAGAGTGCATTTCAGTCCAAAAAAATGAGCAATTATATACTAATTCTTTTCTACTCAATGACAGGCTCGGTTAAAAACTTAGCTCATGCAATTGCAGATGGCGTGGAAGATGCCGGGATGGAAGCTAAAATTAGAACCGTTCCAAGAGTATCAGCAAAATCTGAAGCCACAGAGAAAACAATTCCAGATGCAGGCGAAATGTATTGTTCTTTAGAGGATTTAGCTAATTGCGCAGGATTAGCAATTGGAAGTCCTACAAGATTTGGTTCAATGGCTGCTCCACTCAAGTACTTTCTTGATTCAACTGGTGAACTTTGGTCACGAAATATTTTGGAAAATAGACCAGGGCTTGCCTTTACTTCAACTGGATCAATGCATGGAGGCCAAGAAATTACCTTGTTTGGATTAATAACCTATATGTTGCACCATGGCATGATTGTCTTGGGTTCTCCATATTCCATTAAAGAGCTCCATCATACCACCTTCGGAGGAACTCCATATGGACCAAGTCATGTAAGCAGCAAAGAAAATGCTGTGCTTTCAAAGGAAGAATACTTGATCGCCTTTCAAAGCGGAGTAAGGCTTGCTAAATTAGCACATTCAATAGCTCGCCAATGATTTTAGGAGTAAAGCTTTCAATCTCGGCTTTAATTATTTCAAAATTTTTGGCATTTTTTTTACAGCTTGTTCACCCATTAAGTTTGGTGATATTTATTTGCTTTTGGTTTGGATATCTAATGACGCTTATTTTGAAGCCAAACAAACGAATTATTCAATCGGCATGCTTCATAATCTTGCTATTTTTTGCAAATGCGTCGCTTTATGTATTTGGCTTGAGTTCACCCCATCCACTTTTTATTATCGAGCTTTTTTTAATAGTAATTATTTTCTTGTTGTCTGTTTTTGCAACTAGGTCTTTTGAATCTTAAAGTTGGATGCATGGTGCTGTAGGAAAAAACTAATTTATTTAGTTACTAGCTCTTTAATAGCTTACATAAAACTTTAAAATGCATGTTAAATTAAATATTTATCAATTATTGAGGATTTAGATGAGTTTTATAAAGTCAATATTTAGCTGGTTAGGTAGATTTTTAGAAAAAACAAGAACTGTGCTTTTGAATTTAGCTACTGCTGTGGTCCTAATTTTCATTACCATTGCAATATTTGGAATATTTTCTTCTACAGAAGAAAAAGTGGATCCAACAGGTAAAGTATTAATTTTTAATCCATCAGGCATTGTGGTTGATCAGGAGGCATACAATACCGATGCTCCCTTCCCTGCTATCTTCAATAATAATGAAGAACAAATTCAAATTAGAGATCTTTTAGCGCTAATCGAAGCGATTAAAGCTGATAAAAAGATTGTTGCAATTCTTTTAGATTTTAGTAACACAGGTTTTGCTGGTCCCACTAGTTTGCTAACAGTTACCGATGCGATTCACTCTTTAACTGGTAATGGCAAAGAAATAATTGTTCATCAAGATAGAATGTATAGCTCTGACTTCATGCTTTCAGCAGCAGCTGATGAGATATGGATTCATCAGTCTGGTGCATTTAATATTTCAGGGATTGGTGGCTACAGAAATTACAACAAAGATTTACTCGAAAATCTTAAACTGACTATCCATAACTATGCGCAAGGCGATTTCAAATCAGCAGTCGAAGGAACAACAAGAAGCTCTATGTCAGATAATGACAGATTGCAAAGATTAGAGATGCTAACTCCTATCTGGGATGCCATGAAAGAAAAAATGGCTTACAGGGAAAATATTCAACCTCAAGATATCCAATACTTTGCGGATAACTTTTTTTCATATATTCCTGAAGCGGGGTTCCGAAATATCAAAGCAGCTATTGACTTGAAACTAATAGATGGCACCAAATCCTTCCCAGAATTTAGAAATTATATGATTGAAAAATTTGGATCGAACGAAGATGGAGACTCCTTTGACAGTATTTCTTTGAGTGCTTACAAAAATCTTTTACAAAACGAACAAGAAGAATCTGCAGACAATGTTGTCGTCATTACTGCAGAGGGAGCAATTTCTGAAGGACCCATCATGCCAGGTGTTGTAGGGTCAAATGAACTGGTTGAGATCATTCAAAGAGCGCATGAATCAGATAAAACCAAAGCTATCGTGTTAAGGGTTAACAGTCCTGGCGGTTCAATTATTGCCAGTGAAATGATTGCAGATGAGTTGAACGAGGCCAAAAAGAAAGGCATCCCTGTTGTTGTTTCAATGGGTGACTATGCAGCATCTGGAGGAGTATACATTTCCACGCCTGCAGACTATATCTTTGCAGAACCTACTACCATAACTGGTTCTATTGGAGTAGCTATCGCCTTCCCAACTGCGGAAAAAACTTTTGACTATGTAGGCATAAATTTTGATGGTGTGGTTACCTCACAATATGCAGGATGGGATGTAAATTTAGCTATTGATGAGAATCTTGATAAAAGATTTGCAGAATGGGGAAATGATGCATATGAGAAATTTATTTCTTTAGTCGCATCTTCAAGAAATAAAAGCTTTCAGGAAATTAAATCCATTGCTGGTGGCAGAGCTTGGATTGGCACAAAAGCATTAGAACTTGGTTTAGTAGATGAAATTGGTAATCTGAATGCAGCAACTATGAAGGCTGCTGAATTGGCTCAATTGGATGCGTATAAAGTAGTTTATGCTGCTCAGGAACTTTCCCCTGAGGCCATCATACTCAAAAAATTACAAAAACAATTTGATATTGGTATTACCAAATCAAATGCTTTTGTTTTTTCAAATAAGTTTTTTGAGTTTTTTAATGATGTGGCTAATTCTCTTACTCCAAGTGCCTCATACACATGCTCTGATTGCTTGGTTGAAATTAAATAGCCTAAGAATCAAGAAATTCTCTAATCAGGGGAACCGTGATTTTCCTTTTTTGAGATGCAGAAAGATCATCCAATGAGTGAAGGGCTACCATCATAGATTTTATATCTCTTTTGTAACGTTTTAGCAAAAAATCTACTTCCTTTTCTGAAATGGATATTTCATAAGACTCACTAACAACACTCAAAGCTCGGGCTAAATTATCATCTAACAGAACCTCTAAATTGTGTGTCTCCATTCTAGTTAACCTTGAATACAGATCTGCAAAGAAATTTAACTTAGGAAGCGCTGTTGAAGATGTAAGGATCACATGGCAATCACTGGAAAATGCATGATTTAAAAAGTTAAACAGTGCGGTCTGTAACTCCTTGGAACCTGAGAGCATCTCAATTCCATCTATTAAAACTAACTCAAAGTCTTCATATCCTTCAAAAGATGAAATATTGGCACTCAGAAGCGCTTTAAGTGGTAGGTAACCAATGTTCATGCCTATCGACGTAGCATCATTAAAATAGGCTTGCAAAAGATAAGATTTGCCTGCGCCAGTAGCTCCTAATATTAATAACTCCTGAGGAAGTTGAGAAAAGTTCTCCAAATTAAATAGTGATTTGAGCTCTTCAGATTGAAAATAAAAATGTCTCAGGCCAGCTTTTCGATTTATTTTAAAATCAAAAATTAGCTGTTTAGGTTTTTTCATTGTGAAGTGAAGCAGTGGATAGCAACCACTCCTTTGCATAACTAATTAAACTCAATAATGTGATTGCTGCGATAAGAAAATGCAACAATGGATGCAAGATAATCCAAGGCAATACAATCTGGCCGATAATCAATGCAAGATAAATAATTTGAGATATGGTAGTAAGCTTACCTAGAAAATTCGGGCTAGGTGTGGAGGCCTCATATACCGTCATTTGAAAAGCAGCTCCTACAAGTATGAGAATATCTCTAAGCAAGAATAATATGACCACTGCTAAAGGTATATGTCCAGAGATCCATAAAATAATAATCGTTCCGATCAACAATGCTTTATCCGCTATAGGATCCAGTATTTTGCCAAGTGCTGTATGCCAATTAAATCGTCTGGCCAACAAACCATCCAAAGCATCAGATAACGATGCCAGAATAAATAATAACAATGCATTGAAAAACTCCTCATTAGCAATCCAAAGGAGTATTGGATAAACCATGCCTATCCTAATGAGTGATAAAAGATTTGGAATAAATATTAGATAGGGTTTAATCATTTATTTAAACTTAAGAGTAAGGCTTCTTTGATTCTCATCAAAATTTAACAATTGCAGATAGGAATGTGAAGACAATTCTTTTTTAATTTGATTGATTGAGTATTCTATATTTCCTTTAAAAATAAATTTATCTTTACTGGCTTTTGACAACCTCAAATTAGATATTGCAAATATTTCTTCTATTGCTGCCTCAAAATTTTTAAAATCTTCAAAACTCTGTAAATTTACTGCATTAATAATTATTTGTCCTTGTGATTCTGGGGAGCGATCTATAAACAGCAAGGAATCAATATCTTTTTCTATTGCTGAAAGTGCAAAATCAAATAATTGTTTTAGAGTATTAAAGCGATAATGATTAGATGAGGCTTTAAGAGTCCATGTAGAAACGGAATCACGAAAGATCTCTAGTTCCCGAATAAAGCTATAGCTGTATAGATCTTTGATTGAATCTTGAAAACTGCTAAATAAGGTTTCGTTATTAAGCTGCTCAGAAAACTTTATATCTGATAAGGGCAGATCAATGTGTAAGCCTCTTTGTTGAGAAAGCATCTTCAAGCTATTAACAAAACTATTTATCTCTGCTTGCTCATCATAATTCACTCCACCAGAGATATAAAAAATATTGTTTTTTCCATCATCAACTTTTGCAAGAATTGTAATCTCAGGCCTATTGATCCCAAAAATTGGTATGTTTTGTTCACGAAAGAGCTTAATCGTTAGACCTTTATTAAAAATAACTTCTAAAAATGAAAGGCCCTCTTCTTGAATCACTTTATAGGATTCTACAAACGAGGATTTATTAATACCCAAAGCATTGAGGGATTTAAGAACAGAAGTATCTTTCGTGCCTGTGAGACGAGCGCTCATTTGATTAAAAGCTAATATAAGACCATCGTTGGTTATTGAATACTCATTCTGTGGAATTTTTACTGTAAAAAGATCATCAAAAATTCTTCCAGAAGTATCAATAGAGAAGGTTAGAAGTATAATGAGTGCGAGCTTTAAAACATTCACAGAATCATTGTAAATGACTAAAAAAAGAAACACTACGGATGCCTATGCAAAAGCAGGCGTCGATATTAATGCAGGTAATGAGCTAGTAAAAAAAATATCTGCATCCGTTAAAGAAACTCACAACCCCAATGTCATTAAAAATTTTGGAGGCTTTGCGGGCTTATATAAAATTCCGAATAATCTAAAGTCACCTATGCTGGTTGCCTGTACAGATGGCGTTGGAACCAAGGTTGCATTAGCTCAACAATACAATAAATTACAAGACATTGGTCAAGATTTAGTGGCAATGTGTATTAATGATATGGTTACAATGGGAGCCAAACCACTCTATTTTCTAGACTATTACGCCACTTCTAAATTGGAAGTCAATGAAGCTGCGCTTGTTATTAAAAGTATTGCTAAAGCATGTAAAAAAATAAATTGTGCATTGTTGGGTGGTGAAACAGCGGAGATGCCTGGGCATTATAGGAAAGGTCAATTTGATCTAGCAGGATTTGCAACTGGCATAGTTGAAAAAGATAAAGTAATTGATGGCAAAACAATAAAACCGGGTTACTCAATTATCGCATTAGAATCTTCTGGCCCCCATTCAAACGGCTACTCTCTAATTAGAAAAATTCTTAAAAAACATATGCCCTCAAAACAAATTCTTAACTCCCTATTGGCTCCAACTCTGCTATATCCAACACTGCTAGAGAAAATTATTCGCCGAGACTTAGTTGCAGGAATGGCGAATATTACTGGCGGCGGATTAACTGAAAATATTCCTCGAGCCTTTAGTGAAAAACTCATGGCATCCATAGATCTAAGCACCTGGAGACTTCCAGCCTGCTTTCAATGGTTACAAGAAAAAGGCCGCTTAACTAACGATGAAATACTTCGCACTTTTAACTGTGGCATTGGCATGGTGCTGTTTATCAATCCAGTTTTTGAAGAAAGAGTTTTAAGCATCCTTAAAAAAGAACACTTATATGCATTTAAAATTGGCCAAGTTTTAAAAAGAATAAATAAAGATGTTCCTATAGTTTATTCAAACCAGCTAAGATGAAAACGATTGTTGCGCTCATATCTGGTTCTGGTACCAATATGCTTGCAATTCACGAAGCTACTCTTAAGGGAGTGATTGCAAATGCTGCCTTAAGTTGTGTTATGTGCAATATTCCAGAGGCTCCTGGGATCGATAAAGCAAAATCTCTTGGCATACCTACCAAGGTCATTAATCACAAAGACTTTGTAACTAGGGAGGAATTCGACCAAGCTCTTGTAAACAAAGTAAATAATGTGAATCCTGATATTATTGTCTTAGCAGGATTTATGAGAATTCTCAGCCCTGTATTCACATCAGCCTTTGAAGGAAGAATTATTAATATTCATCCATCGTTGCTGCCAAAATATCCTGGATTGAAGACCCATGAACAAGTTATTAAAAATAAAGATTCCCATCATGGCATTTCTATTCATTTTGTTAATGAAGAGCTTGATGGAGGTCCTCTGATAGCCCAAGGTTTCATTAAGGTTGGAGACATACAAAACAAAGCCACCTTGCAAGAACGCATCCAAAAGATCGAGCATGATCTCTATCCAAAAATCATTCATGCTATATTAGCTAAAGAGATTTCCTATAGTTCACTTGGAACTATATACAGTCCATCCTGTCAAATTTATAAAAATAGAATTTATTATGATTTTTAAGTTAGTTATCTTTGTTGTATTAACTTCACTTCAAATTAGGGCCGAAGTGATGCCTTTTAAAGCGGAGTTTTCTTTTAAAGGCCCCATGCTGACGCT
>JALRBL010000090.1 GCA_023257795.1 Gammaproteobacteria bacterium
AAAAACCCATGCCACCTAAAAATAAGGAAGTTAATACCGTAGCTTGTTTGTATAAATTATACTTATGAGCCAACCATATCAAAGATCCAAAGATGGGAACTAGCATTAGTTGACCTGCCTCAATACCTAAATTAAAAAATAGCAATGAGAGGAGTAGCTGTTCATTGCCAATGCCAATACCTGTTAAGGCATTAGCAAAACCAAGTCCGTGGAGTAAACCAAAGCCAAAAGCAATGAGCCAAGGAGTCGATTTGTATTTTTTATACTCACTAACCTCTATAGCAAGATAAATAATGGTCAGAGCTATAATTGCCTCAACCGTTGCTTGAGGAAGAGATACCAACTCAAAGACAGATAAGCCCAACGTTATACTATGAGCAAGCGTAAAAGCTGTAATTGTTTTTACTGCATTTAAAAATCCAGTAATCAGAAACAATAATCCCAAGATAAACAGAATATGATCCTTTCCGCTAAACAAATGATCGATGCCCAAAGTAAAGTATCCAGTGGGATACAGCTGCTCTTGGAGGGGAATCGTGATAGAAGGCCTTTTTAGGTTCATTAGGCCCTCAAAAACCTCGCCATTCAGATGCTTAATAGTAACTAAAGCATCAGTGAGAACACTGAGATTATTAACTGAAATGATTTGGCCTTTTAAAGAGCCCCCACATAACAAATAAATTTCCTCAACCAGATATTTCCCTTTTTGGATGGGTGGTTGATTGTCACTTTTACAAGTGGCTGGAAAAACTACCTCAGCTCTTGCACCAATGTTTCTTGCTGGATACATCCAGCTGGCTTTGTATTCATTTTCTATCAGTTCATCTATAACCAAATGAGCTGGATTAAATTCATGAGCAAGCAACGAAGTTGAACAAAAAAATAATACCAATATTTTGGCAATCTTTTGGGTCATTAGAATTTAAAATTTGGATTAATGATTACCCTGTATTCAGAACTAATTTCATTGATGTAATCAGCAACAGCCTTATCTTGAGCTTGAGCAAGATAATCTTGCTCAACACGTAAAAGCACTTTCTCAAGGGGTGGATAGAATCCATCTGACACTTCTTTTAAAAGAATAATATGCTCACCAAAAGCAGACTCATGAGGACCTGACCATTCATTTATGGTCAAGCCTTTCAAAGCAAGAAAAAATACTTCGCCAAAATTTTTTTTGATTTCTATTGCAGTATAGTTATAAAAGTTTTTACCTAAGAAAAATGGGTCTCCAACAAGTTCAGTCCCATGATTTAAAAAACTTTCCATGGCACTAGCGGCTCTCTCTTTGGCATTGGATTCTTTTGAGAAATAATGATGAGAAAAAGAATAGGTAGCAGGAATATAGTAAGTATTTTTATTATCTTCAAAAAATTCTTCTAGTTCTTCCTCTGATGGATGTTCAGGAATAGTTTCTTGTTTTAAAAAAGTAATTTTTTGTCCTAACCTTCGTTTTATAATTTGATCATCTTGATCTAGGCCTAAGAGTAATGCTTCTCTGTATAAGATTTCTTCTTGCACAAAGTTATTGATGATATTGACTATCTCATCATCACTGGGAGGTCTGCCAACTTGTGACTCCCATGCGGATAGAAGGCTGGTCAGCTCTTGATCGGATATATAAATATCTTTTGAATCTTGCTCAGCATTAAATCCAATATCTAGTATGAAAATTAATAGGCCAATAAGAAAAAATATAATGATTCTAAGACTCATAGCGCTCTGGAAATTACAAAGGAATAATATCTAGGTTGCTCGATTCTGGAATATACCAAATGGGTGATGACCAAGCGCGTTCTTGAATAGTCTTATGCAAATCAGGTCTTGGAGAAACACCAGCTTTCACCGCATCCCAAGTTGACCATCTGCAAGTTGGATTTTCTAAAACTCTAACATAGTAAAAAGCTTTGATAGTGGGATCAAAATTAGGATCAGTCCAAACTGCTTTCAATTCAACCGCTCCGACATCACTTGAAATAGAGCAATCATTAATATTTACTCTGGCGCCATTGTCTGGACATCTATTAGTTTTAGGATCAACACTTAAACCATCGGAACATGCCACATCATAAATTATTTCTTTTGGAGTTCCTGAGTCATCTTCCACCCACCCTTTAATTATTTGAATGCGTTGAAGAGGTGCGGCTAATTTATCGCGTTGAGCCCAAACCAAGAACTGAGGCGTCTGATTATTTTCACCAAATAAATCTGCTCCCATGGTTACTCCATTTGCATAAGCATTTTTCACCATATCTTCGGAATTTAGATCTATAGAATCCATGTTGTATCCAGCAAAAAATCGGACAGCCATTCTAGTTCCGGTGGTTGCAAATGTTTCTTTTCTTTTAAAAGCTTGGAAAATAGATTCGCGAGTATTTGCTTCAGCCCAAGCAACAGCTAAGCCGGATGCCCCCCATTGATCAAATCCTACATTCGCATAAGTTCTGCCATCTATTTCTTTGACACTAATTGGCTGATCATAATCAATGGCATATTGAGATAACTGATCAATACGATCTTGAGTTAAAGGTACGCTGCCTCTCCCCATATCAGTGCCATCAAGTACACCAGTTTTTGACCAATAATTATCTTCATCAAAAGCTCCTGCACCAGTATGGGTATCGCTTGAACCGATTAGGCCAAATTTGTAAGGATTTCCTTGATTTTTCCACTCAAGCGTCAAGCCTCTTAAATAAGCATCTCTGACATAGCCACCCTGGGGCATGCTATAGGTTGGAGGTCTACTTCCAACTCTTTTATTCATAATTTCAAAATCTGCCCACTCATCATCAGGAGAAAGCAGCGGATGAGTATCGGAGGTACCTTTCACTTGGGTTATTTCAACAATAGGTTCATTTCTCATGCGTTTTTCAGCATATTCCTTATCAATTGCATTCCCCCGAAATGTTTCTACTTCAAACATTTGTCCATTGGAGCCATTACTGTTGTGTGGCATTGCTAAAGAATCAACACCTTTCTCTCTTAAGGCATCCATCCAAGTCCACAGATCTTCTGGATTAAGAGAATCTATTCTGGTCCATGGTCTTATAGGTGCTTTGGAGGAATTAAATATAACGTTTCTATGTAAGTTTCCTCCTTCAACTTGAGTTGAAGCCGTGAATTCATAACCAATAAAAGTTGTAAATTTTCCGGGTTCATTAAATTCTTCTGCTGCATTAGCAACATCTGCCCAGGCAGATTTATGCACATCGTAATCAAATGATTGAAGAGCCAATTGAATGTTATTAGTCAGCCATGCTCCCAAATATTTTGGGTGCCACCAAGGATAGGGCTTGATGATAGCTTGAGTCAAAACAGAGCTAAAAAGATTGGCTCTTTCACCCGTTGACTCAACTGTTACATTTTCTGGCCTATTAAGATTATGCATTGGCTTGGTCCACTCATTTTTGGACATCTTGGAAGAAGTATCTGCATAATTTTCTATCATTCCCATGTAGAACCCGTGATCTGTAACGGCATAAAAATCTAAGGGTTCTTTTATTTTCATCTCATACCCAAGGGGATGCTTGATTCCCTCGCCGATAGCATATTTGTATGCATCGTATGGTGTTGCAGTTACCCCAAAAATATAAGCATCAAAAGAGTATTTTGTATGGACATGCAAGTCACCATAAAGCGGTATTCTGTCTGGATTTGATGGGATATGGTCACTATCAAAAGATTCCTTTTTAGAAAAGTCTACGATTTCAAGTGCGGAATTGCTTTGCAAGTTCTTATAAAAGCCTGATGCATAAATCAAGAAAATGGCAGAGACCACTATTAGACCAATTAATGATTTGCTTATTTTCATATGAAACCCCTCTCAATGAATTATTTTATCTTAATTTAAAGTGTGTAACTTTAGTTTATCTTAGTTACTAT
>JALRBL010000046.1 GCA_023257795.1 Gammaproteobacteria bacterium
TTGTCTCGTTCAATGCCCGCGAAGGGCACTGCCATTGGCCCTAACCCACCCCTGTGGGCATTTCCAGACCCTAGCTGCGCAAAACGGGATTTTCCGCGCCTACGATCAGGAAGAGGCGTTTGACGTCGCATGCCTACATCAAATTGCAGATCTTGGGGGCTCGATTGGAAGGCTGACATTTTCAAGAGCGCAAGAAAATGAAGCTGATTTAATAGGCATTGCGATATTAATCAAAGCCGGACTTGATCTAAATAAAGCTCAAATGGTTATTATCAGAATGGCTCAAGAGGATACAAGAAAGAAACGCTCTGGTTTTTTAGATACGCACCCCAGTAGCCCTGAGCGACTTGCTTACTTTAATCTCAACAAAGCAAAGATTTTAAACGGAGAACTTTTTCCTTTTATGGATTAAGTTCTTGGGAAAGATTTTTTATGGTGTTGCTTACCGTTTTCAGAAAAATGAATGGGAATACAGCATGAATAATTCCAATCAATCCAACCACAATCATAGTTAAGGACACTCTTATTGCTCTCCATCCATGCGAGAAATAGTTTTTATTTACTTTTTGCAGGTGCTTGAAGTCTATAATCATCGTTATATTTTAATACAGTTTCACTAAGAATTTAATTTTCAAAATCTTCACAAGCGCGACATTAAATCGTTGCATTTTTTACTTTTAATTTACATGTGAAAAAAATTGAATGTAAAGCTATCTTCCTCTCAGATATCCATTTGGGCTCTAAAGGATGCCAAGCCGATCTGTTGTTGAATTTCCTAAAACAATATAAACCAAAAAAACTTTTTTTAGTTGGGGACATCATTGATTGCTGGAGGCTGAAATCAAAGCTATATTGGCCACAATCCCATTCAGATGTTCTAAGAAAATTTCTTACATTTGCTAAAAATGGCACCAAGGTTCATTTTGTTACTGGTAATCACGATGATTTTCTTCGACGTTACCAACCATTATCACTTGGCAATATTGAGTTGAACGAACAATTTTCATATACCAGTAAGGGTAAAAGATATCTCGTTATTCATGGGGATCAATTTGATGTCATTACTCGCTATGGAAGATATATTTCTGTATTTGGAGACAAGTTGTACTCAGTTCTATTAATAATTAACCGATACTTTAATCAGGCTAGATATAAGCTTGGTTATGACTACTGGTCGTTATCTAATTACCTTAAACAGAGAGTAAAAAAAGCAGTAAATTTTATTTCTGATTTTGAGGATAATGTTGCTGCGGAATGTACAAAGAAAGGTTTTGATGGAGTTATATGCGGACATATACATAAAGTAGCTATTTCAGAAGTTAATCAAATCAAATACATGAATTGTGGAGATTGGGTAGAATCATGTACCGGTATCGTGGAACATCTCAATGGTGAATTCGAAATCATAGATTTTAGTAATGTTGCAAATTTAAAGTTTCTTAAGCCAAGTTTAAGCAAGGCCTCCTAATGAAAGTTTTGATCATTACAGATGCATGGTTTCCTCAGGTTAACGGAGTAGTTACAACCTATACAAATGTTATTGCGGAGTTAAGAAAGTTAAATCTAGATGTTGAGGTAGTGCACCCAGCTTTCTTTTTCTCAATACCTTTACCTTTTTATCCAGAGATTAAAGCTGCCATAAATCCCTGGAAAGTTATCAAATTGATTAAAAGGGCTAATGCCGACTATATTCATATTGCTACAGAAGGACCGCTGGGGTTATTAGCTAGACTGTACCTATCCCATAAGAAGATTGCATTCACTTCAGCTATCCATACCAAATTTCCTGAGTACTTAAAAACGCATATAGGATTTCCTTTGAGCATTACTTACGCGCTTATGCGATGGTTTCATTCTCGATCCATAAACGTTTTAGTAAACACAAAGTCTCACAAGTCGGAGCTGGAAAATAGAGGCTTCAAAAACCTTAAGCTGTGGTCCCGGGGTATTGATTTTGACCAATTTTCTGATAACAACTTGGAAGTTCATTTAAAAGATTATTTGCTTTATGTTGGCAGAGTTTCAAAAGAAAAAAATATAGAAGCTTTTTTAAGTTTAGAAACCAATTTTGACAAGGTAGTAGTTGGGGATGGCCCATACCGAAAAAAACTACAAAAGAAATTTCCGCTAGTTAAATTTGTCGGCTGCAAATCAGGCGCCGAGCTTTCAGCTTGGTATCGAAATGCAAAAGTTTTTGTTTTCCCTTCAAAAACTGACACATTTGGCATAGTCATGATTGAATCTTTAGCCTCTGGGGTGCCTGTTGCAGCATATCCAGTAACCGGTCCTCTGGACATTATTCAAGAGGGTGTTAATGGTTCTTTAAATGATGATTTGGATTGCGCTATCAACAATGCAATGCTTATAAATGGTCTAGATTGTATAAATAGTGCCCAAGCATATTGTTGGGAAAACGTGGCTGAGCAATTTCTCAACGCTATAAACCCTATTACTCCAGCAACAATCATAGCTAAAGACACTCTTATTGCTCTCAATCCATGCGAGAAATAGTTTTCATTTTTGTAACAAATTGTCACATTTCCCTTACGAAAAAGACATATTAAGTCCGTAAATTAACCGCTGTAATTTGAAGGAAATCTTATGAAAAAACTATTACCTCTTTTTTTGTTCTCAACTCTCATATTTGCCCAGTCAACTAACTCTAGCGATGATCCTGTAGTTGTTTCTGCTCAATACGACGTTGAGGAAGTTCTTGTAGTCGGTACCAAAGCAAGTTTAATATCTGCCCAGGAAAAACAAAGGGCTAGCGATAGAATTATTTCGGTAGTAGATTCTGATGCGTTAGGCGATTTTCCTGACACCACTGCAGCAGAATCTATCAGAAGACTTTCAGGGATTTCTATTGAAAACGATCAAGGTGAGGGAAGATATGTATCCATCAGAGGCCTGAGCTCTGATTTAAACTCAATTGCAGTCAATGGGGCTCTCATGCCAGCTCCAGAAGGTAATAGAAGTGTATTATTAGATGGTCTCCCTACAGAACTTTTAGACTCCATTGAAGTGAGCAAAAGTTTAACTCCTGATCAAGATGCAGACTCCATAGGTGGAAGAATTGATTTTAAAACTAAGAAAGCTACTGATCTTGAGGATACTCTTCTTAAACTAAAGTTTGACACTCAATACAATGAACAAGCTAAAAGCTCTGATAATCCAAGGTTTGCACTTACCTATGGAAATAAAGTCAGCGATACCTTCGGGCATATCTTAGGAGTTACTTATTCATCAAAACAAATCGTTACTTACAACAATGAGACTGGCTATGGATGGGAAACTAACGGGGCTGGTTTAAAGGAGCTAAACGACGATTGGGAAATGCGCTACTACGATCTTACCAGAGAGCGTTACGGTTTAACCTATGATGCTGATTTCCTTGTTGGAGAGGATACCTCGTTATTTTTTAATGCTTTTTATAACGAATACGTTGATGATGAACTTCGATGGAAAGATGAATACGGAAAAATAACCCAAACTGGTACCACTTCAAACACCTCAATGTTGTCTTCAAGAATCCGTCATGATGCTGAAACAAGAGTAAGAGAAGAGATAAGAACTATTTCATCTTTTAGTTTTGGGGGCTCTACCTTGGTGAATGATTGGAATGTTGATTTTCAAGTAAGCAGATCTTTTGCAGAACAAGATGATTCTAATAATGCTGACCTTACTTTCAGATGTGAAATAAGAGCCAATAAGGATGAATGTATTGACCTTAAGGGTAATTCAGATCCGGTAGGTGAATTTAACTATTCAAATCCTCAAATTCTCGGATTCACTTCTTTTTATCCAGAAATGTATAACCCTGCAAATCTAAAGTTTAAAGAATTAGAACTAGAAGATTCTATTATCGAAGATAGCGAAACAGCATTCAAAATTGATTTCTACAAGGATGTGGTCATTAACGGCAACGATGCTCAAATTAAGCTTGGATTGAAAAACAGAGCTCGTGAAGTTACTAACGATACTAATAAAACTTTTTATGTAGATGACAGCACCATGGCAGATTTCTCGCCGCTTCAACTCTCCTGGCCTTTTAAAGGTCAAACTTTTAGTCCTCAAGCAAATCCAGCTATGGTTTTTGCGTTGCAAGGCAAGACTGCTCAATTAGAGCTGGATGGAGCTGAAATTACGTTAGAAGATTATGCAACTGATGAGGATATATTTGCTATTTATGGCATGGTTACCATCAATTATGACAACTCTCTTCTTGTTGCTGGCGTAAGAGTTGAAGAAATGGAGATGTCATCAAGCGCATTCGATCAGAATGGAAATAAGACTAGGGCATCAAAAGATCATACCTTCGTTGCACCAAGCTTAAATTACAAATACTTTGTTAACGAAAATACAATTGTAAGAGCTGCAGTCTCTAGATCTTTATCCAGACCATCTTTTAAAGCAACAGCGCCAGTGCTTGAGTTAGTAATAAATGGCGAAGATGTCAGCGGTTCCTATGGAAACCCTGACTTGGAACCGTATGAATCAAATAATTTTGATCTATCAATTGAATACTACGGCGAAGATCTGTCATACATTAGCGTAGGCACTTTCTTAAAACAGATTGATAATGCTATTTATCCAACCATACAAAAGACCGCAACCATTAATGGTGTTACATTTAACGATGGTGTAAATACTTGGATCAATGCCAAAGAATCAGACATAACAGGGTATGAGTTTAATTTTCAAAAAGATTTTCTTAACTTGCCTGCTCCTTTTGATGGAATGTTTCTTGCCTACAACCTTACGCTCACTGATGGGGATAGTACATTTGATTTTGATGATGGCGCTACCTTCACCACACCATTTAGGAAGCTTTCCGAGAAACAGGAAAATTTCTCACTAGGTTACAGCAAGGATAAGTTAGATATGAGGCTAGCCTATAATTCAAGAGATGATTATTTGGATTGGCTGGCAGATGAAGAGGGCGCAATTGATACCGTCTCGCTTGATAATTCTAGATTTGTTGGACCTCATAAGCAATGGGATTTTAAATTAAGCTATTCAATTAATGATAACTTTGCACTTAAATTCGAAATTGTGAATGCAGAGGATAGACCTGAGTACTACTATTGGGGTAAATCAGATAGACTATCTCAGT
>JALRBL010000006.1 GCA_023257795.1 Gammaproteobacteria bacterium
TGGAGGCACCGGATTAATAGGTATGTGGAAAGCATTCCATGAAATGCATGCTATGGGATGGATTAGTAAACCCTTCCCAAGAATGTATGCAATCCAGTCAACTGGATGTGCGCCGATTGTGAAGGCATTTAATCAAGGTAACAAATTTGCAGAACTCTGGGAAAATCCCTCCTCGTTGCCTTGGGGCATTAGGGTGCCAGTTGCGGTGGGAGATTTTTTAATTCTTGAGGCCGTTTATGAATCCAACGGTAAAGCCATGGCAGTTGAAGATCATGAGGTCATTCAAAAACGCAATGAACTTGCTAAGCAGGGAATTATGTTATGTCCTGAGGGAGCAGCAACAGCTTTGGCTCTTGATCATGCGATAGCAAATGGTGATGTAGCTAAGCATGAAAAAGTAATCCTATTCAATTGCGCTACTGGTTTGAAATATCCTATGCCCTCTCTATCAGAATAAAGATTTCTGCAGTCTCTCAAATGCAAAGCTAAAAGAAAAGATAGTTGCAGTGGAAAGCAATGCAATCATTTTTTGAGCAACGACTTGCATCACCATAGCCTCTGCAGTACTTCTTGGATCTGCTGCCACAATTTGAAAGATGACATAGGCAAGCGTCCCCATTAAGTACAACAGGCCTATGTAAAAGTAATTGCTTGGTAAATTCATGTACTTAAATGCCAATAGATAGAAAAATGCACCCGGAAGAATAATTCTAAAACCATTCACGGCAAAGAATACGTGCTCATCAAAATATAGGTCTGCTGGTGTAAAGGCCACGCCCACAAAAAATAACGATCCAACAACAAAGAAGACTGAGCCGATGGAAGCCATTCTGTGAGCTTGTTTATTTGACCTAAAGAGCGCTGGGACAAAATAAAATGCTATCGCCATCAACCCGTATGCGCTCATTGCAAGAATAAATAAATGCAACGATATGTATTTCTCACCACCAAGCCTAGTCTTATATAAACCTAACTCACTAATAAAATTCTGAGAAAAGATATATCCCTGCGTGTAATGATCATGCAGTGTGCCGCCTGGATAAAAAACCATTGCCAAACCCAAGCAAACGACAAAAAAAACTGGAAAGAACCTAACCACTGAAACAGTCCAAAAATAATGATTTTGCATGAGACTATTTTACTTTAGTTTGATTCTAGAAGTGATATTGAAAACCCAATAATGCGTTATTCCCAAAATACGGATTTGCAGAATATTTAAAATAGTAAGGTCCCTTTAAAAGCTTTATTGTTGCATGATGATTTTCAATTCTGCGATGCGACAAAAAAGCAATATTTTCTGAGGACTGCATCTCAAATGCCTCTTGCTTACCTCTGCGCGCACCTACATTTAATTCAACGTTTATTCCAAATAATTGTTTCCTAAATAAGGAATTTAGATAGCTTGCTCGATAATTTATATTTGATGAGAGAAAGTTTAAATTGGTATTCCCGCCCTCTTCCATAAAACTTTCAGCGACTGTTTGGCTGTGGAGCTCTCCAATGGATATGGACCAATTTCTAAATTTAAACAGGTTAAATTCTATAAATGACTCCATCGTTTTATAAAAGAGCTCTGCCTTACTTGCACCAAACCAACGGGTTTGATTGAAAGCTTTAGTAGATGCTTGGTTCATGATGATACCGCCTTTAAATAGATTGAACTCATAAACGGTTCCAAAAAAACTCCCGTGATGATTTCCCATTAAAGAACCGCCGATAACCTGAAAACTTCCTGCATGCGAAGTAAATCCTAGCAAACTGTTAAGGGAGTTGTTCCGATAAACCAATTCATTCATATCTAAAAGAACTCTAATGTCATCGGTAAGAAAGCTTGCCTCAAGCAATGCATTCATAAAACCATTGGATTTCGTGAAAAAATCTTCTAAAAGGATGGTAGACGGTGGGTCCAACAGCTGATAGAAATCTGTAACGCAACTTCCTGCTCCACAAGTCTGTTTTGAGCCTATGAAATCGTAATGATATTTCCCATCAATCTCAATTGGCCATAATAGTATCTCATCATCAGCATCAACGAAGTCATCGTAAAGAGTAAACAAAATTCCGTTGTTTAAAAATATTGTAGTGCGAGCATTAACATCAATAATATCAAGATCGCCATCATGATCGTAATCAAGGATATGGATCTTTCCCTGACCAACCCACCAATTAGAATAAGGGTTGCCGTTAGCATATTTTGCATGATCAGGACTGAGTGTTGCTGTTAGATCGCTGAAAGAGGTACCATTATTATTTTTAAAAAATTGGATCACCCTCGAATGGTAGTAGGGTTCATGCGTAGTTGAAGCCAACACAATATCGACAAACCCATCGTTATCAAAATCAAAAACCTCCATATCATTGGCATTACCATTGGAACCAAAATAGTTTGCTGGCAATTCGACATAATTTCTCTGGGTCCAATCATTATTGCCATTGTTAAAGTAGACAACGCCTGCACTATTCTCAGAAAATCCATACAAATGTGAGATTCGTGGATTAAACCAACCCAGAGCAATATCACCAAAACCATCGTTATCAAAATCACCAATAGCTGCAGTGGTTGGCCATATATTATCAATACCATGACCATGATTATCGTAATCAACCTCTACCCAGTTATCGAAGCGAGGGATTAAATGATTAGCAGTAAAGTTACCGGTGCCATCATTAATTAATGCTGTAAATGGTATTTGTTCAGAACAACCGGAACAAGGATCTTGCTCACCGCCAAACTTAAACCCATGTTCAGTGTAATCAGTAATGGGAACAAAGATATCCAGATCACCGTCTCCATCTAAATCTCCATAAGCAGCATCGTGAACAAAAATTTGTCCATGACCCGGTTCAAAAAATAAACTTGGCAAATTGGAAAGGCTTTTGTTTTCTAGCTTTCCATTGGAGTTACTGAGATACAAAATGCTGGTGTCATAATAATCACTGATTCCATCTCCATTGAAATCAGCAACTATTTTCCCATTGGTATAATCTTGTTGATTGCCGCAAGGATGATAGGTGTCAAACTCTTCTGATAACCAACTTCTCCCTCCTTGGACACATGGAAAAGTACCGTCTTCAAAAAGCTCTTTGGTAAGCGCAAAATGCCCTTTTCCATCGTTTATAAAAGTGAGCATCAGATCCTCGAGAACAAATGCTCGGTTGCAACAATTGCTTCCGATATAAATTAAATCTTTGTGCTGATCGTTATTAAGATTTGCTTCAAACCATTGACCTTGGGTCAGATATGGACCCGCAGTAGAAACTTCATCGGGGTTTGATGAGTCTCCTGGGTGAGCCCCTGAAGAGATAACTCGCAAAAATCCATAGTCTTCAATGCGATATTTTTCATTGGAAGGCCATTGAGAGCTTGGAAAAAATTCTGACATAGTGTATTCAACAGTGATCTCCCCCCAAGGCGAGTTCATCTTATTGATAAATGATTCAAATGGAATTCTTTGATCTATTTCAAGAACCGTAGTTTGCGGTGTTTTAGACGGATTAAACTGAGACGAGCCTCCGCTAGCACATGAGGTAAGCAGAAAAAATATTGAAAGAAGTCTCAGGGGTATTTTAACCCCTGAGAAATAAGTTAGCCTTTTAATTGAAAGAAACTTCCCTAAGAACCACGTAATCTACAATTTCTCTAATGTCATCGTAGCCAGAAGCAATATTTCTTTGCTCCTTTTCAGAAAGAACCTTTCTCCATGCTTCAATAAATTCTTCATATTTACCTTTGTTAGGCTCCATTGCAGCAGCATTCGCATATCTAACTGTCAAGAAGACATTAGGTCTGGTGCCTGCAGTCTCTGCGGTCCAAACACCGTAATCAATAACATGGCCAAGCTTTTTTTGAACTTCAAGCGAATCAACCCACGTAGACTTTAAATTTACCAAATAATCATCTACGTAATTTGGTTTAACAGTTACCACTGTCATTTCAACTACTTCTTTACTTACTGAATAATCTTTCCATGGTTCAGCAAAACTCAAAGAACTAATAAACATTAGTGATGCCATATAAGCTACATTAATTTTTTTCATATTTACTCCTTAAAAAAAATTATTAAAAAACTTTTATCTGGTTACTCTAAAGCCAAGCTGACTTTGTATAAGAGCTTCCTCGGTAAGATTCGCTATTGCGATAACTTTACCCTCTTCGTTGAACGCAAACCTCGTCACAACATGAGCTTCAAATTCTTTTTGAGTAGGCTCATCCAAAGATTTGTGCCATGACCACACATAAACGGTTCTTTCTTTATTATTGACTGCCATTTCATTAATCTTATGCTCAATGGCGCCCCAGTTATCAGCATTAGCGTTTTCAATGTTGCTTAATACCTGCTCTTTAGTATAAGCAGGATCAACCAAGCCCCTTGCAAAAGCAACGGGAACATCCTTACCATCTCTTCTTACGACTGCATTGACTTTTTCACCGGGCAGACCTGCAAAGACCAGTTTACCAGAATCTCTGTTTTCTCTCGTTGCTGGAACACCATTGACCGATACAAAGGTATCTCCCTCTTTTAAAATACCGACTGCAGGGCTATTTTCAATCACCCAATTAACCGTCATTTCATCTTTTTGAGGATCAAATACAAAACCAAAACCTACAAATCTACCTGGGTAGTTAAAGCCATCATCGGCCATGTGCTTTGTGACCATTTTCATGGTTTTATCTTTGCTAGTGTAGGTTGCTTCTACCCAATTTTTTGCTATTTTAAGTGGCATCATTTTGCCGCCTTTCATTCCTTTGCCTTCATGATGATCTGCGCTTAGGTTAAATGCCATCACGCATGCAAATGCAAAGGAATAAGTTAATAGTTTATTCATAATAGTTCCCCCTTGAACCCATCCATACTAGCAAGAAAAACTCTGGCATGTAAATAAATTAGACAGATATTTCGATGATTACGTTTTTTATATTCCAATACTAAAACCATCAGTAAAGCAGCAAGTAATAAGTGTATATGTCATTTTTTTAAATTACTCTCAGATGTTTATGATTCAATAAATTGGGCGCCCTTAAGAGAACGCCCTTAGCATAGTCATATGAGGGAGATTAACTATGTGTTACTTATGATAAGCAACATTGATGCCAAAAAAACTAAACAGATGTTATTTGTGTTTGTTTTGATCGTAGGATTGATGCCTTCCGACCACAAAATCTCGCTTTGCAAGATGTTTGGTTGCTCTTGCTTGAACCCGCTTACGCCACAACTTGTAAGAGGACGGTTTTAACTCCTTTTGCATCAAGGCTTTGGTTTCTTGTTCTGTTAAGCCAAACTGAAAAGTAATGGCATCGAATGGGGTTCTATCCTCCCAAGCCATTTCAATGATTCTATCGATATCGGCTTGGTTTAATTTGGCAGGCATGCCCTACTATACTAAATTAAATGACTCTCTAATGCCTGTTACGACAAACTCAATAGCCAAAGCACCCAGCAATATACCAAATATTTTTTCAACCACGGTAATGACTGTCGGGCCTAGTTTTTCAGAAAGCTTGGCAGATAGCCACATTGCTAAGGTTGCAATCAATACCACCGCAATTATAGGAAGGTAGCTGATAAAAAATCCTAGCAAGGTATTCACCCTGCTCTCGGCTAGCAGCAAAGATGCTGTCATAGCGCCCGGACCAGCAATCAAAGGAATGGCTAAAGGGAAGATCGCAATAGAGTGGATCGAATGGTCATCCATGGCAACATCTGCGGTGTGCTGTCTTCTGCCCTGACGTTGCTCCAAGACCATTTGAAAAGCGATTGCCACCAAAAACAATCCTCCAATGATTCTAAACGAACTCATGGATATCCCCATCAGCTCTAATACGTTGCCGCCAAAAAGCCAAAATATACTCAACACAACAAAGGCAACGAGTGCAGCCTTAAGGTAAATTTTCTTAACATCTTTTTTACCAAGGCCCTGAGTGAGACTTGCAAAGATTGGTATTAAAGAAATTGGACTTACCGCTACAAAGAGAAGCAGGAAATTAACTATTATGTCATCGAACATTTGCGCGCATTATATATAAATTAGAGATTCATGCATTGTTTTTAATGCTTTGCTAAGGGAGTCATATCTACTATGCTTTAGAGATGAAAAATAACCTTATACCAAATTTTTTACTTGCCGTCCTAGCTTTTGCTGGAATTAGCTCTGCTGCAGACACTTCTAAGTTTTTTGATGCTATGGATGTCTTTGATTTGGAATGGGCCGATAACCCCCAGGTCTCACCTGATGGCAAGACCATTGTGTATGTTCGTCAGGCCAATGACATTATGAAAGATCGAGTTAAATCTTCTCTCTGGCAAGTAAAGGCAGATGGTTCGGAACATAAACCACTCCATTCTGGGCTAACCAATTCATCCTCACCGCGATGGTCGCCCGATGGAAAAAAAATAGCTTATATTTCTAGCGAGAGTGGTTCTAGACAAATTCATATGCTTTGGGTTGAAAGCGGTATCACTGGGGTTATTAGTCAGTTACAGGAGTCCCCATCAAGCCTATCCTGGTCGCCCGATGGCAAATGGTTGGCTTTTACAATGAGCATAAAATCATCTGCCAAGCCTATCGTAAAAGCAAGAAGCAAGCCTGAGGGAGCTTCTTGGGCCGAAAAACCAATCGTTGTAACCACCACGCGCTATCAATACGATGGTCAGGGAATTGTTGAGCCTGCTTATAGACACGTGTTTGTGGTGCCTGCAGATGGTGGAGCGGCTCGTCAATTAACCAGTGGAAACTTCAATCATTATGGTTCTCTTGCCTGGTCCAAAGACAGTCAACAGATTTACTTTTCAGCGCATCGCTCAGAGGATTGGGAGCTGATATCTGGTGAATCAGATATTTATGCCGTGAATGTTGCAAGCAATGAGTTAACTCAAATTACCAATCAATCCGGAGCAGAATCCTCTCCCGTGATATCAAACGATGGTAAAACCCTTGCCTTTAATCATAAAGTGAGAAGACCGCTTGCCTACACACCTGAGCACTTAGCAGTCATGAACTTAAAGACAAAGAAGATTACCTTACTCACAGAAAAACTGGATGGCGATGCAACTGATTTTATGTGGAGTCAAGACGATCAATCTCTTTATTTTTCATATCAAGAACGAGGTTTGCAAAAGCTTGGTAACGTAACTTTGGATAAAAAAATAACCGAGATCACATCCTCGGTTGGCGGAACTACGATTGGTAGACCTTATCTTTCAGGTAGTTTTCATCTTGGCGGAGAAACCATAGCCTATACCCATGGCAATAGCCAAAGACCAGCTGACATTGGAGTGATTGGTTCTGCTGGGGCTAAGGTTTTAACAAGCCTGAATGAAGATGTGCTGGCCCACCGAACCCTAGGAAAGGTAAATGAAATTGTTTATCCATCCACTGCAGACGGGCAAGAAATTCAGGGCTGGTATATCACTCCTCCCGACTATGATCCTGCAAAAAAATATCCCCTTATTCTTGAGATTCATGGCGGACCTCATTTAGCCTATGGACCCCATTTTTCAGCTGAGTTGCAAATGATGGCGGCTGCTGGATACATCGTTTTTTATAACAATTACAGAGGCAGCCTTTCCTACGGCGAGAATTTTGCCTTATTGCTCCAATATAAATATTCAAGTGAAGATGATTTTGCAGATCATATGTCTGGGATAGATGCCTTGATTAACAAAAATATAGTGGACGAAGATAACTTGTTCATAGCTGGAGGCAGTGCCGGAGGGATTGCTACAGCTTATGCTGTGGGACTTACCGACAGATTCAAGGCAGCGGTTGCAGCAAAACCCGTGATTAATTGGCTAAGCAAACCCCTTACAGCAGATTCCATGGTGCATCAAATTTATCATCAGTTCCCTGGGCCTCCTTGGGAGCATGTTGAACATTACTGGAAACGCTCGCCCCTTTCTTTGGTGGGTAATGTAACGACCCCTACGATGCTCTTAACAGGAGAAAACGATAGACGCACCCCTATTTCTGAAACCGAACAGTTTTATCAGGCTCTGCAGTGGAGAGGAATAGATAGCGCCATGGTGCGTATCCCGAATACGTCTCATGGTATAGTTAACCGACCTTCCAACCTCATTACTAAGGTAGATCATATCTTGGCGTGGTTTGAGCGATATAGAACCGATAAAAAACAATAGAGTTAAAGCAATCTTATTTGCATTTTATATTTAGATTGACCTTCCTAGGTTTCGTATATAAGCTACGCGCAATTAAATAACAGAGTATATTCATGTCTTTCAAAGATTTGGGTCTATCTGATCCAATCTTACGAGCATTAAAGAAGTTGGATCACTCAACCCCTTCAGAAATTCAACAAAAAGCCATTCCTCTTATCCTAGAAGGCAATAGCATAATGGCATCAGCTCAAACTGGTAGCGGCAAAACAGCTGGGTTTGTGTTGCCCATTCTTGAACAACTTAAAGACATTCAAGCACCCAAAAGCAAAAATGTTAATGTCTTGATTCTTGCCCCAACAAGAGAGTTGGCTTCTCAGATTCAAGATAACGTCATGAAATATGGAACGTTCATGTCGAAAAGTTCCGCAGCTGTATTTGGTGGTGCAAAAATTTTCCCCCAAAAGAATAAACTAAAATCTGGGGTCGATATTTTGGTTGCAACCCCTGGTCGATTACTTGATTTGGTTGGACAAAAGGCTGTATTTCTCGATCAAGTCAAAATACTCGTACTCGATGAGGCAGATCGCATGCTAGATATGGGATTTCTGCAAGATATTAAAAAAATCATTAATAAGCTTCCCAGTGACAAACAAAGCCTTATGTTTTCAGCAACGTTTTCAGCTGAGATAAAAAACCTCGCCAAAGATCTTAGCTCTGAGCTTGTTGAGGTTATGACTAGTTCAAGTAACGAGACTGTTGAATCCATCACTCAGAAAGTTTATGCAGTAGACAAAGAAACAAAACCAGCTCTTCTGGGACACTTAATCAACGAATATGGGTGGAATCAGGTATTGGTCTTTTCAAGGACAAAGCATGGGACTGAGAAAATAGCTAATAAATTAAAAAGCTATAATATTGAAGCGATCACCATTCACGGCGACAAGTCCCAAGGCGCAAGAACTCGAGCCCTCAAAGACTTTAAATCACTCAAAGCTCAAGTATTGGTAGCAACAGATGTAGCAGCTCGGGGGATTGATATTGCTAACCTACCCTTTGTCGTGAACTTTGATCTACCAGCTTACCCAAATGATTACGTCCACAGAATAGGTAGAACTGGCAGGGCTGGAAAAGAAGGTATTGCCGTTTCTTTTATGTGTGCAGAGGAAAGAGGCTATTTAAGAGAAATTAATCATCTAACCAAGCTTGCTCTTGAGCCCGAAATTGTAGAAGGATTTAAACCAACGTTTGATCCCAATAAACCAAAAGAATCGAACAAACCAAATAAATCTAAATCTAAACGATTTAAGAAAAAAACATTTGAAACAAAGAAAGAAAGATCAAAAAGTCCACGAAAACCACAAAAATCATTTCAAACCAAAAATGAAAGGACAAAAAGTCCACGAAAACCTCAAAAAGCTAAATAGAGATTTTTAGTTTTACTCGACCCTATACATAAGAGTTTTTTGTCCATCAAGAAAATTGGCCTCATCTCTTCTGATCGCATCCACGACCTCTTCTTCCGCACCTCTAGCAAAAAATTGATGTAAATCATCTTCGCTAGCAAAGGTTAATTCAGTAATAACATCAAAGGGCGTTCCGCCTCCTTCGGACTCAAGGGGCAATGCATCGTTAAGCATATTCGATTCCAAGAGGTAAGTTCTTTTATAACCTTGTAAAGTAGGAAACAAGCTCTCAATCAAGGGCACATGGTTGTTCTCATAATAGGTTTTAAATTCATCAACTGACACTGATGATCTCTTGCATATTAACGCTATCAGTTTTGGCATAAGGGTATTTATAGCATGATCAAAACTATTTAGAAAATCGAGTATCTAATTTTAGATGCCATATGCAGACCTCCATGTAGTTAAGATTTTCTCAAACCGAGGATGAGGTGGGCAGGAATCTTTTAATGGTTTTAATATCCCAACATTCAAATCTGTTGGAATAGATGCCAAGAATGCATAGTATTCAAGATTAGATTGAGTCATTTGAGCTGATGAAATGTCATTAAAATCAAGATCTGCTTCATCAAACTCTTCGGTGTCTGGATTTACAAAATGCTGGCATGAATCAATGCTGGATTGAATTACAAACTCCCAACTTGCAAGCACTCTAAGATATCTATCGAGATATTCATCAAACGTGCAGGCGTTTTCGTAGCCGCTATCAATAAATTGCATGTGCAACCTTTTTTTGTACTTACCAGCATGGAGTGTTTTACCTTCAATCAAAAACGTTGAAAATGAATGAAGGGTATTTTCAAATAACTGAATAAATACCTTATCCGGAGATCCTGTAAGCTTGTCTAAATATAAAGCTTTTACTTGGTATACAAGCATTGCTTCGAAGTCTCTGATTGCTAAGGTCAGCAGAAAATCAATGGAAGATTGATCAGCATAAGCCATGTATTCATTATCTATGTAATTGATTTCATCCTGCATCTGATCCAAGGTTCTGGTAATTTTAATATCCTCGTCTTTATAAAAATAACGATTCATTGGCTTGCTCTCCTCTAAGAAACTTTTTGTTTGCAGTTGCATAGAATCTATAGAAGAACGCATTTTTTCTGTGTAAGAGAACTTAGCCTTGCTTTCTTTCCAATAACTTTTGGTTAGGTGCTCCATGAAGATTAATTCATTGTGCCTCTCTTTAGCTATCTCTAATCTTTCTCCCTTTAGCTCTTGTTCTGGATCATCCATGAAGTCAGTTAAGTCTGAAGTGAGCCAATAATAGTAGTTGGCAATGTTCTCGGTTCTGTAGAAAGCCTGAGAGCTCTGCAAGTTTTTGAAAACATATTCGTTACTCATGGAAACACCGCCAAAATGGTAACGTTAGCCACAAAATACAGACCCATGCATGCAAAGAATCCAGCAATTCATATGGATAAAGCTTTGGATCATCCTTCGAGAAAACTTGATGCTGAAAAAATTTCGAGAGCTGGACTTAAAAAAGTTCATAGTGAAATGGGCCATGGAGATAAATCCGCTGCTGAACGT
>JALRBL010000011.1 GCA_023257795.1 Gammaproteobacteria bacterium
TTTTGCCTGAAAGTGTCAGCCGTGCCATTAGTTTACTCGAAGCACGTAACCCCATCGGTGAAAGCGTCTTACAACAGCCCAACTCATCTACAGCCGTAGAACCCCAGGTAGGCGTTCAGTCTACTGTCGGCTGACAGAAGAATAGTGACCAACTTGGTCAAGTAAAATCATAAAAACCAATGATCGCTTTATTATTAGGTATTGCTATAATTCTTCAACTGCCGAAGTGGTGGAATTGGTAGACACGCTATCTTGAGGGGGTAGTGAGCGAACGCTCGTGCGGGTTCAAGTCCCGCTTTCGGCACCAAATGTGTTATGTTATAATATAACACTATGGTTAAAAAGTTGGTTAGCATTGATTACGCGGGAATTACCCTTGCATCACTTTGCTTTATTCATTGTCTTGGCACCTTATTTATTTTTACTGGGTATACCACCTCTTCTTTTATATTTCTAAATTTTCTTGATAATCCTCAGATGCATGCAGCCTTTATTCTATTAAGTGTATTCCTTGGAATTTTATCTTTGCTGGTTGCGTATAAACTTCTCCACAACTCTTCCAAAATTAACAGAAAAATTAAATCTATCTTAGGATTAGGGGTTTTTTGCTTGTTAGCCGGCTTATCTATTGACCTGGTTACCGAGTCAGGTGCAGCAATCTTTTTTTTGTTGACTGGAGCAGTTGCAATAATTCTCCTTCACATCCAATTATTATTGGTTAAAAGACAAATTACTGATTAGGTAATACTGGGACTTCCTCTGTTAATTCCTCAAGGTCAAAGAGCTCTTCTGTGTTGCTCTGTTTTTGAATGTACGCGTGAGCAAAAGTTAAAACTAAAAAAGCGGCAGCTATAAAAGAAGTTAATTTTCCTAAAAAATCTGCAGGACCTACTGCTCCAAATAAAGAATTAGAGGAGCCACCCCCAAACGCTGATCCAAGATCAGAACCTTTTCCCTGTTGCAATATGATTAAAACAACTAGAACAACTGCAAGTATGACTGTTATAACTTTGATTGCTGTGATTAACATTTTTTTACCTTATGTAAATGAGGATGCGATTTTAGCAAAAGATTTGCCACTTAGGGAAGCTCCACCAACAAGAAACCCATCAATGGCATCAGATTGAGATAATTCAATACAGTTATGTTCTGTAACACTACCCCCATAAAAAATACCCAATAAATTAATATGTTTATGTTGTAACAATAGATCTTTGATATGAAGGTGCATTAGTTCAATTTCATTCTTAGAGGGTAGCTTTCCTGACCCAATAGCCCAAATGGGTTCATATGCTACGAATAGATTAATGTTCTTGCTTAAAGAAAGTAATTCAGAATTAAGTTGCTCTGTTATTGCTTCAAAAGATAACTTAGCCTCATAATCAGCCAGGTTTTCTCCTATGCAATAAATTGCATTAAAGTCCGGTTTGGCAGCTTTTAGAAGTTTATCTCTAATCATATTGCTCGTTTCTCCAAACAGATGTCGACGCTCAGAATGGCCGATGATAGATAAATTGCAATTTAAATCCTGCAACATTTCTAGTGAGATTTCACCTGTTCTTGCCTCGCCATCTAAAGAATCTAAATTTTGGGCACAAATATTTATTTGATGAGCACTTAATTCTGTGCAAAGAGGAATATAAATTGCTGGTGGAGCAACAGCTATAGAGGATAAATCGCCAGAGAAATGGCTTGTAAAATCTTTAAACCATTGTTTGCAAAAAGTTCTGGAGCCATTAAGTTTCCAATTAGCAACTGTCCTAATCATGCTTAAAAAGGCTAGCGAGATCTTTAGCATATCTATTTGCAAGAGCTTCTGATTCTGCTTCAACCATTATTCTAATCTTAGATTCAGTGCCTGATGGTCTTACCAAAATTCTTCCGAAAGGGAGATCATTTTTAATCTTTTGAATACGATTCTTAATATCCTCTTGATTGATGATATTTTTATCATGAACATTTAAGGATATCTCAATTTGTGGCACTCGTTGAAAGTCTTTCAACACTTCTGTAACGCTCTTTTGCATCATTAACAGCGTTGAAATAGTTTTTAATGCAGCCACCGTTCCGTCACCTGTACTTACTTGATCTCTACAAATGATGTGACCAGAGGGTTCTCCACCTAAAGACCATCCCTTGCTAGCAAGTATTTGGCTCACATATGTATCACCCACATCAGATCTTTCAAACTCATAACCTAAGTTTTTAAGAGCATTTTCTAGTCCCAAGTTAGACATTACAGTACCAACTATTCCAGACCATGGACCAATTCTATTAGGGTTGCCGCTTGCTAGAATATATAAAATATCGTCTCCATCCAATATTCTTCCAGTTGAGTCGATAAGTTTTACTCTATCAGCATCACCATCGAGAGAAATTCCAAAATCAGCCCGATGATCTAAAACTACTTGTTTGGCAAGCTCAGGATGTGTAGACCCGCATTTCTCATTTATGTTGTAACCGTTCGGACTTGCCCCAATGACTATAACCTCTGCACCAAGTTCCTGAAAAATAGTTGGGGTTACTTTGTAAGCAGCACCATGAGCACAATCAATTACTATTCTAAGCCCCTTAAAGGAAAGATTAGTAGGTACAGTCGATTTACAAAATTCAACATACCTGTCTCCAGACTCATCAAACCTTTTAGCCTTTCCAAGTTTATCTGAAGATACGATTTTAAAATCATTGCTATTTAATAGTTTTTCAATTTTTACTTGAAGATGCTTTGAGATCTTTTCACCGTTACCATCAAATATTTTAATTCCGTTATCTTCATAGGAATTATGCGAGGCACTGATAACCAAACCAAAATGGCCTCTAGAGGATTTGGCTAGATATGCAACCCCGGGTGTTGGCAAGGGGCCAAGCAGCCTTACATTTACTCCAGCAGAAATAAAACCGGCTTCAAGGGCTGATTCAAGCATGTAGCCTGAAACTCTGGTATCTTTCCCAATGAGGACAGTATCTAAGCCCTCCTGTTTAAGAACATACCCAGCTGCTTGACCAATTCTTAAGCATAGATCTGGAGTTATAGTACTTACTACTGGACCTCTAATACCATCTGTACCAAATGTAATATCCATTTGCGGTATTATACTTACTAAGCTTCTTCAGCAGTACCTTTAATAGGAGCTCTCTTTTTAGACGAGGGTTTTGGGGCCTGACCTTGATTCCAATCTTTTGGGGCTCTTGGTTTTGCTCCTGCCATAATGTCATCTATTTGTTCAGCGTCTATAGTTTCGTATGTTAGCAAGGCTTCTGCCATAGCATGCAATTTCTCAATGTTTGTTTCAAGAATGTTTTTAGCCTCTCCATAACATTTATCAATAATGGATTTTATTTCCGCGTCAATCTTATTAGAAGTTTGCTCACCAACCGTCTGATGTTGAATTGCTGCTGATCGTCCCAAAAAGGGATTCGTCTCTTCTTCACCAAATTTTAATGGGCCAAGAGAAGACATGCCCCATTTGGTTACCATATTGGTTGCAATATTGGTGGCCACCTCTATGTCATTTGAAGCTCCAGTTGTTATTGAGTCCTCTCCATTAATAATTTCTTCAGCTAATCTTCCACCAAATAAAGCCGCTATCCTGCCTAATAGATAACGTTTACTTTGCATATATTTATCTTCTTCCGGAAGAAACATGGTTACTCCTAGAGCCCTACCCCTTGGAATAATAGTTACCTTATAAACAGGATCATGCTCAGGCATTAACTTTCCAACGATAGCATGACCAGCCTCGTGATATGCTGTGATTCTTTTTTGGTCTTCGGTCATTAACATAGATTTTCTTTCGGGACCCATCATTACCTTATCCCTTGCTAGATCAATGTGCTGCTGCTCAACCTTCTTGTCTCCCTGTCTTGCAGCAAATAAGGCTGCTTCATTTACTAGGTTTGCAAGATCAGCACCTGAGAAACCTGGAGTTCCTCTTGCAATAATTTTTGGGTCTACATCAGAAGAAAGTGGAACTTTTTTTAGATGAACATGTAAGATTTTTTCCCTACCATTTAAATCGGGTAAATCAACTATAACCTGTCTATCAAATCTGCCTGGCCTCAAAAGAGCTGGATCTAAAACATCAGGTCTATTAGTCGCTGCAATAATAATAACTCCGTCATTCCCTTCAAAACCATCCATTTCAACAAGTAATTGATTTAAAGTTTGTTCGCGCTCATCGTGTCCACCACCAAGACCAGCACCTCTGTGACGACCAACTGCATCAATTTCATCAATAAATACTATGCATGGCGCGTTCTTCTTGGCCTGCTCAAACATATCTCTTACTCTTGATGCGCCTACGCCTACAAACATTTCAACAAAATCGGAGCCAGAGATCGAAAAGAATGGTACTTTTGCTTCACCAGCGACAGCCCTGGCTAAAAGCGTTTTACCAGTTCCAGGAGGACCAACCATCAAGACTCCTCTTGGAATCTTGCCACCTAATTTTTGAAATTTTGTTGGATCTTGCAGAAAAGAAACTAGCTCGGCAACATCTTCCTTGGCTTCTTCGCAACCTGCAACATCTTTGAACGTAGTAGTGACTTTACCGCCTTCCATCAATTTTGCTTTACTTCTTCCAAATGACATTGGACCACCCTTTCCAGAGATTCCTCCCTGCATCTGACGCATGAAGAAAAAGAAAATGCCTAGAAGTAAAATAATTGGAAAAGCGCCAACAAGTAATTGAGACCACAAGGATGGTTGTTCAACATTCTCGTAATTAACCATAACCCTATTTGATTCCAAGGCATTCTCAATATCCTCATCTCTTTTATAAATGGGATGAAGAGTTTCGAACCGAGAGCCATCCAATCGCTGACCATGGATGGTCATCTGATCACCCTTGAAGGTTACTTCCGCAATATTATCCGAAAGCACATCCTGTCTGAACTCTGAATAACTGATTTGAGCTCTTCTTGAGGAGTTTGCCTCCTCCAGTGAATTGAATAAAAATACCAATCCAAATCCAAGCATGGACCATACAACAATATTTCTAAAAAAATTATTCATATTAAATCTTCTCCAGACAAGTATATCTCACCTGACTTGCTTTTTGATGCAGCGGGCTTATGAGTTAGTACTTTATTAAAATATTGCGATACATCCTGTCTAAATTTTTTGAGATTAGTATTCTGAAAGGTTTTTATTATAAACTTTGAATAGGGACTCTTTTTTAGAAGCTTTTTTGCTGCTTGAAGAGTAATCACATTTAGTTCGTAAATATTTTCTTCATCTACATCTCTTATACCTGTAATATTGGGGGCTAAATCTGATATAACAAGATCAAAAGTCCCCATTTTTAAAGGAAATATCTCAAGTTCATCTATGCTTCTTATATCTGTTTGGAAAAAATTTACTCCTACAATGTTATCGATAGGCAATATATCTATAGCATAGACGTCTATCGCTGGAAACTTCGATTTTATATAGTGTGACCATCCACCAGGAGCAGCTCCTATATCAACCACTGAATTAATTTTATTAAAGTCATAGTTAGAACTTCTTAGAATTTCCTCTAGCTTGTAAACGGCTCTAGATCGATACCCTTCTTTTTGAGCTTTGATAGCCCACTTATCTTGTGTATGCACTTAAAGATGCTGGATATCTAGAATTTCAAAATGCTTTGTTCCAGATGGGGTCTCAATAGCGACTTCATCGTCCAGCTCCTTGCCAAGCAAGCCTCTTGCAATCGGGGTATCAATTGAAATAAGTCCTCTATCGGGATCAGATTCGAGGTTACCAACCAATCTATATTGGATCTCCTTATCTTCATTAACATCATAAAGCTTAAGCGTTGCACCAAAAACTACTTTTCCCGAGTAAGGAATGTCTTTAACATCAATGATTACGCAGTTAGCAAGAGTTGATTCAATAATTGCTATTTTTTTTTCAAGAAGGGTCTGTTGTTCTTTAGCAGCATGATATTCAGCATTTTCTTTAAGATCGCCATGCGCTCTAGCTTCAGCAATGGCTTGAGAAATTTCAGGTCTTGCTTTAGTTTTTAATTCATGCAATTGCGCTTTAATCACCTCAAAGCCTTCTTTTGTGAGAGGAGGTTTGTCCATTAAAAGATTATATCAATTAATTTTTATGATTTGCTGAATAGGCTCCACTTCCCAAGTCTCAATATTATTTTTTAAAGCTTCCATAATTGCCAGTCCACCAAAGACAGTTGTTGTACAAAAAATCTTGCTTTCTAGAGCCGTTCTTCGTATGGAAGCCGAATCTGCAATTGAT
Source organism: Gammaproteobacteria bacterium (assembly GCA_023257795.1). GTDB lineage: Bacteria > Pseudomonadota > Gammaproteobacteria > Magnimaribacterales > D2472 > VMDH01. Next base: position 6,242 of record JALRBL010000011.1, read on the forward strand.
TGTTTACCTTCTGTGGTATTGATTACTAATTGGACTTCTTTGTTAAGCAACTTATCAACCGTGTGAGGCCTGCCTTCCATCACCTTATTAATTTCTTCTACTTCATACCCCAATGCCTTAATTACTGAAGCAGTTCCTTTGGTAGCAACTACAGAGAAGTTATTACCTGCCAACAAAGGCAAAAGCTCAGCCAAATATTTTTTATCAGAATCTTTGACGCTAACAAAAGCTGTTCCTGAAAAATGTAAATTTTTCATAGCGCCTATTTGAGCTTTTGCATATGCCTCCCCAAATGTTCTGCCAATCCCCATAACTTCACCCGTTGACTTCATTTCCGGGCCCAAAATAGGGTCAACATTCGGAAATTTATCAAAAGGTAGCACTGCCTCTTTTACAAAAAATCTATCTGGTAAGGATGGATTGAAATTTTGTTCAGCCAGGCTAACTCCTAACATGGATTTAGTTGCTGCTTTGACAAGCGAGGTGCCAATCGCTTTGGAAATAAAAGGGACTGTTCTCGAAGCACGAGGATTGACTTCTATGATGTAAATTTCGTTCTCTTGAACTGCAAATTGAATATTCATTAATCCTACAATATTAAGTTCTTTTGCAATTGAGATAGCTTGATTGGTAATATCCTCTTGCAACTTCTTTGAGAGAGAGTAAGGAGGTAACGAACATGCTGAATCACCAGAATGTATACCTGCCTGCTCGATATGCTGCAGTATCCCTCCAATTTTTATATTTTCTCCATCAGAAATTACATCAACGTCAACCTCAATCGCATCTTGTAAATATCTATCAAGCAAAATTGGTTTTTTTTCTGATACTTTCTCAGCTTCAATAAGATATTTTTCTAACTCTTCAGGATTATTCACTAACTCCATAGCCCTTCCACCCAGGACGTAAGAAGGTCTAACTACAATGGGGTAACCTATTGAGTTGGCTGCAGTGATTGCTTCATCTACTGAAACAATGGTGGTATTTTTTGGTTGCTTTAGTTTTAACTTGTTAACCAATTCTTGAAAACGCTCTCTATCCTCGGATCTATCTATAGCATCAAACGATGTTCCAAGAATCTTAATGCCATTCTTAATAAGAGTTTTAGCAAGCTTTAAAGGTGTTTGTCCGCCAAACTGAATAATAACTCCTTCAGGATTTTCAATATCAATAATGTCTAAAACTTTTTCATCAATTATTGGCTCAAAAAAAAGACGATCAGAAGTATCGTAGTCAGTTGATACTGTCTCTGGATTGCAATTAATCATTATTGATTCAATATTAAGCTCTTGAAGAGCTTGAGATGCATGAACGCAACAGTAATCAAACTCAATTCCCTGCCCTATTCTATTCGGTCCACTCCCTAACACTATCACCTTTGTATGGTTAGTTGGCCTTGATTCACACTCCCCATCATAGGTTGAGTACATATAGGCTGTTTGGGTTTCAAATTCAGCAGCACAAGTATCTACTCTCTTAAAACTGGGAGTTACACCCAAAGATTTTCTTTTGTCTCTGACTTCAACCTCTGTGCAACCAGTTAGATCAGCAATTCTTCTATCAGCAAACCCTTTTTGTTTAAGTCGCAACATCTCAGTGTTGGAGAGAGTGTTAAGGTCTTTTCCCTCAAGTAAAGCTTCTTCTTGCAAAAGATCATTTAGCTGAGCTAGAAACCATAAATCTATACCTGTACTTGCATTGATATGTTCCATAGTCTGCCCACTTCTTAAAGCATCAGCTACATAAAAAATTCTTTTTGGACCAGGAATTGAAAGCTCATGTTTAAGAAGTTCTTGGTAATTATTAGAGTTAAAATTACAAATTGGCTCCAAACCATAGATGCCCTCTTCTAGACTCATGATTGCCTTCTGGAATGATTCTTGGAATGTCCTACCAATTGACATCACCTCTCCAACAGACTTCATTTGAGTAGATAGTTTTGGCTCTGCTTTAGGAAACTTCTCAAAGGCAAATTTTGGAATCTTGGTAACAATATAATCTATGGTTGGCTCAAAAGAGGCAGGAGTAGCACCTCCAGTAATCTCATTTTGTAATTCATCTAATGTATATCCTACCGATAATAGAGCTGCAATTTTAGCTATCGGAAAACCTGTAGCCTTTGATGCCAATGCAGATGACCTGCTCACACGAGGATTCATTTCAATAACAACTACCCTGCCATCTTCAGGATTAACAGCAAATTGAACATTAGAACCGCCGGTCTCAACTCCAATCTCTCTAAGTATTTTGAAAGATTGATCTCTTAAAATCTGGTATTCCTTATCCGTTAAGGTCTGAGCTGGCGCAACAGTTATTGAATCACCAGTATGGACTCCCATAGGATCAAGGTTTTCAATGGAGCAAATAATAATACAATTATCTGCACAGTCTCTTACAACCTCTAACTCAAATTCCTTCCAACCGATAAGAGATTCATCGATTAATAGTTCATTTGTAGGAGAGAGATCTAAGCCTTTTTCACAGATTTGTTTAAATTCTTTAATATTATATGCAATGCCTCCGCCTGATCCACCCAGGGTAAAAGAGGGTCGAATGATGCAGGGAAAACCTATATCCTCAAGAACTTTTAGGGCATCTTGCATATTGTGAGCTATCCCTGACCGGGGTGTTTCTAGGCCAATTGATTTCATGGTTTTATCAAAGAGCTCTCTGTCTTCAGCCTTATCGATAGCTTCTTTTTTTGCTCCAATTAATTCAACGCCATATTCTTCAAGCACTCCTTTTGAAGCAAGTGTTAATGCAGTATTTAGTGCAGTTTGACCCCCCATAGTAGGCAACAATGCATCTGGTTTTTCTTTTTCAATAATAGAAGCCACTACTTTCCAGTTTATAGGCTCTATGTAGGTTGCATCAGCGATTGAAGGGTCTGTCATGATGGTTGCGGGATTAGAATTTACCAGAATAACCCGAAAGCCCTCTTTCTTAAGTGCTTTGCATGCCTGAACACCGGAGTAATCGAATTCGCAAGCTTGCCCAATAATAATAGGCCCAGCTCCAATAACTAAAATAGACTTTATATCAGTTCTTTTTGGCATCTTGTATTAAGTTTCTAAATTGAGTAAAGAGGGGTAACAGATCATGGGGTCCTGGACTAGCCTCCGGATGGCCCTGAAAACTGAATGCAGGAGCAGTTTTGAGGGCAATACCTTGTATGGTTTGATCAAATAAAGAGATATGTGTAACTTCGATATTTGTCGGAACAGAAGTTTTATCTATAGCGAATCCATGATTTTGACTGGTAATCATGACCTCCCCATGCATAAGATCTTTTACCGGATGGTTGCCACCATGATGCCCAAATTTCATCTTGTAGGTTTTGCATCCTGAAGCTAAACCAAGCAGTTGATGTCCCAAGCATATACCAAATAATGGTAATTTCTTTTCAATGAGTTGCTTGATTAAGCTAATAGCATATCCGCATGGCTCAGGATCGCCAGGCCCGTTAGATAGAAATACAGCATCTGGCTCTAGATTCATAACCTCTTCATAGGTTGATTGAGCACTTACTACTTTTACCTTACCGATATGGGTTCTTAATAGTCGAAGAATATTTCTCTTCACTCCAAAATCTATAACTACAATATTTAAATCATTCGGTAATTCGCCCTTAAAGCCCCAAACTGGTTCATCCCAAAGATAGGACAGTTTTGTAGAAACTTCTTTGGCAAGATCGAGGCCAGCTAAACCAGAAAAAATACTAAATATTTTTTCGGGCTGATTTTTCTGTCTAAGGGAATCAGGGATAATGCAGCCCCTCAGAGAGCCTTGGCTTCTAAGAACATTTGTTAGCTCTCTTGTATCTATATTGGCAATGCCAACACAATCATTTTCTTTGCAAAACAAATCGAGCGACTGCTTGTTTCTCCAACTGGATGGGATAAAAGCTAAATCTTTAACAACAATCCCGCTTGCATAAATACCCTCAGATTCAGAATCTTCAGGATTGGTGCCAACGTTTCCAATATGTGGATGCGTAAATGTGATAATTTGTTTCGCATAGGATGGATCAGTAATGATTTCTTGATAACCAGTAATAGAAGTATTAAATACGACCTCTCCTATACCAATCTTTTCTTTACCAAATCCATTGCCCTTAAAATATAATCCATTCTCAAGGTATAATGTGGCACCAAATGTTTCGAAACTAGGTGGCATCTTTTAGGAAATAAAAAGGATTATTAAGGTCTTTTAATGAGCTAAAATTTGTAGCAGGCATTAAAATTGTACTTTATAGAAAAGACCGCCTGCAGTCTATAAAAAAAGTGAAATAAGTTGAAAATTTCAATAAAAGATTCCTCAGATATAGCAAAAATGAGAATTGCTGGAAAACTTGCAGCCCAAGTTCTTGAAATGATTACTGAGTTCGTTAAACCAGGTGTGTCTACTGGCGAACTCGATGATCTTTGCAGAGAATTTATAGTTAATGACCTCAAGTCTATACCAGCAAATATTGGCTATAAGGGTTTTCAACATACTATATGTGCCTCGCTAAATAATGTGATCTGCCATGGCATACCATCACATAAAAAAATACTAAAAGATGGTGATATCTTAAATATTGATGTAACAGTTATTAAAGATGGCTGGCATGGCGATACTTCCAAAATGTTTATTGTTGGAAAAACCCAGCCTCACAATGCGAGGCTTGTTCAAGTTACCCAGGAATGTATGTATCTTGGTATCAAAGAAGTAAAGCCTGGAGCAAGGTTGGGAGATATTGGTGCTGCAATTCAAAATCATGCTGAAAAGAATTACTATTCAGTAGTAGAAGATTATTGCGGTCATGGTATCGGAAAAATCTATCACGAAGAACCTCAAGTTCTTCACTTTGGCAAAAAGGGAACTGGTTTAGAATTACAAGAAGGTATGTGCTTCACAATCGAGCCTATGATTAATCAAGGATCAAAATACACAAAATTACTCAAAGATGGGTGGACCGTCGAAACAAAAGATGGAAGAAATTCTGCACAATGGGAGCATACTATTGCCGTAACTGCTGATGGGTATGAAATATTAACCAGAAGAGAGGAAGAAATTGGCATATGATCTTGACTCACTGGATCAAGACGTCAGTCAAAATTCCAAAGCAATCTATATCAATCCAAAAAAGATTAACTTTTTTTTAAAAAAAAGATCAGAAATTTTAGAAAAAAAAATTTCTTCCAAATTTAAAGAACTAAATCTTCATAAAAATAATATTCTTCTTGCTGTCGGTGGATTTGGCAGACAAGAAATTTTTCCAAACTCTGATCTTGATCTGTCAATTCTTCGAGTTTCTTTATCAAAAAATGATGAGCAGAAAATCCAAAAATTTATTTCTTGGATGTGGGATGAAGGATTAAATCCTGGTGCATCCGTTCGAACTTTTAATGAAGCCATTAAAATTAGCAAAAAAGATATTTCAGAATATACAAATTACTTATCACAACGACCAATCTCCATAAACCAAGCTCATGAAGCTATTTTTGAAAAGTTTTGTAAGAAGCAAAAAAATTGCCTAAGCTCAAAAAGTTTTTTTCTTCAGAAATTTGATGAGCAATATCTGAGATACAAAAAATTTGATTCCACAGCATTTAATTTAGAACCCAATATAAAAGAATCTCCCGGTGGGTTGAGGGATTTTCATATGATGATCTGGTTAGAGAACGTTTTTGGCAAAGATGTCCTACAAAACTTTTTATCTCAACACATTTCAACATTTGAACAAAAGGAGATTGAGAGGTCGTTTGATAGATTGAAAGCATTACGCTATTTGCTGCACCTTGAATGCAACCAAGATAGATTAAGTTTTGAAAATCAAATTAAAATTCAAAAAAAACTTTTCCCTAGCAAGAATACAAATTCGGCTGTTGAAAAGCTTATGCGCAACTATTATTTAGATGCCACACATATCCACCAACTAAATGAATTATTATCTAGTTTTGGATCTAAATTCTCTTTCTTTGATCCAAACGTTGATAAAAACATTCCACCTCAAGAGCAAGTTCTTAAAGCCTTTATTCAACTTGGTCAACAAAGACAGAAACAAAAATTTAGTCTAGCGCAATTTTCAAATCTTAAAAAACTAGTAACAGAATATCCAGACAAAAGCTTTCAAAACAAGAGAATTGCATCCCTTTTTATGGATTTTTTGAAATCTCCATTTCAAATGTCCTCACTCTTGAGAATTATGAGACAAATTGGTTTGCTTCAAAAAATAGTGCCTGAATTTAAGAATGTAATTGGAATGATGCAGTTTGACCTATTTCATGCTTTTACAGTGGATGAGCACACCTTTAAAGTCGTAAAAAATATGCGCCAAATGTTTATTGGAAATGCTCCTGAGGATCTTAATCTTGAGAAAGAGCTAATTAGAAAACTTCCAAATATAGAAATCCTCTATTTGGCAGGTTTATTTCATGACATTAATAAAGGTAAAAAAGGCGATCACTCAGAATTAGGCGCAAACGCAGCAATGCGCTTTTCTCTGAAAGCCTCTATGGAAGAATCAGAAGCAGATTTAGTTTCGTGGTTAGTTAAAGAGCACTTAACAATGTCTTCATGGTCGCAAAAGATGGATGTTCATGACCATCAAACAATCATAGATTTTTCTAAAAAGATTGGCTCTATTAACAAGCTAAACTATTTATATATCCTCACAATCAATGATATGAGAGGAACAAATCCTACTTTGTGGAATTCTTGGAAGCATGGCTTACTAAAAACTCTCTATCTTGAAACCAGAAAAGTGCTTAATCAGCTAATAGAAAAAAATCCTAAAAAGCTTGAAAGAATCCTCCCTAATAATATTTTAAAATCATTAGAATTTGATCAAAGACATTTGATTGAAAACAAATGGAATGAGTTACCTCATAGCTATTTTTCTCGGTATTCTATAGACACAATCCTTTCAGATACAAGGCTGCTTGGGTCTTTCAACACAGAAAGTTATAAATCAACTATTGAAAAAATGACCGACTACTATCTCTTGACTGTATATGGACCTAACAGACAAGGGTTATTTCATAGAATTGTTGAAATTATGGGAAAAATAAATCTTGAAGTATTTGATGCAGATATTATGACAGCCGCTAGCAATACATTTGTTCTTAATAAGTTTGTGGTTAAACATAAGCTGCTGGGTAATAAACTTAATAAAGATGACGTTGATAGAATGATCAAGGTTCTTGATCAGAACCTTGATCAATTTGAAAGACCTCTAGAAATTAATAAATCCTTTTTAGAGAATAAATCTAAAATTTTTAACTTTAAAAATAATGTCACGATTACTGGTGTAAAAAATACTCAACGTAAAAGAATAACTATTGAGACCCTAGATAAACCGGGTCTACTAATTAAAATTTCAAAAATTTTTCTAGAAAATGCTATCCAGATACATGCAGCAAGAATTACTACGCTTGGAGAGAAAGTTGAAGATACATTTCTAATCTCTTCTTCAAAAAAAGATAAGCTGTTAGATGAGGATGTCATTAAAAGATTGTCTGTATCACTTCAAAATCTGTAGAATACAAAAGCTATGAATTCAAACTTGATTTTCCCTATAGCGGCAATTGGTATTGCTACTATTGATAGAAAAGAAAATATTTTAGATGTTCTTTATACCGATTTATTCCAAGCGATAAGCGCAGAACATGACTTGCTAAAGATAACCAAACCTTTGATGATTAAAGAGAGAGAATCTTGTGTAATTCAGGAAACAACATTTAAAGAATTTCACCACAACAAAGTCTTTCAATCAGAACTTCCACCTAATAAAGTCTACATTGCTACTTATTTAGCTAAAGACAAGCCTATTACCTCAACCGAAAGTGCCTATCTTAAATTACACCTTCTTTCTTCTCTTATATCTAAACCAAATTCGTTAAATTTAGAGGGCATTTTTAATGCTTTACCTAACAACGCATGGACCAATCTTGGGCCTATTGGTCTGCATGAGATAAAAGAAAAAATAATTGAATGCAAAGCCTCAAACACTCAGTTAGAAATTTTTTCAATTGATAAGTTTCCAAGAATGTCCGATTACGTGGTTCCAGAAGGTGTAAGAATTGCGGATTCTTCTAGAGTTAGGCTCGGAGCATATCTCGCACCAGGAACAACAGTAATGCATGAAGGCTTTGTAAATTTTAATGCAGGGACTCTGGGTCCTTGTATGGTGGAGGGGCGTATTTCTGCTGGGGTAACTATCGATAGTAATTCGGATATTGGAGGCGGAGCAAGTACCATGGGAACACTATCAGGAGGCAACAATATAAAAATTTCTCTTGGGAAAAGATCGTTAATTGGAGCCAATGCTGGACTGGGAATTCCATTGGGAGATGATTGCACTATTGAGGCAGGCTTATATATTACAGCAGGCACCAAGGTAAAATTAATATTAAATGATAAAGAACAGATTGTTAAAGCCTCCGAGTTAGCTGGGTCAAACAATTTATTATTCAGGAGGAATTCAACTACGGGGGCTGTAGAAGCAATAACCAATAAAAAATCAATAGAACTCAATCAAGATCTTCATATGAATTCATGAACACACTAGAGCTAGCGCAAAAACTAATATCTATTAAATCAATTTCTCCTAATGACAATGGCTGCTTTAAAATTATTAAAGATGAAATAATCGGACTTGGATTTAATGTAGAAATTTCTAGCTACTCAAACGTAGAAAATTTGCTAGCTAAACATGGAAGCAAAGGTAAGATTTTTTGCTTTCTTGGACACACAGATGTCGTACCATCTGGTCCAGAGGATCAATGGATTGTTGATCCTTTTTCTGCACAAATTGTTGACAACTCTTTGGTTGGAAGAGGTGCAGCTGACATGAAATCAAGTATTGCTGCATTTATCAATGCTGTAAAAATATTTCTAGCAGATAACCCCGATCCTCCTTTCCAAATTTGGATATTGCTTACCAGCAATGAAGAGGGCGAAATTTCAGACGGGAAAATAGATAAGATAATTGCAGAACTGCAGAATAAAAATATCTTTATAGATTATTGTTTAGTTGGTGAGGCAAGTTCAAAACATTCAGTGGGTGATGTGCTCAGAAGAGGAAGAAGAGGTTCTTTAACAGGCTACCTAACGGTGCACGGAAAGCAAGGTCATGTTGCCTATCCTAAAGAAGTTAAAAATCCGATCCATGCATGCGGGAAGTTTATTGAGAAAATATCTAACATTAACTGGGATCAAGGTAATCAAGATTTTGATCCAACTAGCTTTCAAATTTCTAATATATCCAGTGGCACAGGAGCAACTAATGTAGTGCCTGGAGACCTTCAAATGATTTTTAACTTTAGATTTTCACCGGAAAATACGGCTGACAATTTGAAACGTATCACCTCAGACCTTCTAATTGATTTAAATATAGAGCATTCTCTTGAATGGGTTCAGAATGCAGAACCCTACTATACAAAAAACGATGATTTTATAGAAATTATTCAAAATGCACTGTTAAAGGTAAATGGTAAAAAAGCAATTATTGATAACGGTGGAGGCACTTCCGATGGAAGATGGATATCGCCAATGGGTACTGAAACAATTGAGCTTGGTCCGTTAAATAAAACGATTCATAAAATTAACGAACAAATCTCTCTAGATGATCTGAGCAAGCTAGAAAAAATTTACCTTGCAGTACTGGAAGAAATGATCTAACTCTCTCGTGGTTTAGCTTTTATTACAAAAGATAAAACAACCAAAAGTACCGCAATCGCAAGATAATACTTGATCATAAAATTAAATACTGGCGATATTGAGTCTAGTCCTTCTCCTAATGCTTCGCCACCAAGGAGGCCAGCAAGTACGCCCCCTATTGCGCTTGCAAGAAACCAAAGCCCAAACATTTGTCCAACATACCTCTTTGGTGAGTATCTAGAAAAAGCAGATAAACCAATGGGTGAAAGGGCCAACTCTCCCCAGGTTTGAAACAAGTATGTCAAAACCAGCCATTTCATTCCAACTGGCGCACTTTCCATTGCAAGCTGAACAGCTATGAGCATCACTACAAAACTTACGCCCATAAATAATAATCCAATAGCAAATTTAATAGGCAATGATGGATCGAGGTTGCGTGCAGCTAGGTTTGCCCAGATGCCAGCAAAAATAGGAGCAAAAACTACTACAAATATAGGATTAAAAAATTGCAACCACCCTACTGGAATAATGTATCCATAAACACTTAGATCAGTGTAGTCTCTTGCAAAAATGTTCAAGGAGCCTGCCGATTGATCGAATCCAGACCAAAAAGCAGCAGCACCTACAAATAAGACAAACAATAAAATTAAATTTCTTCGCTCATTCGCTGTTAGACCTGCAAATACAAACAAATATAAAAAATATAATCCTGCAACGATGGTTAAAAAATATGCAAATTGTTCAGCAAAATATCGTGGGTCGATTGTAAAAAATCCAAGCAAACCAGCAACAATTACAAAAAACATTCCAATCAATGTAATGCGTGTGTAGTTAATAAGCTTGGCTCTTTTTGAGACTTCCATTGCATTTGGGTCTAAACCTGCATCACCAAGTAAATGCTTAGATTTAATGAATTGAATAACTCCAAAAGTCATCCCGATCCCTGCTGCTCCAAAACCCCAGTGCCAACCAATTTTTTCACCAAGATAAGAACAAACCAAAAAACCTAGAGTGGAACCAATATTGATCGACATATAAAAAATAGTGTACCCAGCATCTCTTTTTGAGTCTTGATCTTTATCATAGAGTTTACCAACTATGGTAGAAATATTGCCTTTCAGCAGCCCGGTTCCTAGAACAACTAACAAAAGTCCCAAGAAGAAAGTCTGAGTAAGGGGAATGGCAAGGGTATAGTGACCTAGAGCAATGATAACCGCGCCAAATAAAACAGCTTTTTGATGACCTAAGATGTTGTCTGCAAGCCAGCCTCCAGGAACAACCATGAAATAAACAAGACCTACATATATTCCATAAATTGCTTGGGCTTCAATTTGTGACCAGCCAAGACCAGGATTAAAGCCTGTGATAGCGCCCGTCATATAGAGCACAAGCAATGCACGCATTCCGTAGTAAGACATTCGTTCCCACATTTCAGTTAAGAATAATGTTCTTAATCCAATTGGATGACCAAAAAAATTTTTTGAATTGCTCATTGTTATCTCATTTGTTTTTATAATGATAGCTCAAAATGATTAATGACACTAAAGAACGATTAATTTTTCGAAGACTTATTGCAGGTATATATGACTTTTTTTTAATGCTAGGAGTATGGTTTGTAATTGGTTCATTGTTTCTTATTCTGAATTCAAGAGAAATTCTGCATCCCTACTTTGGTCTTCTAATAACCTTTTTAAGTGCATGGTTATTTTTTGGTTATTTTTGGGCAAGATCGGGACAAACATTAGGTATGAGTGTTTGGAAGATAAAGTTAGTACCCCTTGATGGAGATCGTATTACAAAAACAGCATCGTTCATTAGATTGCTAGCAAATTGCCTAACTCTTCTAAGCTTAGGATCATTGCTCCTTTACAGCTTCATTGATAAAGATGGATTAACAATTGCTGATAGAGCCTCAAAAACTAAAATCATAAAGATTTGAATCTGCTTAAAGCGTAAAAAAATATTCCTGCCATTAGAGTGCCTATAAAAATTAATGGAGAGAGATTAAGAATGATTGCCATGGAAACAGATAAGTTCTTAAAAAGTGTTATTGCAAATGCTGCCCCCAAGCTTATGGAAACCATCTTTCCTGTTGAAATACTTCTTAACGATACAAAGCTAATTGACCCAATAAAATAGATAATTAGAAAACTTGTAATTGGAATTAGCATATTGATTTGTTGTTCAAGATTGTTGCGTGAAAGAGCTAGTATATTCGATGCATTTTGAGTTTTTTCTATCTGCTGATCATCTAATGTATCTATAAGCAACCTTGATACGCCCCCTTCTGCTAACAATTGATACTTAACTGATTGAGCATTGGGGTTAAATCGAATAAGGATTTGGTTTTCGTCTATGTATTGGATTGAGCCATTATCAAACTCAGGTGTTTCGAATGCATCATTGTTAGAAATTATCCATAACGTTGATAGTAAGCAAGGCAATGAGCAAACATAAATAACAATGCGCTGAGGACTCCAGCCAAGCATCCTTAATAAATCTAAAGAATTAGCATTTCTTAAAAATAAAATTGTTAAAGCGCATCCCACAATTAATGAAGGCTCTATAAAATTTAATGCTCTCTCATCTAACTTAGTTAATAGGTCAAAGATGATTTCGATTATTGATCTCTGCGCTTGAGAATTCATTTCTTCACTTAGTTGAATTATGAAATCAGTGGCAAGTAGAAAAACCATTACCAAACTAACTATTGCCAAAGATTGCAAAATTATATGTAAAAGAAATTTCTTAAGACGCTTCAAAAGATTAACCACATAGTAAGTATTGCTAACAAGGCATAAACAAATATCTTCCCAATGGAGTATTGGAAAATACCAGAAATAGATGAAATTTTATTAGTGAGCATTGCAATAAGCCCAATAATTGAAAACATCACATGCACTGGCCAGAGAGCAAGGTACCAAAAAGATTCTGATTCTGGGTTATATGAATTTCTAAATGCAATTAAAGCTGTTAAGTAAATAAAAAAAATTAAACTAGCGAAAATAAGTTTCTGTGCACTAGATTCGCGTGGCAGCTGTTGCGTAAAGGCAAAAGCAAATAAAAAAAGATTGCAAAACATTAATATAAAACTCATATTCCATTGAATATCGATAAATCCAAGAGAGCTTTTATTATCAAAGATCTTGCTAAATGATGGAGCAAGACTGAATCCATCTTCATTTTTTAAGTAACTTACATATTTTTGAAACTTTATGTTTGTTTGAGAATGGAGAGAATCTACTAAAACTGTTCCATTATAAAAATTGAACAAAAGAAGATTTCCCTCACTAGAGTTTTTCATATTTGCTGAATGAATTATCAAGGCTTCATTGTTGTTAAATGAAGAAAAAACAACATCGTTCAATGAATTGTCATCTAAATTTCTAGATTTAAATATGAGTTGGGTATTTTCATTAATTTGATGAATCTTATTATCGCTTAGTAAAGATAATTTATGCTCAATGCCTTGATCAGCTTTCAATGTTTCTACTAAAGGATTTGAAATTGGTACAACCACTAATGCCATCAAAAGAAGAAAACTACATACAAAAAACCCCTGCCCAACCATTGATTTAAGCAAGTAAATATTGGATTTTGATGCGCTAAAGTACACTAGATGATTGTTGCTTCTATAAAGCTCATTTAAATTAATAAGCAAGCTCAAGAAAAAAGAGAGAGGGATAATAAACGTTAAGAAATCAGGTATCTTAAGGGCTAAAATTAATACTGCACTATACGGATCAAGTAAATCAGCTGCTGCTTTTTCGAAGAGTTGAACAGACCTTGAAAACACTAAAAAGAATAAAATCCCAAAGGAAATCAGCAAGAAAACTTTAAATATATTGCGATTAAGATAATCGTTGTAAATATTTTGTGTATACAACATGTTTAAGTATTTTCTATAGATTACAATACAACTTAAATGTTTAGATAGCTAGGAGACAAAATGGCTTACAAAGTTTTAAATTCAATAACTCTAAAAAATGCTAAAAATAACTATGCAGTCATTGCTACAGATATGCTAGCTATACCCTGTGAAAACAATGGTAAAAAAGCTATTCTTCCTACTTTTATTAGAGACGATAGTCCTGAACTAAAACTGTCCTTGAATGCTATCAATGAAGGTAAATTAAAAAAATTAGTTTCTACATCTTCCAAATCTAAGGCTTCTTTTTTACATGTTTCAGTTCAACCAAAACTTGATGACCCTTTATTTAAGTGGGTTAATTTCTTTAGTGCTATGGTGTCAGATGCGTTAGCTAATAACTGCAAAGATCTTACCATCATTTTAAGTCCTTCCCTTGCTTCAACTCCTAAAATAGTTGAAATTGCAGCACGCACTTGTGAATCCAGTGCCTACCTTTTTAATGCAACAAAGAATAAGACTAAAAAAAATCCTTCATTAAAAAAAGTATCCTTTTTGTTGGATGACTCTCTAAAACAACATGCCCGTGTCCTAAAAAACCATATTGCCGTTGGTTTTGCCATAGGAGAAGGTATGAATGCAGCAAAATATCTTGGTGATATGCCTGCTAACCATTGCACACCAAGGATTATCGAGACAAAAACAAAAGCATTAAAAAAAGAGTTCCCAGCACTCAAAGTAAGCTCATTAAATGAAAAAGAAATTACCAAACTTGGTATGGGTTCTTATATGTCAGTTGCAAAAGGTAGCAACGAGCCTCCACGCATGATAATTATCGAATACAAAGGAGCTGCAACGGATGTGAAGCCTGCTGTATTTGTTGGTAAAGGTATCACTTTCGATACGGGTGGGATTTCTTTAAAACCCAGTGCTTCAATGGATGAGATGAAATGGGACATGTGTGGTGCAGCTTCAGTTTTTGGTTTGATGCAGACTATAGCTAGGCTTAAAGCAAAGGTAAATGTCGTTGGAATTATGGCATGCGCAGAAAATATGCCTTCTAGTAAAGCAACCAAACCAGGTGATGTGGTGACCTCAATGTCAGGTCAAACCATTGAAATATTAAACACAGATGCAGAGGGGCGCTTAGTTTTGTGTGATGCATTAACTTACGTAAAAAAATTCAAGCCATCATATGTTGTAGACATCGCCACCCTTACAGGCGCATGCGTTGTGGCACTAGGTAAACATGCCACAGGACTAATGTCTAATGATCAAAAGCTTGCAGACAAAGTTCTAGCTGCAGGAGAAAATGCTGGAGATAGAGCATGGCAACTGCCACTATGGGATGAATACCAATCCTGTACAAAAACGAATTTTGCTGACCTAGCAAATATTGGTGGAGGAAGGGAAGCAGGAACTGTTCATGCTGCATGCTTTTTATCAAATTTTACTCAAGATTATTCTTGGGCACATTTGGATATTGCCGGAACCGCCTGGGTCACAGGACCCAAAAAAGGCGCAACTGGAAGACCTGTCCCATTGCTTGCTGAAATGCTCTTGAAATAATTATCATGCCAAATAAGAGCCCCTATCTCCCAAAAGATATTGAGGAATCTATTTATCATGAATGGGAACAAACAGGGGTCTTTTCTCCGTCAGACAAAGTTAATACATTTTCATTAATGATTCCCCCTCCCAATGTAACGGGTACGCTGCATATGGGGCATGGATTTCAAAATGCCATCATGGATTGTTTGGTCAGATTCAAAAAGATGCAAGGCTATTCAACTCTTTGGCAGGTTGGCACAGATCATGCTGGGATTGCTACAGAGATGGTTGTTGAACGCTTGCTTGCTAAAGAAGGTATTTCGAAAACGAATCTGGGTAGGAAAAAATTTATTGAAAAAGTTTGGGACTGGAAACATCAGTCTGGTGACACTATCACTCAACAATTGAGGAGATTGGGAGGAAGCCTTGATTGGGAAAACGAAAGGTTTACTTGTGATGATAAATATACAGAAGCAGTCCAACACGCTTTTATTGAACTCTTTGACGCAGGCTTAATTTATCAAGGATATAGGCTGGTGAACTGGGATCCAAAATTACAAACATCCCTATCCGATCTTGAAGTTATTAATGAAGAAAGGGATGGAAAAATTTGGACTATACGTTACGCCATTGAAAACTCCGATACTTATGTTGAGGTTGCAACAACTAGACCAGAAACTCTATTCGGAGACATGGCTTTGGCAGTCAACCCTGAAGATAGCAGATACTCTCATGTAATTGGCAAAAGAGCCATCATTCCAACAGCAAACCGCTCTGTTCCAATTATCGAGGATAGCTATGTTGATAGTGCGTTTGGAACAGGTGTTGTAAAAATTACCCCTGGACATGATTTTCATGACTACGAGGTTGGGCAAAGACATGGCCTTCATCTAAACGATAGTGGTGAAGCAATGACTGGAGAAACTTCGATGTTCTTGCCAATTTCTATCATGGATAAAAATGCATGCTTGCATGGCGAGATTCCCAACGAGTTTAAGGGCCTTGAAAGATTCCAAGCAAGAAAATTACTTCTAGAAAAGTTAGGTTCTATGAAGATGCTTGTTGCTGAAAAAGATCATAGGATCAATATTCCTATTGGGGATAGAACTAATGAAATATTGGAACCTTTACTGACAAAACAATGGTATGTAGATGCTAAAACTCTTGCATTACCAGCAATAAAAGCAGTGAAAAATAATGAAATAAAATTTGTTCCACAAAATTGGGAAAAGACATACTTCCAATGGATGGACAATATTCAAGACTGGTGTATCAGCAGACAATTATGGTGGGGACATAGAATTCCGATATGGTTTGATGAAAATGAAAATGCTTATGCAGGAACATCAGAATCACATGTCAGGCAAAAATATAGAATTGATGGTGCCCTAAGACAAGAAGAAGACGTTCTTGATACCTGGTTTTCATCAAGTTTATGGACTTTTGCTACCCTAGGCTGGCCAAAAAAAACAGAAAGATTAGAACTTTTTCATCCTACCTCAACCCTTGTAACAGGCTTCGATATTATTTTCTTTTGGGTAGCAAGGATGATCATGATGACGATCTATTTCATGAAAGAAATACCTTTCAAAGAGATTTTTATAACAGGCCTCATTCGTGATGAAAATGGTCAGAAAATGTCTAAATCCAAGGGAAATATTTTAGATCCTATTGATCTAATCGATGGAATAACTCTCGAAAAATTAATTGAGAAAAGAACTTTTGGATTAATGCAGCCTCAATTAGAGGAAAAAATTATTGCTGCTACCAGAAAGCAATTTCCTAATGGAATTGACTCCTATGGTACGGATGCCTTGAGGTTTACCTTCTATTCCTTGGCAGCACCAGGAAGAGATATTAATTTTGATATTGGTAGAATTGGTGGATTTAAGAATTTTTGCAACAAACTGTGGAATGCTATGCACTTCATAGATTTTCAAATTGAGAAACATGACTTTGAATGGAATCTTGAAGCTAATGCTTTTATGCATCCCTTAAATAGCTGGATGCATAAGCAAATCATCGAGGCATCACAATTAATTGAAGACCATATAAGAAATTATAGGTTTGATCTAGCTTCAGTTACGCTGTATGAACTTGTCTGGTCAAAGTATTGCGATTGGTATATAGAGTTGAGCAAAAATTTACTTACAGAGGCTCAGAAAGAACAACAAAAACTTTTGATAACCGGATTGATCGTTAATTTAGAAGATATTGTCAAATTAGCGCATCCTTTTATGCCTTTCATTACAGAAAAAATACACAGAAAGCTACGAGCAATTCAGGGAAAAGATCAAACAGTATTTTTAGTCAATACTAGTATGCCTTCGCTTAGAGAGCCCGTCATTAAGGACAATGGCTTTATCAATGATGCTATCCAGATCATTTCTTCCATAAGAACCATTCGCAGCGAACTAGAGCTAGATAATCAAATATCTCTTGCGTTAAACGTACCCCAAGATATCTCCAATGAGGCATTAAAAGACATGAATGCCTTAAAAGCCCCTCTTGCTAGAATGTGTGGCGTTGAAAACTTAATACAACAAGAGCTCGATCAGTCAACGCATGCAATTAATCTTCTAATTTCTGGAGTGAAATATCAGTTAATTTTTCCTGATAACTTTAATTTTGATAAGATCGTTGAGAGCCTAAGAGATAAAAAAATTAAGATCGTAGAGCAAATTGACCTGATAGAAAGCAAATTAAATAACCAAAATTTTATTACTAAAGCTCCGCAAGATGTTGTTACAAATCAACAACAGAAACTTATTCAACTCAAGAAAGAAAATCAATACCTTGAAGAGAGTATTAATAAATATTCCTAGGGCTATTTCTGAAAAGAATAAATGCTTCCAAGATTGAGAAGTTTGGTGATTTCTTGCAAGAATTCCCTTGTTTCAATAATCAGTGAGTAGTCTTGTAAGTCCTTTGGAGAAAGACTATCTCGATAGAATTTATCAACTAGATTTTCAAGAGCAATAAATTTTTTATCATCAAACAAAAACCTAGAATTTATTTTTAATAACTCTTCCTGTTGGAGCTGCGCTTTGAATCTGAGGCATGCAGGGCCCCCACCATTCATCATGCTTTGCTTTATATCCACATACTCAATTTGAGAAATTGGTGAAATATCTGGGAGTTTTTCAAGCCATCTCTCCACAGAAGAATATTCATTTACTTCCCGAGGGAGTATTAAACACATCTCATTTGAAGAGGGATTTGTTACAAGTTGTGAATTTAATAAATAAGATCCAACAATATCCCCCAAGCTTATTTCTTCGTTGTAAATTTTAATGAATACTGCTTCAGGAATATGTTGAGATATTTGTTCTTGAATGACTTTAAACTCTTCAGGATTACTAAAAGCATCGGCATGAAACAAACAAACGTTTTCGTTAGCGAGACTAACAATATCGTTATGGAAGCTGCCAGCTGCGATTGCTTTTTGGGATTGCTCAATAAAAAAAGTTCTTTTGTCATTAAGCTTATGATTTGATGAAATTGCATGGGATGCTTCAAGGGCTTGTCTTTGAACTATATTTTGTTTTTCAAATATAGACCCTCCGTGTACAAATATCTCAAAACCCGGCGCATCATGCGATGATGCTATTCTTAGATGATTGGCAGCCCCCTCGTCTCCTTTGTAGGATAGATTGGTGATTGGCTCATGCAACTGGCATAAATTTCCAAAAATAAGTTGCATTTGGACATGGGTAAACTCGGATTCAATAGATCTATGCAGCATACTGGTTAAACTGGCAGTTGTAATATGAGCAAGATTGTCTTCACAATCGGCACTTGGAGAAAATGTTCCCGCGTTCGCTGCCCACATAGCAGAAGAAGAGTATAGATTATTGAGAAGTGTGGGAAATTTTGCTGAAATCTTGTTTAGCACTGTTTTCTCTGAGCCTTTAAATCCCAGATTATGTAAAACTTCAAAAATTGGGCGCTCATGCGGAAGAAAAAAACCTTGATGCAATCCAAGACTATAAACTATTTTTGCTTTTTTAATTCCTTGCAGTGCAGCTTCTTTAGGAGAAGAGATTTGATTCTGATGTTTTAGTGATGCAATATTACCCTCAGAAAGACCTCCATAATTATGGTAAGGGGCAACCATACCATCAAGATAAATCTCTGGCATTATTTACTCCCAGCGATTACTGAAGCTTTTGGCCAAGCACAATAATCGGCTGCATAGTAGCCTGCAGGTCGATGATTGCCACTTTTTCCGACGCCTCCAAATGGCGCAGATCCAGATGCACCAGTAATTGGGGCATTAAAATTTACAATTCCTGCATTAATATCTCTTTGAAAGATTTCAAAAAGCAAATCATTATCTGAGATTAATCCAGCAGATAAGCCAAAATTGGTGCTATTTGCCTCTTTTATTGCTTCCTCAAAATTCTCTACAAATTTTATTTGTAACATAGGGCCAAAAACTTCTTCATCAAAAGATTGTTTTGCATGTGTCATATCAATAATGGCTGGGCTAACTAAGGAGCCATTCTTAAATATGATTCTCCCCCTCAATAATACTTTTCCACCATGATCAATTAATTTTTGTTGGAATGCGATAAAGTTTTTGGCGGCATTGAGATTGATGAGAGGTCCATAAAACTTGGAATTCTTAATTTCGGCACCAATAAGCTTGGCATGCTTCAATAGCCTATCTGCTATTGCTTTGCCATTTGTTGAGTTTTGTAAAATTAATCTTCTGGCGCATGTGCATCTTTGCCCAGAAGATAAAAATGCTGAGCTGGAAATGATTTCAACAGCTCTAGATATTTTTTTAGTTTTCCAGGCAATCAATGGATTATTGCCCCCTAGCTCTAGAGCAAGTATTTTATTGGGCTGTCCAGCTAGATATTTATGAATCTTTAGACCTGACTTTATACCACCTGTAAATAAGACTCCTCTGATAAGTTCATGTTTTATTAAGGCTTCTCCAATACGATAATCTCCTTGCACAAGGTTAATAACTCCCTTTGGTATCCCTGCCCTCTCCCACAGCAAAACCATGGCCTCGCCTACTAACGGGGTTTGTTCGCTAGGTTTAAAAACTACTGTATTTCCTGCAAGCAGCGCAGGGGTTATGTGGCCATTTGGGAGATGCAATGGAAAATTAAAGGGCCCAATTATTGCCATAGGTCCATGAGGAAAATGAGCAATTGCTTGCTGTGATGAACCAAGAGCTTTAATCTTTGAACCCGTTCTTTCTTTATATGCCTTAATCGAATTACCTAACTTAGCAGATGCTGCAGCAACTTCTGTCTTGGAATCTTCAAGCAGCTTGCCAGTTTCTAGAGAAATTAACCTACTTAAGAAATCTTGTTCCTGATCAAGAATCTTATAAAATTTTTTTATAACTTTAAGACGATTATTTAATGAAGAATTTTTCCAACCGTCAAAAGCATCGACAGCTGATAAGACTGCTTGATTGGCTTGAGAAATAGAAGCTTGATTATCATTCCATATTTCCTCATGACTCAATGGTGAGAGAGAAATTAAATTTTTTCCCTTTCCGGCTACCCAGTGATTATCTATAAATAACATTAAAATACCATGCT
The DNA here is from genome assembly GCA_023257795.1 of Gammaproteobacteria bacterium. Taxonomy (GTDB): domain Bacteria; phylum Pseudomonadota; class Gammaproteobacteria; order Magnimaribacterales; family D2472; genus VMDH01. The sequence goes on from JALRBL010000011.1 coordinate 26,873, forward strand.
TATAGCATCGCCAGATTTTATCTGTAGTGCCAACCCAGCTTCTTTGGAGATTTCAAGAAATCCATTCTTATTTGAAAATCCAGAAAAAATACACCTAAAATCTGAAATAGAGCAATTTGTTAAATATCCGTATGATAAGTTAGTATTTGAAGTTACGATTTTAGCTTTATAACGGCTTTGTTTTTTTACTATAGCAATATTTTTTGTGACTGCTTCTAAGCAAGGACCAGCATCAAATACATCAACTAAATCATTGGCATAAAATCCCTGCTTTTCCAGTATTCTTTGTGCAGGCAATGCATTTTCATGAGGCTTACCAATGACCTTCCTAGCTTTATTTGGAATTAGATCTTTAAAAAATGGTAAGTTTGGAACAGCTTCACTTATAAAGTGGTTATCGATATAACTTAAACTATCGGCCCCATCAAAATCTATATCAAAAAAAATTTTGCTGAAGTGATTCCAAAAGTCTGACTCACCTTCCTTATTTTTCCATCCTCGAATCTCTACAAAAGTTTTGCTATCAAACCTTTTGCTATCAAGTCCCATAAAACAAAGCCTAGATAAGGAAAGCAGTTTACCAACTCCCTTGGATCTTGCCTTAGGTGATAAAAATAATGTTCCAAGCTCTGTGTAAGGAGTCTTACAATGATGTAATTGAAGAGCTTGAAGGCTTTTAGAAAAATTTAAAGTTTTAGAATGGATTTCCTTTGGTTTGATTTTAAAAAAAACTGATGGTTTCTTGCTTGCAACCTTGGTATAGATTGCAGAAATGCCAACTAGTTTTTTCTTGGACTCTAAAACCATTAAGTAACTACCTGGTGCTTTCGAATGAGCTCTAGCTAGGGATGATTTGACAGACCATTCAATTCTATCCTTTAAGTTTTCCTTTGACTTAGGCATGGTGGTCATGACTCTAGCTTCGGAGTCTATGAGCGAATATAGTTGGTGTAGATCAGATAGTTGTGCGAGTCTTACAATCTCCATTCGCTAACCCTCCCCTAATAAAGAGTATCTATTATACTACCAGCTATCAATATTTGGCATGGAAGACCAAGGCTCCATGATTTGAAGTGCTTGCCCAGACTGAAGTAATTCAATTGAGATATTATCTGGAGTCTTAATGAATGCCATTCTGCCATCTCTTGGTGGTCTATTAATAGGGATTTCATTTTCTATTAGTCTTTCGCAAGTTTCATAAATATTATCAACAGAAATTGCTAGATGGCCAAAATTTCTGCCGCCATCATACCCGCTTTCATCCCAGTTATATGTTAGCTCTATTAATGGTGCTTTTGTTTTGAGTGCTTGGTTATAGTCACCCTCAGCAGCCAAAAAAATTAAAGTAAACCTTCCAGCATCATTGTCACGCCTGGAAATTTCTTTAAATCCTATCAAAGAAAAAAAACGGAGGGTTTTTTCAATTGAGGTTACTCTCAGCATGGTGTGTAAGAATTTACTCATATTAATCGCACGATAAACCAAAAGATGCCAAATGAAATCAATAACGATGAAATAGCATGCTTAGTTATTTTCAAATAATAAGCTCCAAGTAGATAGGAGATAATCTTAAAAACCATCAAAGCTAAAAATGCAAAAATTAATTGGCCGATCTCAACACCTATATTAAAACCCAATACCCCCATCAATAAATTATCGGTAAATCCCGCTCCGGAAAGATTTGAGGCAAACCCTAAGCCATGAATTAATCCAAAAAATCCAGTAATTAAGAGCGGTTTTATCATTTCTTTGTTGTCTCCAATAATTCTTAAGTAACTGAAAGAGAAAAATGCCAAACCCAAGAATAATAAAAAACTTATCATTCCAGTTACATACAATAAAACCAGTAGAGATAATGGAATAAATTTCCAAATTTTGAAGTTTATATTTTTAGAGAAGAGGTAATGATAAAAATACTCATAACCAAGAAAGAATATTGAAAACCCTATGAGTGACTCAACAAGATTCATTTCAGCAATCACGACCCCTAAACTACCGAGGAATATTGAAATTGAATGCCCTACTGTAAAACCAGTAATTGAAAGAAATAATCGCAACCTGGCAAATAAAATTAATAGCCCAAGAATAAATAGCAAATGATCATAACCGGTGAGTATATGTCCAACACCAAAGCTTACAAAATTCAAGACAGATGCTGCTCTGCTATCGGCATTGGTTTGCAGCTCTAAAGCTTTCGAGTCAGAATCTACATTAAAAATAAAATCACCTAAAAGCTGGTCATTGATCATCACTTTTGAAAGATGATTATGCGATGCGCTAAAATCTTGAAATAAAGTAATTTGATATTGGCTTGGCATAGTGTCGCATGTAAGTTCCCAAGCAACCTTAATATATCCCGCGGTGGTATTAATGGTTGGCATTGAACTTTCGGTTGCTTTGCAACTTTCTTGAAATTTAAAGGATTGAATAAAGTAGCCAAAAAGTTCTTCAGCATTGTTTATTTCTCTTGGCAAAGAAAATTGTTGGTATATATCAAGCCTAATGTTTGCTTTGATATTTATAGTTGTGTTGGCTTCTTTGTTAAAGATATGAATAGTCGAGTAAGATTCATTTCTGCTATGGGCTTCAATTTGAATTGAAAGCACCACGCCAAATAGAAGAAAAGCTTTATAAATCAGTTGATTTTGTAACGTCATACCACTTTCTTAGATTGGCTAAGTATTCTTGCAATAACGCATCACGTTTTTGCTTTATAAATTCTGTTTTTACCTGTTCGACGATACTTTCGAATGGCTTTGGTGTATCAAAAGACTTATCAAATAGAATAATAAGATGATAACTTTTGCCTATTTGAATAGGATCAGAAATTGTACCAGGCTTCATTGCCAATGCATTGGCAGTAAGAGTGGGGCCAATATATTCTCTCACTTTTGTTGCAGGCAGCAACCCTTTAGGTACGCGAATAGCTGAATTTTCAGCTAGGTTAAGTGCTTGATCATTTTTTCCTTCTAAAAGAAATTGTTTAGATTCTTGAGCTAATTCGTAGTTTGAAAATTTAAATGTTTCCAAGGATATTTTAGGGTTAGCTAAAAAGAATTCTTGGTTAGAGCTATAAAAAGATTCAAGCTCTTGATTGGAAACTTCAAGTGTATTGATTTCTGAAAGTATACTCTCAATCATCTTTTGAATAAGCACACTTCTTACCTGCGCATTATTTTCTAACATACCCAAATCAATAGCCCTTCTTATCAAAAGCTCTTCATCAATCATTCTTGAGAGAATTTTAGCTGGATCAGTATCAAGCAACCCAGATGATCGAGATTCATCAATCGAATCAAGATATAGCTCAAAACGTTCACGACTGATGGTTTTATCTTCTATTTTTGCAACCCAATCAATAGAGGCAAAATCTAATTCCTCTATGAAACTAAAAAGCACTAAAATTGCTCCCAAAAATAAACCTCCAAAAGCAAAGAATTTACCTAGTTCCTGAAAATGATGCTTTGCAAAATAAGCTTTGGAAGTCTCAGGTAATAATTTCATTTTTATGTGATCAATATCATCTTCTAGATAAATTTCGCCCTCCTCTATAAAGCCAAGTTGATGGTAGTAATCCTTTAATCTATGTTGCGCTGATATTGAGATCTGTTTATTTGGATATTTCTTAGCTACAAATTGAATGGCTTCTTTTAATATCTTTTTACCGTAACCTTTCTCTCTTATATTTATGGATGTAATGACTCTTCCAATTGATGGATCCTCATATCTCAAACCTGGAGGGACTATTCTTAAATATGCCATGATTTCTCCGTCAATTTTTCCAAGTAAATGAAAAGATAAATCGTCATGGCCATCAGCATCTAGATAGGGACAATCTTGCTCGACAACGAATACTTCTTGTCGGAGCTGCATAATTCTGTATAGCTCATGATTGGTGAGATCGTTAAATCGAACAAAGGATATATCTAGATGACTATGCATGATTAAGATTTGAAGAATGTTATTATATCTGTTTTTAAAATGGGTTCAGCTTATGGAAATGCATCAATTTGAATTAAATTCTTTGAACGGACAGCCAATTAATTTTTCTAAATATCAGGGAAAAATCTTGGTAATTGTGAATGTTGCAAGCAAATGTGGTTTTACCCCTCAATACAAGGATTTAGAAGACTTGTATGCTAAATACAAAAACCATGGAGTGGAAGTATTAGGATTTCCGTGCAATCAATTTGGGAAGCAAGAGCCAGGAAGTCATCAAGAGATTCAAGAATTCTGTGAACTTAATTATGGAGTTTCTTTTCAAATGTTTGAAAAAATTGATGTTAATGGAAAGAATGCATCGCCTTTATATGAGTTTCTAAAAAAAGAAGCCCGAGGGATTTTTGGATCTGAATCTATAAAATGGAATTTTACAAAATTCCTAGTTGATCGATCTGGTAAAGTTATCAAAAGATTTGGCTCTAATGACTCTGTTAAAAAGATTGAAAATGAAATAACAAAAATACTCTAAGATAATGTCGCCAAATTATTTTCTTAAAAATGGCACTTTTAATACGATATATTCCTCATCTCCCATAAGATCCATACACCAATCAAAAAAAATTAGGTATCTAGATAATGTTTCAGAGGAATTAATTTTTGAAAGCTCTGCTGGAATAAAACTTCAGTATTTTAGTTCGCCAAGCGCCCAGAAGGCTGTGATATTCTTACCAGGTTTCTTGGGAAATAAAAATTCAAAATACCTTGTTGGTCATGCCTACAATGCTATGCAGGTAGGAGCTCAAATAGTTCGTATACATCCTGTGGATCACGGAGAATCTGAGCATTTGAATTATGATTTTTTTAAAGCCACTGATATTTCTGCAATCCTAGAGCTTATTCATGAGATACTAAATAACTCTCCCAGGACTTCATTCAATTTGGTTGGATTTTCTTTAGGAGGAAATATTGCTTTAAGAGTTTCTCAATTTACATTACATAGCAATTTAGAGAAAGTCATAGCAATCTCTCCGGTTTTAAACCCTCAGCAAGCAATGAAAGCCATGGATACCAATTCCAAACTAATCAATCAATATTTCTTACGGAAATGGAAAAAATCTATTGCAAATAAACAAAAATACTTCCCAGGTCTTGCACTGGAGAAGTGCTTAAAGTTGAAATCCCTATTGGCTATTACTGAATTCTTTAGGGCTAGAAATGGTGAATTTGCAAGTCTTGAGGATTTATTTGATGACTATGCAATTTGTGGTACAGACCTTAGCTCACCAATGAGAAAAACTATTATATTGAGCTCTAAAGATGATCCCTGTATTCCTATTGACCCATTACTAAAAATAAATGCTAATGAATTACTAGATATTACAATCACTGAAAATGGAGGTCATTGTGGTTTTCTGGAAAACTTTGCATTTAAATCATCTTTAGAAGACTGGATGATAGGCAAACTATACGAGTAAGCTCATCAACAAAGCATCCTCTGACTTGGGTTTAGTATAATAAGCAACTCTAATTGCATCGGTCTTGAAGCCAAACGAGTGATAGAAAGCAATTGCAGTTGAATTTGATTTTCTGACTTCCAAATATATGATATCAAGATCCTGAGCTTTAGCTTGATCTAGAAAAGTTTTTAAAAGAATTTTTCCAACACCCTTTGATTGAAAAATTGGATCGACAGCAATACTCAGCAAATGAGCTTCTGAAATTATTGGTTCGTATATAAGAAAACCCGCTAAAACTTTATTGATAGTTGCCTTAATGGCAACATGCCCAGCTTTAAATGATGACTCAACTTGTTCCATGGTCCATGGAGAAATATTTGTAAGCGTGTCTATTTCATGAATACGCTGATAATCATTAATTGATGCCAAAGAAACTCTTATTAATTCTTTAGATGTATCAACATTTCTTGCCATAGATTCTTCTTAAGATCAGGTTCTGCTAAAAGCTTGCATAGCGAAGGAGCTGAAATTACATTAGATCCTCTAATTTTTTGCGTAAAATCTACTACAACCTTGTATTGATCCTTGATTGAATTTTTTTTAAAGATTGCTTCATCTTCTTTGAATTCAAATGTTCCTGATTGTGGAGCTGCCATATTGCCTGATGATTGGAGTATTTTATGCAAGAGACTTTTTTCAGCCTCTTTTAATTCAACGAATTCCTCTTCATGTAATGCTAAAATGGGTTCTACAAACATATAATTAATGAGCTTAGTTGGGTGCGATGGTTGAGCGACAAAATTCTTTATTCCGATCAGCGATAAAATAGTTATGGAACGTTCCTTCAAATACGACACTCAGTAATTAAAACATGAAAGATATAGCTAGCAAATACAAACCTTACAGGCCAATAGATCTAACCGATCGAAAGTGGCCTAACAACACCATCACAGAAAAACCTCTTTGGTGCTCAGTTGATCTAAGAGATGGTAATCAAGCTCTGATTGAGCCAATGGGTCAAGAAAGAAAGAAAAGAATGTTCGAATTGCTGTGCAATCTGGGTTTTAAAGAAATTGAAGTGGGTTTTCCTGCGGCTTCAAAAACTGATTTCGATTTTGTGCGATGGTTGATAGAAGAAAAAAGAATACCATCGGATGTAACTATACAAGTTTTAACTCAAGCAAGACCGCATATTATCGAAAAAACTTTTGAAGCGCTGGAAGGAATTGAAAAGGCAATAGTTCATTTCTATAACTCAACCTCAACATTGCAGCGAAAAGTGGTATTCAATCAGGAACAAAATGGAATAAAAAAAATTGCAACTGATGCTGCTGAGCTAGTAAAAAAATTGGCTCTTGAAAATCCAAAAACTAGATGGTCCTTTGAATATTCTCCAGAAAGTTTTACAGGCACAGAGTACGAATATGCAGCTGAAGTGTGTGATGCTGTTGTAGATATTTTAAAAGATGCAACAGAACAAAAAATTATCATTAACCTACCTGCGACCGTTGAAATGACATCTCCTAATCTCTATGCTGACCAAATTGAATGGATGCATCGTAACTTGAGAGAAAGAGATAATATTATTCTTTCACTTCATCCACATAATGACAGAGGAACAGCAGTTGCAGCTACTGAGCTTGGCCTTATGGCAGGTGCTGATAGAGTTGAAGGAACTCTTTTTGGTAATGGTGAAAGAACAGGAAATGTTGATATTGTTACAATTGCTCTCAATCTACTCACGCATGGAATTGATCCTGAGTTAGATTTTACTAATATAAATCATGTGGTCAGAGAGGTTGAATTTTGTAATAAGCTACCAGTCCATCCCAGGCACCCCTATGCTGGAGATTTAGTATTTACAGCCTTCTCTGGGTCCCACCAAGATGCAATTAACAAGGGATTGCAAGCACTTAAAAAATCTAATGATCCTCATTGGGAAGTGCCATACCTTCCCATTGATCCATCAGATCTGGGCAGAACCTACGAAGCAGTTGTTAGAATAAATTCACAATCAGGGAAGGGAGGAATAGCCTATATTTTAGAAAGTGATCATGGCGTTTCCTTGCCTAGAAGATTGCAAATAGCGCTAAGTAGTGAGGTGCAAAAAGTAGCTGATGAAACTGGAAGAGAGATAGTATCATCAGAAATTTGGGAAATATTTGAAAGATCGTTTGTTAAATCAAATGGCTTAGAACTTGCATCGTTTGAGGTTTCGTCCAAGGAAGAAGGGCTCGATGAGATTACATTAAATATTGTTAATCAAAATCTATCAGAATGTATGGTTGCTCAAGGTGAAGGCCCCCTCTCGGCAGCGATTAATGCATTGAATAATGCTTTCAACACTCATTTAAGTATTAGTGAGTTTCACCAACACTCAATAGGTTCAGGGTCGAATGCAGCAGCTATTACCTATATTGAAATAACTAAAGACAAAACTATTACTCGTTGGGGAGTGGGAATTGATAAAAATACCCTGAAGTCCTCGATTAAAGCAATAATATGCTGCTTTAATAAAATTATTTAAAGTTTGGTTTTCTTTTTTCAAAGAATGCTGAAACGCCTTCTTTAAATTCAGCCCCACCAAAAATTTTATTTTGTATTTCAGCTTCAGCTTCATAAACTTCAAAATATCCCTTATCCATGGCAAGTCTCATCAGCCGCTTGGTTTCTCTTACAGCAGTTGGTGATCTTGCTGCGATTATTGAAGCCCATGCTGCGGTCTCAGATTCAAGCATGTCTGCATCAACTACCTTATTCACTACACCATGTTTTTCACATTCATCAGCAGATATTCTTTTGGCTTCAATGGCATACTCTAAAGCTTTAGCATATCCAAATCCTTTTGGAAGCAGCCAAGCTAAGCCTCCATCGGGAACTAGTGCAATATTGCTAAAAACAGACATAATAAATGCATCACGAGACATAATACGAAGGTCGCAAGCCATAGCATAGGCAGCTCCAATACCTGCAGCAGGTCCGTTAATAGATCCAATGACAGGAATTGGCATTTCAATTATTGCCTTTAAACTGGGTAGGTAACCTCTAATCAAAGAATCTTGTGTGCTTTGCCAGCTAGCCTCTCTTTCTTGTAGATCAGCTCCCGAAGAGAAGCCCCTTCCCATTCCAGTTAATATACAAACTCTTACATTTTCTTCTTGTGAAACCAACTCGGTGGCGCTTTTAAGGTCCCATATGAGCTGTTCATTAAATGCATTCATTGCCTCAGGTCTATTTAGAACTATCTTTGCTATTTTTGAATCTGTATTGATATCTAATAAAAGGGTGTCGTAGGTCATATAATCAAATAATCTCGAAATAAATTTCTTGTTTGTTATGTAGAAGTATAACACCATGACTTTCATCGTCTGATCTTCTCCAGCTAACTCTTGCATCATAACTAGAGAGACTTTCTATGAAAGTCTTTTCAATCTCTTGAAGAATACTAAAATTTGGCATGGGCAAGTTGTTAAACTCAATCCAATGCCTTATAACTTTTCGTCTCAATGACGAGCTTAACTCTTTGAGTTCTTTCTTATTTAGTTCTTCGCTTTTATAAAGATAGCCGTATGCATGATCAAATAAGCTATTGAGAATTACTGTCTCCTCATATGCAAGCTTACCAAATTCGAAAATCTTTTTTGATGCAGCGCCCCATCTAGATTCAATAAGAGGTACAACAGAATTTCTTATAAAATTTCTGTCCATAGTTTCGTTGATATTAGAAGCATCCTTAATGTAGCCAATATCGATCGAATCAAGATATTGTATTAGGTGTTCTTTAGTGATTTGTAAAAATGGTCTAATCAAAAAGCCCTTACCAATAGCTCTTTTTGCACTCATTCCTGAAATACCCTTTATTCCTGTGCCTCTAAATAACCTAAATAATATAGTCTCTACTTGATCGTTCAGGTGGTGCGCCAAACAGATTTGCGGAAATTGATTGGTATACCTTTCAAACACTTTAAGGCGAGCATTTCTGGCTTCTAATTCAAAGCTTTTACTATTACTAGCAATAAGGACCTTCTCAACCAATAGATCAATCCCTAGAGAATGGCAGATAGTTTTACAATGCTCCTCCCACTTATCTGCATTCTCATTAATTCCGTGATTAATATGAAGCGCAGAAACGTTTGCTTTTAATTCATGTTGTTGTTTAAGTGCGCACAGAGCCATTAAAAGAGCGCTTGAATCGGGTCCGCCGCTAAAACCCACAAGAATATCTAAATCAGTATTGATATAGCTCAGAATTCCTTCATGAGGTAAAGTCTTAAGATCCAATTCTTAGAAGCCTTTGGTATCTGCGCTCTAGCAATTCCTCAGTTGATAATTGATTTAATTTTGATAAGGCATCAATCATTGATTTCTTAACCAAGCTTGCCATCTCATCATAATCTCTATGAGCTCCTCCAGATGGCTCGGTTATAATTTCATCGACAATTCCAATTTTAATTAATTCTTGAGCGCTTACCTTCATAGCTTCGGCAGCGTCTGGAGCATTTTCTGAAGATCTCCACACAATGGAGGCACAAGCTTCAGGGGAAGCAACAGAATAGATTGCATGCTCAAAAATTGCGATATGATCTCCAACACCAATTGCAAGAGCTCCTCCAGAACCTCCTTCTCCTGTAACAATTACAATGATGGGTGTTTTGAGCTGTGACATGATTGCTAAATTTTGTGCTATAGCCTCAGATTGCCCTCTCTCTTCTCCCTCAACACCTGGGTAAGCACCAGCAGTATCGATAAAGGTGATAACCGGTAAAGAAAAGCGCTCAGCTAATTTAAAAAGTCTTTTTGCTTTACGGTATCCTTCTGGCTGAGCCATACCAAAGTTTCTTTTTACTTTCTCAGACGTTTCCCTTCCTTTCTCATGCCCAACGATCATCACAGGGATATCTTCAAAACTTGCAAGACCGCCTATGATAGAGGCATCATCTGCAAATTGCCTATCTCCATGAAGTTCATCAAAATCGTTAAAGAGCCTAGGGATAAAATCTGAAATATGGGGCCTTTTCGGATGACGCGCTACTTGGACTTTTTGCCAAATAGATAGTTTAGAAAATATTTTTTTCCTAAGCTTTTCCTCCTCACTCTCAAGAGACTGAATTTCCTTTAAGAGAGAAACATCACCCATAGATGCTCCTCTAAGAGCATCTATTTTATCTAAGATGTCTGCTAGCGGTTTTTCAAATTCTAAAAATTGGTTGCTCATACTAATTAATTCTTAAATCTATATCTGGGAAAGCATCTTTTATAGATGCAATATTATCTTGATTTGGTTGAAATCTGAAATTCTCTCCTAAACTTATTGAGGTTTCTTTATCTTGAAAGCTTAGCTTTATTTCTAGTGCACAATCTCCGGAATCCCAAATCGAGCCATTAATATTCTTCAAGTTTTCCATTCCCGCTTTCAACATAGGCAATTGCTCTTGAGTAATATGCAAGGTAATCGACTGAATGTTTTTATAAATTCCATCCAGAGGG
>JALRBL010000019.1 GCA_023257795.1 Gammaproteobacteria bacterium
CATTTTTAAATGCCAGCATGGTTGATTTGATTTCATTATTTTTTAGTTTTCCATGTGCACTTCCAACTATTACATCTGGTATAAGATTTTCAAGATACTTTGTCAGTTGTGTATGTTTTTGAATATTGTTTTGTACGATAAAAACTTGCCCTGATCTACTAACCTCTCTCTCAATGGATGTTTTTAATACATTCGGTGATTCTATATGCTTATAGGTATGAACACTTAATCTATTTAGTGGCGGGGTATAAAGGTATGAGAAATCTTTCAGTCCTGTAAAAATTTGATTCATGGTACGCGGAATAGGGGTAGCTGACATACTTAGGATGTGCATGCTGTTACATTGATTTTTTATTAAATCTTTTTGCTTGGCACCAAATCTATGCTCCTCATCTAATACTAACAAGGAGACATTGTTATGATTTATTGATTCGTTAAAAATTGCATGGGTGCCAATTAAGATATCAATTTTATGATCATTAAAGTCTTGAATAATTTTATCTCTATCTTTAGAAGATTTTCTCCTGGAAAGCGCTTCAATAGATACAGGAAAGTTTGCAAACCTTTCCGTAAAGGATTCTAGGTGTTGATCACATAAAATAGTACTAGGTACAACTAACAAAGATTGTTTGTTGTTGTATGCAGCTATAAATGTTGCTCTCATTGCAAGTTCTGTTTTTCCAAAACCAACATCTCCACAAATGACCCTATCCATTGGCTTTATGAGCCCAAGGTCGTGCACTATCTCATTCATACAAGATTGTTGATCCTTTGTGAGTTCAAAAGGAAATGCCTCATCAAACTTTTGGTATTCTTCGTCAGAAATAAGCAATCTATTCGCGTGTGCTAATGTTCGTTTTGCTTGCGACTCTAAGAAATAGACAGCACTATCATAAATTTCTTTCTTGATTGACTCTTTTTTCTTTGAGAATTTTTTGGATGATAAGCTATCAAGACTTATTTCTCGATCATTATTACTGGGGAATTTTGAAATTTTATGTAAGGATCTTAAAGGTAGATAAAGTATCTCATCTTCTGCAAATAAAATTTTTAAGCACTCTTCGCTATGAGCATTGAGGGTTAGGAGATCCAGCCCCTTACAAATCCCTAAACCATAATCTTCATGAATAACCAGTTGACCATCTTCAAATTGAATTTCTTCTAAATCAACTCTATTAGATATAACTGGGTCATGCTTTGCAGAAGAAGTCTCTATAAAAGTATTGCTTTTAAAAAATTCCCTATGAAGAAAGAGAGTATTGGTTGAGTCATTAAAGACGGGTCTAAAGGATGAACACCTGTTTAAGGTAATTGATTCATCCTTTTGAGATGACAGGGAAGCTGTTACTAACTTCAGATTAGAGTGTAAAAAAGAATCTGAAGCAATTACTTCAACCCAATTTTTTTCATGAATATTATGAAAATTAAGGATATTTTTAACGACATCCATCTTTTTTAAATTCTCTGATAATTTATTTTCAGATAAGAAAAGTTTATCAGGAGTTAGCTTAGGAAATTTATGATCAAGGGTTGTATCAAAGCGATTGAGAATATTCTGATATAAATGATTTATTGATGCTGTATTAATTAATTCGTTTACATAGTATTTAGCGCCATCAAAAATCTCAAAAAAAGAAGCTAAATCATTATTAAAAAAAAGCGGTAGGTAATTTTCAAATCCCTGAGGCAATTTTCGTCTACTAATGGTCTGAAAGGGTTCACATTCGCGTTCATCATATTTTGAAAACTCTGATCTCCATGAATTTATGAAATGATCTATATTCTCTTCAAGTAGGGGAACATCCTCTCCATCATAAATAAAAGCAGAGCTTAGTTCTTCTATTCGTGTTTGTGAAATAGGATCAAAATATCTGATACTTTCTATTTGATCTCCGAAAAACTCTATTCGTATTGGGTGAGCATGCGAGTATGAGAAATAATCAAGAATACCTCCCCTAAATGCGTATTCATTAGGGGCTGAAACTTTATCGACATTGGTGTAACCAAGCACTTCTAACGATTTTTTAAGGGACTGAAGTGAAATTACATTACCCTTTTCTAAGATTTGTCCTGCATCTATAAAGGATTTTGGTTGAAATAATTCTGTTAAGACCTGAAGCGGACAAAGCAAAATACCTGTTAGTGAATTTCTATTTCTTAATATTGATATCCGATTGTGACGAATGCTTGGTGGAGAAGAAAATATATCATAAGGTAGAACTTCTCTAGATGGAAAGACTGTTATCTCAATTTCATTGTTGATTAAACGTAATTCTTGTGACAACAATTTCGATTCATTATCGTTGAGAGTAATGAAGATATTTAGATCAGATTGGTTACTCGTTATAGCTTCAAGTAATGATGTTGCTTGTGAGTAAAAACCGACTTTTAGCATTAAAATACAGGATTACGATTGTTTGAGAAAAGATAATGACATAGTATATGTCAATTCTTTTATTTCTAGGAAGGGAGTAAATTAATGGATATAAATTTTTCAAAAGAAGACTTAGCATTTCGTCAAGAAGTTAAAGATTTTCTTGCAAATAAATACCCTAAACACGTTAAAGAGAAACAAGAAAAGGGTATTTCTCTTACGAAGCAAGACATGATCGATTGGCACAAATCTCTTTATGAGCAAGGGTGGGCTGGTTATAACTGGCCGGTAGAGTATGGAGGAACTGGCTGGTCTCCTATACAAATTTACATTTTTCAAAATGAGCTAGCGCATGCTCAATGTCCTACTATCCTTCCATTTGGATTAAATATGGTTGGTCCAGTTATTTATACATTTGGTTCTCAAGAGCAAAAAGATAAGTACCTTCCAGACATACTTCAATTTAATACTTGGTGGTGTCAAGGTTATTCAGAGCCTGGTTCAGGTTCCGATCTAGCTTCCCTTAAAACTAAAGCAGTAAAAGAAGGGGATTACTATATTGTTAATGGTTCAAAAACTTGGACAACCCTGGCACAAAATGCAGATTGGATTTTTTGCCTCGTTAGAACAGAAACAACTCAAAAAAAACAAGAAGGAATTTCATTTCTTCTCATAGACATGAAAACTCCAGGAATCGAGGTTAAACCTATCATTACTATTGATGGAGACCACGAAGTTAATTCTGTGTTTTTTACTGATGTGAAAGTTCCTGTTGAGAACTTAATTGGTGAAGAGGGCCAAGGATGGACTTACGCAAAGTTTTTATTGATGCATGAAAGATTTGGTATAGCAGGCGTCCCCAATCAAATATTCTCACTTAAAAAGTTAAAAGAAATAACAAAGGGTCGCATAGATGATGATCTCCAGCGAGAGATTGCTGAATATGAAATAGAATTGAATGCATTAGAGTTCACAGAATTACGGTCTCTTGCAGCCCTTGCAAATGGATCCCATCCAGGCGCAGAATCTTCCATCCTTAAAATTAAAGGTACTGAATTACAGCAGTGGCTAACAGATATTTATGTTAGATCAGCAGGACAATATATTCTGCCTTACGAAGGTCCTGATGGCTTTGATAGTAACTCCGTTCCATCTGGTCCAGAGTATTCACATACGGCAGTGTCAAGATACTTAAATTTTAGAAAAACATCTATCTATGGCGGCAGTAATGAAATTCAAAAAAACATTATTGCAAAAGCAATTCTTGGAGTTTAATTATGAACCTTAATTATTCCGACGAACAATTAATGCTGCAAGAACAAATAGCAAAATTCTGTTCTGCTGATTATTCATTTGATAAAAGAGAGAAAATTATTGCTAATTCTTTAGGGCATTCTATTGAAATATGGAATCAGTTTGCAGAATTAGGCTGGTTGGCGCTTCCTTTCTCAGAGAAAAATGGTGGTTTAGATTTCGGTCCTATTGAGTTATCAATTTTGTTTGAGGAATTTGGGAAAGCTCTTGTTGTTGAACCTTATCTCAGCACCGTTGTTATGTCAGGGTACCTACTAGATAACTCATCTGTAGATTCTTCAGCCTTGATTGAAGAGATAATATCTGGAACAACGCATGTATCTACTGCTTATGTGGAAGCGAATTCAGGATATGATTACTTGAATCCACAAACCCAAATTTTAAATGGCAAGCTTAATGGCAATAAATCAATTGTACTTAATGCTAAACATGCAAAATACTTTATTGTTTCAGCATCTGATAACAGTGAAATGCTGATCGCATTAGTTGCAGCTGATGCTGCGGGAGTGAGTTTTAATAGTTTTAGAACATTTGATGGTCAAACCTGTGGCGATGTATCTTTTGAAAATGTGGATATTTCAGAGAATGCAATTTTATTTAAAGGCGATGAGGCTATAGCTGCACTAAATGAAATGATTAATTATGCAACTCTTTGCGTATCTGCAGAAGCTGTTGGCTGCATGTCAGAAACCGTCAAAAAAACAGTTGAGTACACCAAAGAAAGACAACAATTTGGAGTGCCGATTAGCAGCTTTCAGGTTTTACAGCATCGCATGGTAGAAATGTTTATGGAAGCTGAAATTTCAAAATCCTTACTTATAAAATCAATGCTGCAACTAAACAGCAAAGATCCTAATGCATTAAAGACTTTAAGTTCACTTAAAGCTCAGATCGGTAAATCTGGTAAATTTGTTGGTCAGGAAGCAGTGCAACTACATGGAGGCATGGGAGTTAGCAATGAAATGTCTATCGGTCATTACTTAAAGCGTTTGACTGCTATTGATTCTCAATTTGGTAATAGAAGCTATCATATTAAAAAATTTATGCATTTATAATGTATGAAAGACTTAAGTAAAAATCCCGATCTTCGTAAAAGAGATAATCCTGACGATTATTTTGGCGATTGGAAATGGCGAGAAGGCATTTCTGAGCTCATGGTACCTATCATAGGTTCTCTGTATAGAAATGGCATCAATATAATGATGTACGGTCAATCTTTAGTAAATAATTCACCTACAATGATTATGAAAGCCCATAGGTTTGTTCGTCAAACCGAAGGAAACGAATTATCGGAACTAGAAACGTACCCCATATTAAAGCGCTTAATTTCATTAGATTTAGCGGATTCTGAAATTGATTTAGCTGAACTTACTTTGCAGTGTTCATTTTTTGAAGAATTAAGAAACGCATCAGAAGATAAGATTGATGCCTACTTAAAAAATTCTTTGGAATCAATTATCGGTGCGCCATCCAATAGACCCCATAAACCTCAAGATTTAGTTTTGTATGGCTTTGGAAGAATAGGGCGTCTCCTTGCAAGAGTTCTTGCCGAAGGAACCGGACCGGGTAATTATTTTAGATTGCGAGCTATTGTTATCCGTAAAGGCCAAGGCAATGACTTATTGAAGAGAGCAAGTTTATTAAGAAATGATTCTGTGCATGGAGCTTTTAGCGGAACCATAAGAGTAGTACTAGAAGAGAATTTGTTGATAGTGAATGGCAATCCGGTAAAAGTTATTTACGCAAATAATCCTCAAGAATTTAGTTATGCCGATTATGGTATTGATAACCCAGTTGTAATCGATAATACAGGCGTCTGGAGAGATAAAGAAGGATTAAGGCAACATATTAATTGTGGTGCTAGCAAGGTCATTCTCACAGCTCCTGGGAAGGATGATATTAAAAATATAGTTTATGGAATTAATCATACAAGCTTAACCCCAGATGATGAGATTATTTCGGCTGCATCATGTACTACCAATGCAATAGTACCTGTGCTCAAAATCATAAACGAGCAGTATGGTATTGATCATGGCCACATTGAAAGCATACATTCGTATACTAACGATCAGAATCTTATTGATAATTATCACAAAGGGGATAGAAGAGGAAGAAGTGCAGCGCTTAACTTAGTTATTACCACTACTGGGGCAGCCAAAGCTGTTGTAAAGGCCCTACCAGAGTTAGCTAATAAATTAACTGGTAATGCAATAAGGGTTCCAACACCTAATGTGAGCTTAGCTGTACTTACCTTAACTTTAAATAAAGAAGTTGATAGGGATGCAGTTAACGAACATCTAATGCAACAAGCATTTCACTCAAATTTTAGACAAATTCTTGGTTTCGTAAATAATCCCGAACTAGTCTCTACGGACTTTTATTCATCGCCATTTGCTTCAATTATCGATGCGCAAGCAACCATTGCTGAACGCAAGCAGCTTACTCTCTATTGTTGGTACGATAATGAGTATGGATACACTAAACAAGTACTACATCTAGCAAAAAAAATAATGGGTATAAATCTTCCAAGATTACCGATTTCAATTAGCTAAACCTATAGAATCATAGAAGAAATATCTTTATAATTTCACTTTCTTTTTTTGCATAAGTGATCAAATTATCTAAAGGTTTAGACCTACCCATTACCGGATCTCCGGAACTTAATTATTTGGAAACAAATAAGGTTTCTCGTTTTGGGATCAAGGGTTTTGATTTCATTGGCTTAAAACCAACAATGCTCGTCAATACTGGTGATAAGGTTAGAGCAGGGCAAAAATTATTTGAAAATAAAGCGAATCCTGGTCAGTTTATTACAGCCCCTATTTCAGGTGAGGTTTCTGAAATAAACAGAGGCGATAAAAGAAAATTTCTTTCTTTGGTCATAGAGAAAAACCCTGAAATAGAAGGCATTGAATTTCATCAAACCGGACGAGAGCTCATAGTTGAATCTGGACTTATTAACTCTTTTAGGACGAGACCTTTCAATAGAGCTCCTCAAATTCATTCTACTCCAGATAAAATCTTTGTTAACGCATGCAACACCAATCCTCTTGGTATTGATCCGATTTCATTCATAGCACAAGATCAAGATTCGTTTGATCTAGGCTTAAAAACATTAGTAAATACCTATAACGTCCAAGTTTTTTGTGCTTATTCAGCAAATGAATTTAAAACAACCCTTAGCGATATTAGCTATCAACAATTTACAGGACCACACCCAGCTGGTTTATCAAGCACCCACATTCACTTTATTTCACCTGTGTCATTAGAAAAAACGCATTGGACCATTTCATATCAAGACGTCATAACTTTAGGAAGGTTAGTTAATTCAAAACAACTTAATACAGAAAGAATGATTGCTGTCGGCGGAGAAGGATTTAATGAACGAGGAATTATTAAGACAAATCTTGGAGCAGACTTGAACCAATTAACAGCAGGAAATCTAAAAGATAATTGTAGGTTAATTTCAGGTTCTGTTTTATATGGATTAACGGCTACCGATCCAAATCAATACTTAGGCTATTTCGACACACAAATTTCATCCATACCTGATGAAGCAAACGACATATTTATGAATTGGGCCATGCCAGGATCTAGATTGCATTCCACAATGAACGCTTTCTTGTCTTCATTTATTAAACCAAAATCTTTCATTTTTAATACGTCCTTAAATGGTGGGCACAGAGCCATAGTACCTCTGCCTGCCTATGAAGAGGTTATGCCATTAAATATTTTATCGGTGCAGCTCTTAAAAGCACTTGCAACTTATGATATTGAACTTGCAATAAAACTAGGTGCACTTGAACTTGCTCCTGAAGATATGGGCTTGCTTAGTTATGTATGTCCAAGCAAGTATGACTATCAATCTTTGCTCCAAGAAAACCTGGATATTATTTACAAGGAATTTAAATGAAGTTTCCAGCGTTAAGAAATTTAATTGATGGTATAAAACCAAATTTTGTAGAGCAGGGAAGATTATCTAAATGGTTTCCATTATTTGATGCCGTTGAAAACTTCATTTTTTCTTCCAAAACTAAAACCAAAAATCCACTTCATGTAAGAGATGCCATCGATATTCAAAGAGTTATGGTCATTGTCTGGCTTTCAACTTTTCCTGCTATGTTCTTTGGTATGTATAACGTAGGTGATATTGGTCTTGATTATATTTCCAAAGCAGGGTTATCAACTACGAATGACTGGCATCACTTTTTAATAAGTTTTGTTGGATACGAGCCTACTTTTTTTAACAAAATATGGTTTGGAGCGAGTTATTTCATACCAATATATGTGGTTACCTTTGCTGTTGGAATCACTTGGGAAATAATTTTTGCTGTTATTAGGAAACATGAAATTAATGAAGGGTTTTTTGTTACATCTGTCTTATTTGCTCTTAGTTGCCCCCCTGACTTACCCTTATGGCAAGCTGCAATTGGAATTACGTTTGGTGTCGTAATCGGTAAGGAAGTTTTTGGAGGAACTGGAAAGAATTTTTTAAACCCTGCGTTAACAGGTAGAGCATTTTTATATTTTGCATACCCATCTCAATTATCAGGTGACAAAGTTTGGATAGCCGGTCTCCAAGATAATCAAATTACCCCAGAGGGTTTTAGTGGCGCAACCCCTCTAGCTTATGCAGCAGAGGGGGGAACATATTCAGTTGAAGAATCCTTTTCTTGGTCTGATGCCTTTTTTGGATTTATACCTGGATCTATAGGCGAGACTTCAGTTCTAGCAATATTATTTGCAATGATAATATTGCTGATGACAAAGGTTGCCTCCTACAGAATTATATTAGGAACAATAGTTGGACTAATATTTATGACTAGTATTTTGAATATTATTGGGTCAGACACAAACCCAATGTTTGATCTACCTTTTTATTGGCATTTAGTTATAGGTAGCTTTATGTTTGGTCTTGTCTTTATGGCTACAGAACCAGTTTCAGGTTCAGGTACTAATACTGGGCGATGGATATATGGCTTTGTTATAGGCGTTATGGTTGTGCTAATAAGAGTAATTAATCCAGCATTCCCAGAGGGAATGATGTTAGCTATTTTGTTTGCAAATCTGCTTGCTCCAGTTATTGATCACATGGTGACTATGAGTAATGTGAATAAGCGAATGAGGGCTATTCAATCATGAAAGATTCAGTATTGAGAACATTGTTGGTATCTTTTGTTGTTTGCTTTATCTGTTCTCTAGTAGTTTCATATTCAGCTGTTAGTCTAAGAGATGCTCAGGAAACAAATAAGCTTAACGATAAGAGAAGTAAAATCCTACAAGCAGCTGGAATATTTAATCCCAACTTACCAGTAGAGGATCAGTTCAATAAACTTGAACAAAAATATATAGATTTCTCTTCAGGATTATTAATTGATGAAGTCGATGGTCTAGATCTATCTACCTATGATCCAGTTGAATTTTCAAAAAAAATAAATTTCTCTAAAGCAGTCAATCCTGATCAAGATATTGCAATCATAAAATCTCAAGAACTTTATGGAAAAATATATATTCTAAGAGATCAAGACCAAGGTATTGATAAAGTTGTACTGCCAGTTCGTGGTTATGGTCTTTGGGGAACTTTATTTGGATTTATATCCTTGGGAGCTGATCTCAATACGATAGAAGGTCTTGAATTTTATGAGCATAAAGAAACTCCAGGTTTGGGTGGAGAAGTGGATAACCCAAACTGGAAGAATCTTTGGAAAGGCAAAAAGATATACGACTTAAGAAATCTAGTAGAGATAGAAGTTATCAAAGGCAAAGTTTCGCAAAATGATTTAAATATAGCCTATAAGGTAGATGGTTTATCTGGAGCCACATTAACTAGTAGAGGGATCACTAATATGATGCATTACTGGTTTGGTGATAATGGTTACAAAACCGCATTGGAGGGCCTCAAGAATGGCAGCTAAAGGTTACTTAGAAATATTAAAAAAACCTCTTGTAGATGAAAATCCCATTACCCTTCAGATTCTAGGCATTTGTTCAGCACTTGCTGTTACAAGCAATCTCTCGGTTACATTAGTAATGTGCGTGGCACTAACAAGTGTAGTTGCCTTTTCCAATCTGTTTATTTCAATTATCAGAAACTACATTCCCTCAAGCGTTAGAATTATCGTTCAAATGACTATCATCGCTTCATTAGTGATAGTGGTAGACGAGCTTTTAAAAGCCTATGATTATGAAACATCAAAAAAACTTTCTGTTTTTGTTGGACTAATTATTACTAACTGCATTGTTATGGGTCGAGCAGAAGCATTTGCAATGAAAGAGAAACCCTTGCCTAGTTTTATAGATGGTCTTGGTAATGGATTAGGTTATAGCTTTATTCTCATAGTAGTTGCCACTATAAGAGAGTTATTTGGAGCTGGCAGTCTCATGGGAATTGAAATTCTCCCACTAACCACCAACGGTGGATGGTATCCTGCAAACAACCTGCTTCTCCTTCCTCCAAGTTCTTTTATCATTATTGGTTTAATGATTTGGGTTATTAGAGAATTTAAGACTGATCAGGTTGAAGTAAAAGAATTTAAGCTAGCAAAGCATGATTTGTCACCAAATTTAGCCAAAGGACAGACGAATGTTTGAACATTATTTAAATATTTTTATCACTACTGTGTTCATTGAGAACATAGCTTTGTCTGTATTCTTGGGTATGTGTACATTTATCGCTATCTCAAAAAAAATTGATGCTGCCTTTGGATTGGGTATCGCAGTTATCGTTGTTTGCGCGATCACAGTTCCACTTAATAATTTTATATACAATAATTTACTTAAAGAGGGAGCTCTAGCTTGGTTAGGTTTTCCTGAATCAAATCTTAAGTTTGTAGGATTGATCAGCTACATTGGAGTAATAGCAGCAGCTGTTCAAATTCTAGAGATGTTTCTTGATAAGTTTGTGCCTGCTCTCTATAACGCATTAGGCGTATTTCTTCCTCTGATAACTGTGAATTGTGCAATATTAGGTGCATCTCTGTTCATGGTGGAAAAGGATTTATTATTTGGAGAGAGTGTAGTCTATGGCCTCGGCGCTGGGGTTGGTTGGGCGCTTGCTATAGTTATCTTAGCTGGCATTAGAGAAAAATTAAAATACGCAGACATTCCAAATGGTCTGCAAGGCCTTGGAATAACTTTTATCATTGTTGGGTTGATGAGTTTTGGCTTTATGTCTTTTGGAGGTATATCTTTGTAAGTATGAATGCTGATTTATTATTTGGTGTAGTTTCTTTTACAGGCATAGTTCTTCTGTTAGTACTTGTGATTATTGGTGCCAGAAAGCAATTGGTAGCCTCCGGCAATGTCTCGATTGAGATTAATGGTGATTCTGGAAGCCCAATAGTCACAGCTTCCGGAAATAAATTACTTCAAACCTTAGCCGAAAATAAAATATTCTTATCCTCAGCATGCGGAGGGGGTGGCACTTGTAGTCAATGTAAGTGTCAAGTTCTCGAAGGGGGAGGATCTATTTTACCAACTGAAGAATCACACTTTAGTCTCAAGGAAAGAAATGAGGGCTGGAGACTTTCTTGCCAAGTTGCCGTTAAAAATGATTTAAAAATTAAAATACCAGAAGAAGTATTTGGTGTGAAGGAATGGGAGTGTGAGGTTGTATCAAATGATAACGTTGCAACTTTTATTAAAGAATTAGTTCTAAAGCTACCTGAAGGTGAGTCTGTTAATTTTAAGGCTGGTGGCTATGTTCAACTCGAAGCTCCTTCTTATAAAAATCTTTCCTATAAAGATTTTGATATAGCCAAAGAATATCACGACGATTGGAATAGGTTTAATATTTGGGACAATGTAGCAAACAATGAAGAACCTATCATTAGGGCATATTCAATGGCTAATTACCCAGATGAAAAGGGTGTTTTAAAATTTAATATAAGAGTAGCATCACCACCTCCGGGTTCAACTGTTCCACCGGGTTTAATGTCTTCCTGGGTATTTAGTTTAAAACCTGGAGACAAAGTAAGAGTTTTTGGTCCTTTTGGAGAATTTTTTGCTAAAGATACTAAATCTGAAATGGTATTTATTGGTGGTGGAGCAGGCATGGCTCCTATGAGAGCTCATATTTTTGATCAATTATTAAGAATACATACAGATAGAAAAATTACCTTTTGGTACGGAGCAAGAAGTCTCAAAGAAATGTTTTATGTAGATGAATTTGATGCGTTAGATGCTAATAATGATAACTTTAATTGGCATGTTGCATTATCCGATCCTCTCCCAGAAGATAATTGGCAAGGTAAAACCGGATTCATTCATCAAGTTTTATTTGATAATTATCTTAAAGATCACCCTGCGCCGGAAGATTGTGAATATTATTTATGCGGACCACCCATGATGAATAAAGCTGTTGTAAATATGCTATTAAATCTTGGCGTTGAACCAGATAATATTCTTTTAGATGATTTTGGTGGATAACAATCTCTAGAAATCTTTTAGCAAAATCTTTAGCTCTTATAGTTGCTGCTTGCTGTGTGTTTGCAGCCTATCAATATAATAGTTACGCTGTTCACTTCATCGATGGAAAAATTTATGGGACCTATTGGAAAATTTCATCAACAAAATATATTGATGTAGATACTCAAGGTAAAATTAAGCAAATGCTTAATGATATAGATTTAGTTGCTTCTAATTACAATCCTAATTCAGAACTATCAAAAATTAATCGGCTAAATATTTCTGAAACGATTCAAATCTCCAAAGAATTGAACCTCTTAATTGAAGCAAGCGAACATATTAATTATCAAACCAATGGTCTTTTTAATATTACGCTTGGTATTCAAACGTCCAAGATGGGTTTTGGACCAAATATTGATTCATCACTGATAGAAATTAACAATAAATTAATGCGTGAGTTATACGATTTAGAGGACTTTTTACTAACTAAAAATTATCTATTTCATTTTGATTTATCTGCAATTGCTAAGGGATATGCAGTTGATGAAATATCCGCATTACTTTTAGAAAATGGATACACAGACTTTGTATTAGATATTGGTGGCGAATTAGCAGTACAAGGTAAAAAACACAATGAACAATGGACTATTGCAATTCAAGATCCTAACTCCGAACAGCAACAACCAATATATGTGATAAATTCTCATGCTCCATATTATCTAGCGACATCAGGTGAATATAGAAACTATTACTATGATGAAGCAGGCCAACTAATTACACACACCATAGATCCTAGAACCAATAAATCTATTAAGGGATCAAATTTATCAGTTACTATTAAAAATGATCATTCTGCCATGTTCGCAGATGCTTATGCTACTGCTCTTAATATCATGGATATCGATGAAGGTTTAAAGTTTGCAAATGCAAATAACCTTCAGGTAATGTATATTTCTAAAGACAACAACTACTTCTCAAATAATTGGAATGATTGAATTAATCGGTGCCTTTGTTCTTTTTGCTTTAGCTTTCTTAAGCATAGGAATAGGCATGGTAATAAAGAAGAAACCAGTGGCAGGAAGCTGTGGCGGGTTAAATAATGCTCTAGGAGAGGAGGGTGCGCCCTGCACAATATGCGGACGCACCTCAGGGGGATGCGATTCCTCTTAAAATTGGTTCATAGTATTAGCTTCGCCACCAGCTAATAAAGCGTTATCTCCAGAGAAATACTCTTTATGATGGTCGCCTATATTTGAACCAGCAAGATCTTGATGTTTTACTGATGGTTGATTTCGACGAATTTCTTTCCTCTGGACACCCTTAACATAAGCTAGCATCCCTTTATCGCCAAAATAACCCTCTGCAAGGGTATCTGTTCCCAAGGCAGTGTCATGATAAGTTGGAAGAGTAATAAGGTGATGAAAGATGGAAGCATGCATGCTGCTGTCTTTTTGGAACTCTTGAATGAGTTTATCTGCAGCTACTGCAAGTGGTGTTTTATCAAATTCTTCAGACATAAGTCCTTTTGGAGCAGAGGATGGATTGGGGTATTCTGAAACATCCTTACCTGCATCAAGCCACTCTTGGTAGACCTGTTCTCTAAAAGCGAGTGTCCAATTAAATGAAGGAGAGTTGTTGTAAACCAATTTTGCGTTAGGAACCTCTGACTTCACTGCATTAATTAGTTCAGCAATCTGTTTTAAGTTCGGTTTTTCAGTTTCGATCCATAGAAGATCAGCTCCAGCATTCAAACTACTTACACAATCTAAAACAACTCTATCAAATCCAGTATTTTCTCTAAATTGATAAAGACCATTGGCTAGGCGAATCGGTCTGACAAAATTACCATGTTTGGATAAAACAATATCGTTATCTTTAAGATCAGAAATATTATCAATCGGTTCTGATGCTAAAAATGAATTATATTTTTCTGCAAGATCGCCTTTGGATCTTGATACAGGAACTTTTTGAGTTAAGTCTGCTCCAAGTGAATCTGTTCTGGCAACAATAACTCCATCCTCAACTCCAAGTTCTAAGAAGGCATATCTAACAGCGTTAACCTTAGCAAGAAAATCTTCATGTGGAACAGTAACTTTTCCAGCCTGATGCCCACATTGTTTTGCATCTGATACCTGATTTTCAATTTGAATACAACAAGCTCCGGCTTCTATCATTTTCTTTGCTAGCAAATAAGTAGCTTCCTCGTTTCCAAATCCAGCATCTATATCTGCAATCATAGGAACAACATGAGTTTCAAATCTTTCTATTTGTTTTTCAATAGTTTCAACATCACCGTCGTTCGCTTTGGCATAATCAAGGTCAATGAAGAGTTGTTGGAGTTCTCTTGCATCAGCTTGTTTTAAGAAAGTATAAATTTCCTCTATTAATTCAGGAACTGCGGTTTTTTCATGCATGCTTTGGTCTGGAAGTGGACCAAATTTTGATCTTAGAGCTGCAACCATCCATCCGCTTAAGTAAATATAAGTACCTTTAGTAGTTTTTTGATGTCTTTTAACTGCAATCATCATTTGTTGAGCTACGAATCCATGCCAGCATCCAAGTGACTGGGTATAATTAGATGGATCAATTTCATAAGCTGCCATATCGGAACGCATTATCTTTGATGTATATTTCGCAATTTCTACACCAGTTTTAAATCTATTTTGAAGATTCATACGTGCAACGTATTCGGGATTGATGTTTCCCCAGTTACTATCTTTAAACCTTGCAAGGTTAGAAATTCTTAAAGTTTCATTTTTTAAATTCATGGCAATTTCTCTAAAATGTAGTTGAATTTTCTTTATTTACATATATATGTCAATAATAATTATAAATGCTGAAATGAATGGTTTTTAAAGATATATTATATGTAGTATTACTACAATTTAAGGGAAGAAATAGTTTCTGCAAGTCCAATATAATTACTAGGTGTAAGAGAAAGAAGTAAGTCTTTAGATTTATTTGATATGGCTAGATTATTAACAAAATCCAGATAGTCTTGTTTATCCATTTTAGCGCCCCTAGTATATTTCTTAACCATGTTATAAGGATCAGTGTAACCTTCGAGTTTTAAAATTATCTGAAGAGGCTCAGCTAATATTTGCCAATTCTGATCCAGCTCTTCTTGCGAAGCAATTCTGTTAATTTGCAATTTATGAAGACCGTTATTAATGGAAGTTAGAGCAAGGGAAATATATCCAAATGCCATACCAAAATTTCTAAGGACTGTTGAATCTGATAAATCTCTTTGCAATCGAGATTGAGTTAACTTATTTGCAAAAAAATCGAGCAAGGAATTTGCAAGTCCAAGATTTCCCTCAGCGTTTTCAAAATCAATTGGATTAACTTTATGTGGCATCGTTGAAGAACCAACTTCTTTATCTTTCTTTTTAAGAATGAATAAATCATTAGCAATGTAAAGCCAAATATCTTTTACAAGATCAAGAAGAATATTGTTACACCTTATCATTTGATGTGATAAATCAGCTATACAATCATGCGGTTCTATTTGCGTTGTAATTTCATTTAAGGGCAATGAAAGAAGCTGAAAAAAGTTTTTGGATTCACGTATCCAATTAATCTTTGAGTTAGTAATAACAAACGTATGAAAATTTCCACTAGCTCCCCCCCATTTACCTAAAACCTTTTTTGATGGAAGATCTTTTAATTGAGAGTGAAGCCTTGACTCAAAAACTTTAAATTCTTTTCCAAATGTAGATGGAGATGCAGGTTGTCCATGAGTTCGGGCTAATAGGGGTATATTTTTTCCTTTTAAACTTAAATTTTTTATGAGCTTTAATGAATCGGTGTACTCTTTATGTATTATTTTCAGAGCATTATTAATCATTAATGCATAGGAAGTTGAATTTATATCTTCAGAGGTTAATCCAAAATGAATATAGTTTTCATACATCATTAACGTCTTATCAGATTTAATCTTATTCCTTACAAAATACTCAATAGCCTTTACATCGTGATTTGTTGTTTTTTCGATTTGTTTAATTTGTTTTGCATCAGAAATAGAAAAATTCTCATAGATATTTCTTAACTTTTTAATAGAAGATTGAGAAATTTTAGGAAAAGTTGGAGTTAGTCTCGAGCAAAGGTAAATTAACCACTCAATTTCAACTAACGTCCTAGTTTTATTTAAGTTGGATTCATTAAAAATATTTGCAAAATGTTCAACTTTTTTTGCGTATCGATTATCTAAAGGGGAGATAGAAACTGCCATAAGGAATTATAACGAAATAGGGATACTTTTTTCTATTATCCCACCACCTAAACAATAATCATTTTTATAAAAAACAGCATACTGACCTGGAGAAACAGAAGATACCGGCTCTTTAAATAAAACCTCTAATTTATTTGGATTAAGTTTACATCTTACAGGACTTTGTCTGTGTCTAATCTGAACTTCGCAATCAAGTTCCTCTATTAATTTATCAGTTATGCAATTAAGACCATCTAAGATAAGACCTTTACTATACAACAATGGATTATTAGAACCCTGGCACGCATAAAGTTTGTTATCTTTAATATCTTTTTTATAAACATACCATGGCTCTTCTTTTGCATTTTTAATCCCACCAATATGTAAACCCTTTCTTTGTCCTTCAGTGTACAAAGTTACGCCTTGATGAGTTCCTATGATTTCATGATTTGGATCGTAAATATTTCCTTTTTTAAGTTCTAGGAACCTTGATAAAAAGTCCTGCATATTTCGTTCTCCAATAAAACAAATCCCCACGGAATCCTTTTTATCTTTATTGGGTAAGTTATATTTTTTTGCAATTTGTCTTACCTCAGGTTTTGTTATATTAGCAAGTGGAAAGAGGGTGTTTTCAAATTCATCAGAATGGACCTCATGCAAGAAATAAGTTTGATCTTTATTTTTATCTTTGGCTCTCTTTAGGAAATTTTTGCCATCAATCTTTTCTAATGAAGCGTAATGTCCAGTAGCAATAAAATCTGCTCCTATTCTAATTGCATAATCCTTAAATGATTTAAACTTTATTTCTCTATTGCATAAAACGTCTGGATTTGGCGTCCTGCCTTTTGAGTGCTCAGATAGGAACTCTTTAAATACATTTTCCCAGTAATCTTTTGAAAAATTTGCTTTGAAAAGTTTTATTCCTAACTGATCACAGACTTGTTCAGCATCCTTAAAATCAATCTCAGAAGTACAAACTTCACCAGGTTCAGATTGCCAATTTTGCATAAAGAGTCCTTGAACGTTATACCCTTGCTCTAACAATAATAAAGCAGAAACAGCAGAGTCAACGCCTCCTGACATACCCACTACTACGGTTTTTTTATTATTCATAAAATTAGCTCAAGCGTCGTCCATATAGTCTTAAATATTATAGAAATTAGAGTATAATTCACCCCAAATTTACAAACTAACAACTACGTATTATG
>JALRBL010000064.1 GCA_023257795.1 Gammaproteobacteria bacterium
GGGTTGATGAATTAATCTGGAGAGAGTTTTATCGAAATATTATGTTCTCATTCCCAAAAGTTAGCATGAATAAACCCTTTCAAGACTTCACCAATCACATTGAATGGAGACATTCAGAGAGTGAACTCAATGCATGGAAGAATGGTGAAACTGGAATTCCTATCATTGATGCAGCAATGAAACAGTTAAGATTTGAAGGTTGGATGCACAATAGGTTGAGGATGGTTGTGGCAATGTTTTTTACAAAGAATCTGCTTCATGATTGGAGAATCGGTGAAGGTTTTTTTATGGAGATGCTTATTGATGGAGATTTTCCATCTAACAATGGAGGTTGGCAGTGGAGCGCATCTACTGGAACTGATGCAGCTCCTTATTTTAGAATTTTTAATCCCATTGCTCAGTCCGAAAGATTTGATCCAGATGGAGCTTTTATTAAAAAATGGCTGCCAGCATTAAGCAGTCTTTCTTCAAAGGATATTCATTTGCCTGCAAAAGATTTGTTTAGCTCTGTTGACTATCCAAAGCCTATAGTTGACCTCAAAGCTTCAAGAATCAGAGCTATCAACGCCTTTAAAGCAGCCAAAGCTTAGGATTATATAAATTTTCTATTATTAAAATAAATTACAATTATAGTTTGAGTTCGATATAATCTGTTTCCAGTTTTGGAAGGAAATTATGAAAGAATGTCACCAATTTTATATTAACGGAGAATGGGTTAACCCCATCTCATCAGAATTAATTGAAGTTGAAAACCCTGCTACTGAACAAGTAATTGGGACTATTGCATCAGGTACTAAAGAAGATATCGATTTAGCTGTAAGGGCTGCAAAAGATGCCTTCATAACATTTGGAGAATCAACAAAGGATGAAAGAATTGCTATTTTAGAATCAATTATCAAGCAGTATGAAGCGCGCCAAGAAGAGTTGGCTAAAACTATATCCGAAGAGATGGGTGCTCCAATATGGCTTTCAAATGTAGCACAGGTTACATCTGGCTTATCGCATTTTAAAGATACGCTTGCGGTGCTTAAAGATTTCAAATTTGAGTATCCAGAGGGGCATTACACTATTCGTAAAGAACCCATTGGAATTATTGGGATGATTACTCCTTGGAATTGGCCAATGAATCAAATGAGTACTAAAGTTGCATCAGCAGTAGCTGCTGGTTGCACAATGGTATTAAAGCCAAGTGAAATTTCCCCATTTTGCGGCATAACCTTTACTGAAATACTCCATGCATCTGATCTTCCCAAGGGTGTTTTTAATATGGTTAATGGTTACGGCCCTATTGTCGGAGCTGCGCTTTCAGAACATCCAGATATTGATATGATGCATTTTACTGGCTCAACCAGAGCAGGTGTGGCTGTCGCTCAAGCATCGGCTCCTACCGTTAAAAGGGTTGCTCAAGAATTGGGTGGAAAATCTCCTAACATTATCTTGGATGATGCTGACTTAGAAAAAGCAATTACAGCTGGGGTTAATCATTGTTTCTTAAATTCTGGCCAATCTTGTAATTCCCCTACTAGAATGTTGGTTCATGAATCCGTCTATGAGCAGGCAGTTCAGATTGCCAAGAATTTTGCAGAAACCCTCAAGACAGGAGATCCTTTTGGGGAGGGCATTCAACTAGGCCCCATTTCAAACAAAACACAATATGAGAA
>JALRBL010000048.1 GCA_023257795.1 Gammaproteobacteria bacterium
AATTGTATACTTTTTGCAAATGGACATGTCCACAATATCAAGAAATCGTTATTTCTCCGGGACAAAATACAGCAAGGAGCTTCAAGACAGAAAGGAACTTTGCAGAATCAGAAAATGAAAAATATAAGTTTCCGAAGCAAAACATACCAATTAAGGGAGCAGCGCTTGGCAATAATATACCAACACTTAATACCAAAACGATTGGAAAGACTATCTTTTCTCTTTGGCTAACAATTCTTAGTTGGGTCATAGGGAGCGCCCTTTCTGCCTTAGACGTTAACGCATTCATGATGGGAGGCTGAATGAGAGGAACCAAAGCCATATAAGAATATGCAGAAACTGCTATAGCGCCCAGCAACTCTGGAGCTAGCATAGAAGAAACATATATCGCAGTTGGACCATCAGCACCTCCAATAATTCCAACAGCTGCAGCTTGTTTTATAGAAAAAGAAAAGACCTCAAATTGATTTAAAAATATAGCTCCAAGAACCGTAGCAAAAATTCCAAATTGCGCAGCAGCGCCTAACAAAAGTGTTTTAGGATTAGCTAATAAAGGTCCAAAATCAGTCATAGCACCTACACCCATAAAGATTAATAATGGTGCAATACCTGATCCAATAGCAACGGTGTAAAACTTGTATAGCATTCCACCAGTAAAGTTATGAGATGAAGCGATGTAATGCAGTTGCTCTAGCTGCGCTGATGAGAGATTGCTTTCTTTTATAGGAAGACTTAGGTTATTTGTTGCTAAAAATTGGTTTAATTCGATAAAGGAATAATATTTGGCTTCATTTAATAGTTGCTCTATTGGTGAGAGAGCTAATCCGATTTCAGGGATATTGGAAAGAATTGCTCCAAAGCCTATGGGAAGTAATAGTAACGGTTCAAATTTTTTCTTGATGGCTAGATAGAGAATCAAAATTCCCACTGCAATCATAAGAACTTGATTGCCAGTTAAATAAAAAACCCCTAGTGACTGAATAAAATTATTAATATCCACTGCTATCCTATGCTAAGTAACATTTGACCAGGAGTAACTGCGTCCCCTTCTTGAACGTAGATGGCAGTTACAGTTCCTCCAAATGGAGACTTAACTTCTGTTTCCATTTTCATAGCCTCAAGTATTAGTACATTTTGGTCAATGCTTATGACATCTCCTACCTTGCACAAGACTTTAAAAATATTTCCACCCAACTGTGCATTGATGGGTTGAGATGCTTCGTTTGATGTGATTTGTGGCGCTATTTTTGATGTATTTGAAGTAGAAATTGCCTCATTAAACTCAATATCGCCAAGTGAATTTATTGAAACAAAATATTCTTCATCATTCACTTTTACTGAGTAACAATTATTTCCATTGTCCTTAAACAAAAGAGGTTCATCCTCAAAATATTCGGGATTGTTGATGTTCTTAAAAAATTGCAAACCAATCTCTGGAAACATTGCGAAGATAAGAATGTTGTCAGCACTAGCTTCAATAGATAAGTTATTGTCTTTAATAATATTAACCAACTTTGATTCTATTGAGCTTAGCTCGTTTTCAATCAAATCGGCTGGCCTACAATCAATTATCTTGGCATCGCTGGAGACTCTGGCTTGCAATTCTTTGTTAACAGGAATTGGTGTTCTTCCATATTCTCCTAGCAGTAATGAACGGGTTTCTTTTGTAATATTTTTGTAACGCTCTCCAGATAAAACGTTAATTACAGATTGAGTACCAACAATTTGCGATGTTGGTGTAACAAGTGGAATAAATCCCAAGTCCTCTCTGACTCTAGGTATTTCAGATAATACTTCATCAAATTTATCAGAGGCATTCTGGTCTCTTAGTTGATTCTCAAGATTGGTTAACATTCCACCTGGAACTTGTGAAACCAATATTCTTGAGTCAATGCCTCTGAGAGAGCCTTCAAATTTTTTATATTTCTTTCTTATCGCTTTGAAGTGTTCAGCAATTGGTTCAAGCTTTTCAAGATCTAAATCTGTGGATCGGTTGGTGCCATCTAAAATTGCTACCATTGCCTCAGTTGGTGAATGACCATAAGTCATGCTCATGCTTGAAATTGACGTATCGATATTATCCAAACCTGCTTCAATGGCTTTGATACCAGTAGCAGTAGACATTCCAGTTGTTGCATGACATTGCATGTGAATAGGTATTTCAAGAGTATCTTTTAATTTGCTAACTAACTCGAATGCTACGTAAGGCTTTAATAAGCCAGCCATATCTTTTATTGCAAGAGAATCTGCTCCTAAATCTTGAAGCTGTAAAGATAGTTCCACCCAAGTATCTATCGTATGAACTGGACTAGTGGTGTAAGAAATAGTTCCTTGAGCATGGGCTCCTAATTTTTTTACAGATTTAAGAGCTCTGTCCATATTTCTTACATCATTCAATGCATCAAAAACTCTAAATACATCCACACCGTTTCTAACCGATCTTTCAACAAATAAATCAACCACATCATCAGCGTAATGCTTGTAGCCCAATAAGTTTTGACCTCGCAATAACATTTGCTGCGGGGTTTTAGGCATAAGAGCCTTGATATTTCTAATTCTTTCCCAAGGATCCTCTCCCAAATAGCGTATGCAAGAATCAAAAATAGCGCCTCCCCAAGACTCTACTGACCAGTACCCAACCTCATCCATGGCGCTAAGAATCTCAGCCATATCTTTGTATCTAAATCGTGTAGCTAAAAGAGATTGGTGACCATCTCTTAACACAACCTCGGTAATACCAATTTTCTTTTGACTCAACGTAATTGCTCCATAAGTTCTCTTATGATCCTTTTATGCACAACAATTTCTTCATTATTTAGTAATTTTGGTTGAGCAGCTAAATTAATGTTTTCATCAGGCTCGGCTGCTAATTTAGAGATTATCAACATAAGCACCACTAGCAATAATAAAAAAGAAAAAACTGTTCCCATTCCAATGAGCATAAGATCGATACTTTGCTTGAGGAGTTCAGTTTGATTCATAATTATTCTATTTTACATTAAAGGCTTCAAGTAAAATAACCCTCTATGAAAAACTATTTAAATCAGCCTGGTTGCTCTATATTTGCTCATCGTGGAGGATGCTTAGAGTCATCTGAAAATACCATTAATGCATTTCAGTATGCTATCGAACTTGGCTCTCACTATATTGAAACTGATGTTCAGCTATCCAAAGATGGAAAAGTCTATATTTTTCATGACGATTCTCTGTTAAGAATTGCTGGCATCGATCAGAAATTCTCTGATTTAAATTCAGCTGAAATAGATACAATTAAAATATTTAAAAATGAATCCATTCCCACGCTTGCAGAAGTATTGGAGACATTCCCTGATAGCAAATTCAATATAGATTTAAAAACTGATGCAGTTGCAATTCCAGCTCTTGAGATTTTAAAGAAGCATAATGCTGAGGGAAGAATTTGTATTGCAAGCTTCTCCGATAAAAGAATTGAATTAGCAAAAAGCTATCTTCCCGGGGTTTGCACATCGATGGGGCCAAATCAAATCCTAAAAATCCGATTAGCAACCTGGAAGCTAATATCTCCAAAGATAAGCTCTGATTGTGTACAAATTCCAATTTATAAATATGGCATCAAACTGGCAACCAAAAAACTGGTTGCATTTTGTCATGCACATAATTTAAAAGTTCATGTATGGACAATTAATGATGCCGTTACTATGAACATGCTTATAGAAATTGGCGTTGATGGAATTATTACCGATAAGCCAAGACTTTTAAAAGAAGTGCTTAGCTCTCGAGAAAATTCCTGAAGATCTTTCTTGCAATAATATACATCGGCACTATTATCGTACTCGAAACCAATATCTCTAATCCTAAAGAGTATTCAAGTTGAGCACGAATGCTGCGGGCAATAAATAGTGAAAGCAACCCTAGTATTGAATAAAAAAATATATATTTAGGAGTTAGAAACTTATTCATAAATTTTTTACTTTTAGAAGGCAATATCCTCCTAGGACAAATAATAAAGCAATCGGTATTAATCCAACCCTAGGATCAGGATATACAGTAACTGCTAGTGCAACCATTGCTGGACCCATAAATGCACCGGCTCGGCCAAACATATTAAAAAAACCAAAATACTCGCCGCTTTTATCATGGGGAATAATTTTGGCAAAATAACTTCTAGAAATTGCTTGGATACCACCCTGCACAGCTCCTACCAAGGATGCCAAGATATAAAATTCACTAGCGTTAGATAACCTCACAGAGTATGCAATGATTAGCAAGTAAAGAAAAATGGTAACTAATAAAATATTTATATCTGAATATTTACTAGCGAGCCAAGCCCAACCCAAAGTAGAGGGAAATGCTACAAACTGCACAAGTATCAAACCGATAATTACTGCGCTACTAGATAAATTAAGGTTCAAAGCAAAATCAGATGCCATAGCCATGATTGTGTGAACGCCATCAATATATAAAAAGAAAGCTAATAAAAATAGAAAGATTTTTTTATTGTGAGAAACTTGATTGATGGTTCCCATAACCTGTTTAAAGGAATAGAAAATAGTTTTCACTTGAAATCTATTGTTGTGATTATCAATCACTGATAATGAGATCGGAATTAAAAATAATAACCACCAAATTGAAACGCTAAGAAACGACCAACGAACTGCATCTGCACTATTTGTTAAAAAAAACCATTCTGGTTTTAGGGTCATTATTGCATTCACTAAAAACAAGATGCCTCCCCCCAAGTATCCAAATGCAAATCCAAACGAAGAAATTCTGGATAAATTGGATGCATCCGATACAAAGACAATCATCTTGTCATACAAAATATTTCCTGCGGCAAAACAATAATTTGCAATACCAAAGAAAACTAATGCCATTAGCCATGAGCCTGCAGGCACAAAGAATAGAGTTGCCACGAAGATGATTGCTAAAAGAGTAAGCCCTATAAAGAATTTCTTAGTTGTTCTGGAAAGATCTGTGATGGCACCAATAAATGGAGCTGTGAATAATAAGGCTAGATTAGAGATTGTTAAGCCTATTCCCAAATAAGATGTTGCCTCCAAATCATTGATACCTGAAGACCAATATTCTTTAAAGAAGATAGGGAAAAACGCAGCTAAGACTGTTGTAGCAAAAGCTGAGTTACCGCCATCATAGAATATCCAGGCTTTAGCTTGCTTAGATAAATTACCGAGCTTCATAGTGATAAATACCATTAATTAACTCTTTTTGTATGACTCCTCTCTGTTCAAGACAATTAAGATGAGCTATAGATTCCCCAAGAGCCATTAGAAAATTACTTTCATTAATGTCTCTGTTAAATAGAACAGAGAACGTATCAGGTGCTTGTTTAGGAGTTTTTAACAGATTACATAAAGACTCTAAGTTTGTTTCATGGAGATTAATTAATGCATCCAGTCGTTTATGAGCTCCGATAAAAGGTCTGCCATGAGCTGGAAGAACCAAAACATCCTCAGCAACTTGAGACTTTAGTCTTTTGCACGAGTTAATCCAATCCTCTAAAGGGTTAGCCTCAGGTTCTGTAGGAAAAACACCCACGTGGGATGAAATAGTCGGAAGTATCTGATCTCCACTAATGAGGTATTTTTCATCTAGTGAATACAAACAAAGGTGCTCCATTGTATGACCACTACCCTCTAACACTCTCCATTCTCTTGAGCCAAATTGAAACACATCATTGTTTTTAACTCTGATGTAACTACTAGGTAATGGATAAATAATGGATCCGAAAAAACCAAATCTGCTCACGTATCTCTCAAGCATTTCTTCAGCCATACCAGCGCGCTTATAAAAGTCGATAGCAACCTGAGGAACATTACCAGATTTATCAGATGAAAGAACTCTGCATTGCAAATAATCGGTTCGGCTCATCATAAAATCACAATTATGGTTATCAACAAACCATCCACCCATCCCAACATGATCTGGATGCATGTGAGTAATAAAAACTCTGTTGATATTTAAGTTATCTTTTTGAATAAGAGAGCTCCAATTATCAACTACTTCTGGTAAATGCATTCCAGTATCAACAAGAGTTTTATCTTCATTACCTATTAACCATAAATTAATATGATTAAGAGACATTGGAAGCGGCATTCTTACCCATGTAATCTCATCAGCAATTCTTATTGATGTTCCATTTTTAGGGATTTCATCAATTGGAAAAATTAGTCTTGTATCAGTGCTCATACTTTCTTAATATAAATGTTATGGAAGATTCAAATGTAATTAAAAACCTTGCTTTATTTTTTGTTGGTATTGGTGCCCTAGTTTTTTTGTTGGGTATTCTATCCTCTTTTATCTAACTCGGATATTAGGGGAAGATTCTCCCTCTCTTAAAATCTTTAGGAAACTATCGATTGGAGCGGGTTCTGCTACATCATTTTTTGCATTGTAATCGCTTTGCCAAAAACGTTTCCAGCTTGGAAACAGATCATGAAAATGACCATCGTAAGGCTCTCTTTCTGGCCAGCGCATTTTATTGTCTCCTATCGGAGGTTTATTAAGGTCAGTTGCATACCAATACATTGGCAATCTTTTCTTAAACAACCAACTACCCTCAATTCTTGTATAAGTATCCCAATAAAGCATTTGCATAATCACCCATTCATTGCCTGTTTCATGCTCATTTTTGGAATAAACAACTCCAATAGCAGTGTCCTCATCTTCAAACTCAATAATATGGTTTCCAATATGATGTGAAGTACCAGTAAATTGGTTTCTAAATGTATCGTTCGCCCAAATTTTTAAAGCCTGCCTTCCAACGCCATGTCTGCCAACATCAACATCGGGAACAAAAAGATTTACATGTTGATCTAAATTTCTCATATCAAGAGTCAAAGCATACTTGCTAACAAGTTGCCTTATAGCATCAATGGATTCTAGTCTATCTATTCGTTTATCTAGGTTCATACTTAACCAGGCGGCCAAGACAATGGTCTTCCACTCATCATATGAAGATGCAAATGAAATACACTTTGGCCAGCACCTGCTCCGTTGTTAATTACTATTCTAAAGGTATTATCTAGGTTAAGTTCTGAAGCAATTTTTCCAGCAACTAGCATTAAATGTCCTAAAAGCTCCTTGTCATCTGACTGTGCATCAGATAGTTTTTCAATAGGTTTTTTAGGGATAATTAAAATATGGACTGGCGCTTGTGGATTAATATCTTTAAAGGCTAGAGAGAAGTCATCTTCATAGACAATATCTGCAGGTATCTCTCTATTTATAATTTTTTCAAATAAGGTGCTCATGATTTACAAGATTTGCATATTCCCTTTGCTTCAAGAATTTCTTGCTGGATAGAAAAATCAAAAAGCGCAGCCTCCTCTTCCAAAATTTTACTCAATTTATGCGAATGGAATTCGGTAACCTGATTACAAGCTTGGCAAATAAAGAATTGTGCCATATGCACTTGTCCCTCTAATTCACAAGCTACGAATGAATTACTTGATTCTATTCGATGAACAAATCCATTCATGCATAAAAAGTCTAGGGCCCGATAAACTGTAGGTGGTTTAGCTCCTGGATCAGATTGCTGTAAAAATTCTAAAATCTGATATGCGGTCCTCGATTCTGATGCGGCAACCAAATAACCTATTACTTTTTCTCTAATTGGCGTTAAATTTAGCCCAAGCTTGGTGCATGCTTGTTTGATTAGATCTAAAGAATGATTAGTTGTCATAATATAAATCTCAACAACCTAAAGCCAATAAATAATATTAAAACGGTTATTCCTAAAGCCAGCATAATTACAAACAAATCTCGTAGCGCCTTAAAAATATTATTATTTGGATAGGATTTGATGAGCTGCTGCAATAAAAATACAATTGCAATGAGGGATAAAGATGCAATGATAATTGTAATCATTTTTTAGTAACCTTATTACTTATGTAGAAAAATGACAATACCACAATTAAAGCAATGATGATGGTATTTATAAAACCAATCTCTTGAACGCCTAGAAGCATTAAGACAAGTGCCAAACCCCAACAAGAACAAGCAACAATATCCGCTATATAAAAACGGGATGTTTGCAATCGAGTGACACCCAAAAAGAAAGGCATGATTGGCCTAATTGCAGGCATAAACCGACCCATTACAACTGCAAGAGGTCCAAATCTATCAGCTGCAATGGTGGCTTTATCAATCAATGATTTTCTATTTTGAAAAAAATTAAATTCTAAAACCTTGGTTCCGAAATATTTCCCCACCAAAAAACCCCCAACATCTCCAAGATGAGCTCCAAGGATCGCTATAGGTGCAATATATATTAATGAGAGGATACCCTGATCAAATAAAAACACACACACAGAGAACAACACGATGCTTGGAACAATGCTTCCGCTTATTACCATTGACTCAAAGAATGCAAAGGAAAAAACTGCAATCCATGCATATTCAGGATGATATGTTAAATATTCCTGAATTACTGCTGGGTTAAAAAGATTCTCTAATGGATTCACATTATTTTTTAAATTCTTGAACTGCGGTAAGGTTATCGTCAGATCCAAAAAGCTTTTTCATGCCTTCTGACTCCAGCCTTAAAGCAAGGTCTAATTTTTCTTTTGTTAAAGACTTTAAAATAAATTTTATTTCTTTAATTGCATTAATGGATCTATTCGATATTGCATTAATAAATTGAGAATATTTCTCTTCAAAGTCATCGCCAGCATAATTGCCTAATCCCAGTAAGATATATTCATCTGCGCTAATCCAATCTGCTAGAGATAATAATTCAAAAGATTTTCTATACCCCAATGCATTTTGAAGGAGCGCGGAGCTTCCAAGCTCGGTTACAAGACCAAGTTCTGTAAATGGGTATTTAATTCTTGCTTTTGGTGATAAGAAAACTGCATCGCAATGAAGTAAAATTGTTGCCCCTCCTCCAACAGCAGGACCTTCGACTAATGCTAATAGTGGTTTGGAGAAGTTTTTTAATGCTTCAATGCACTCATTAAATGGTTTTTCGTAATGGTTTGCATCATCAGAAAGCATGCTAGCAATATCCACTCCAGAGCAAAATGCATGCTGATCACCTTTAAGTGTTGCGGAATAGATCTCATTATCACTATCCACTTCTTTTAGGGCTTTGGCTAGCAAATCCCATGATTCTGCATCAAGCGCATTACGTTTATCAGGTCTATTAAACGATATATAAACATGATTGCCAGCTTTAGAAATTATAATTTTTTGCAACAATTATTTTCCTTTGAAGATAGGTTTTCTTTTCTCTGCAAAAGCAGTTAGGCCTTCCATCATATCTTCGGTTGAAAAAATTGGTTGCCCTATTTCTAGCTCTCTTTCTAAAGCATCTCTTTCATGCAAGCTTTCATCGTACTCTCTTAGTGATTTGGTTATAGCCTGTATTGATAACGGAGCATTATCTGCAACTATCATGGCAAGCTCCATAGCTTTATCTAAGGCCGTTCCATCTGGGACAACATGACCAATTAATCCATATTTAAGTGCTTCATTTGCAGTAATTTTTCGTGCAGTAAGAAGCATTTCTGCAGCCAGAGTGTAAGGAATCTGTCTTCGCAATCGAATGGTAGATCCGCCCAATGGAAATAAACCTCTCAGGGGCTCAGTCAGACCAAATGTGCTGCTTTCGCCGGCAACCCTGATATCAGTTCCTTGAAGAATTTCAGTTCCGCCAGCTAATGCAAACCCCTCAACTGCAGCTATTATGGGTTTATTAGGTCGGTTGTGTCTTAGTAATGCTTGCCAATGTAAATCAGGGATAACTTTAAGCTTCTCCATCATTTCAGAGTCTTGATTGCCCTCTCTCATAGCTGATAAATCAGCGCCTGAACAAAAAGTTCCACCATTCCCTGTAATTACAGCGCACCTAAGCTCAGCATTGTTCTTAAGTTCTTGCCAAGCCTCAAAAACAGTTAGTAGCATACCTGGACTTAGGGCGTTTCTTTTTTCCGGCCTATTTAAAGTGATAACCAAAATACCGTTCTCTTGACTAACGATGGCATGATTTTTATCCATATTTTCTCCTATTGGTGACTTGAAAC
>JALRBL010000083.1 GCA_023257795.1 Gammaproteobacteria bacterium
GGCGGATATCAACCACCATTTCCTTGTTTTAGGTGACAACGTGGATTGAGGGGGCGGATTTTGTAAGCTAAACAGAAGTGGGACGAACGCCAGAATTGCGGGAAGAAATAAGACCAGCCAGTATTTGTCCCTGAATCTAGACTAGCTAATTGTTTAACTATCATATTAGATTGGTCCTTAAGCAACTCTCCGGATAGCCCGCCTGGTAAGTTTTTATACTTATCAGCAACTAAATTTCTAGATATGGTTGTATTGGTTGCAACAAAGCCATCAAAATTTCTAGCTCTTGCAATTAGGACCAATGCTCTAATAGTGTCGTAATCTTCATCAGGTGAAATTTTTATGAACACAGGCTTTGTAAATAATAGCTTTTCTCTTGTTGATGCTATTGTTGAAATTAATGTTTCAAATTCTTCTTCTTTATGAAAGTTTCTTAATCCAGGGGTATTTGGGGAGGATATATTGACTGTGATGTAGTCGGCATAGGGTGCTACTTTTTCAAAGCAATACACATAATCGCTTATTCTCTGCTGTTGATCTGAATCTTTATTCGCTCCAATATTGACACCCAAGATCCCATCAAAATTTCTTTTCTTTAAATTTCCTACTAAATGATCTACCCCTTTATTGTTGAAACCCAAAGCATTTATCACAGAACTATTAGAAATTCTCCAGATTCTTGGTTTTGGATTACCAGACTGGGGCCTTGGTGTAATTGTGCCAACTTCTATAAAACCAAATCCAAGCATACCCAAAGCATTAAAATAGTCTCCATTTTTATCAAGTCCCGCAGCAATGCCTAACCTATTTGGAAAAATTAATGAGTTCAAAGTGACTGATTGATAAGATTGATGTGACTTAAAAAAAATCCCCAGAACTCTAAGTTTGTAGAGAAGCTGTAAAGTTGCAAGCGCTAAAAAATGAGCTAGTTCTGGCGGGAAAAGTCTTAATATTGATAGCATGAAAGCCTACTCATAATTAATTTTTTGAGTTTTAGCAACGTGTAAATTAGCTCTTATAAAGCCTTCTTTTGATCCACAATCAAACTTGATTCCCTCATATTCGATGCCAAAAAAATTATTGTCTTGCATCGCTAAATTTATGGCATCAGTGAGTTGAAGTTCTCCTTGGGCTCCTTCTTTAATATTTTTTAAGTAATTAAAAATACTTCCTTTTAACAAATATCTTCCAGTAACCGCAATGTTAGATGGGGGATTGGTTTGAGGTTTTTCTACTATGGCGCTAAGAGGCTTGCAATTGGAAATATCTGAAGCCTTATCTTTAAATGAAATTACTCCATACTTTTTTGTTTCTTCAGTGGAAACTTTATTCAGAGCTAGGATGCTAGAGCTTGTTTTATGATGAGCTTCCACAAGTTGTTTGCATACATTTGGTTCATTGATAAGCAAATCATCTGCTAATAATATTAAGAAGAATTCATCTTGATCAATAAGATGATTTGCTTGCAGAACTGCATGCCCCAGTCCTAGTTGTTCATACTGATATGCATAATGAAAAGTAATCTCATCAAACTCCTTAGGAAATGCTTTTGAGATGCAAGACTCTTTGTTAGACTTTTTCAATAAATTTTCTAGCTCTTGATTTTTAGAGAAATGAGCTTCAATAGCTTTTTTAGTTGGTGAAGTGATAAATATAATTTCTTTCACCCCAGCCTCTATTGCTTCACGAACAGCATACTCAACTAAGGGAGTATCAACTATGGGCATCATCTCTTTAGGGATTGATTTCGTAGCGGGTAAGAATCTAGTGCCAAGCCCAGCAACAGGTAAGACAGCTTTGGTAACATGTTTCATTGTTTTTTGGATCAAATTTTTTTATTAAGTTGAATTATACCCATTAGCATTCCTGCTAATAATCCTCCAAGATGAGCTCCATTTGCAGTCATACCAAATCCCAAATAATAGAGAATATCTGTATATCCTATAGCCAACCAAATAAATATAAACGTATAGAGTGATGGAGGAAAGCTGAAATAGCTTTTCTTTAGAATCATTTCCTGAGCAAAGCAATAACCAAATAAACCATAAACTACGCCGCTAAGTCCTC
>JALRBL010000092.1 GCA_023257795.1 Gammaproteobacteria bacterium
TCAAATCTAAGACATGGTGCCCAGAGGTGGAATCGAACCACCGACACAAGGATTTTCAGTCCTTTGCTCTACCGACTGAGCTATCTGGGCAATAAGAAGTCAGAAATTATATTTTAGATTAATAGCAATGTCACCAAGCTAAGCTAATGGTTTAAAGCCGGTTGGCTCATCTGTCTGATCATTATTAAAAAACTTCTCCATTTGCTCTTCTAGATAAGATCTATCATCAATAGATGATAGGTCTAAATGTTTTTCATTGATGAGCATGGTTTGTTTTGATTTCCATTCATCCCATGCCTGTTGA
Organism: Gammaproteobacteria bacterium; assembly: GCA_023257795.1. Classification (GTDB taxonomy): domain Bacteria; phylum Pseudomonadota; class Gammaproteobacteria; order Magnimaribacterales; family D2472; genus VMDH01. The sequence goes on from JALRBL010000092.1 coordinate 305, forward strand.
GAAATCGTACTCATTAAATCCAATCCTTTAGACCCTGGCATGGGAGGGATTTTCATTTTTGGAAGGTCTTGTTTAAATTTTCGGCAAAATACTGTTTCTGTCATAAGTTTTTAATTAATTGTGTAATAGGCTTTGGCATTCCCAAATCAAAGTAGCTATTTATTTTAACAGTTTTATATTCATGGTTTGTTTTTGGTCGAAGTAATCTTTTCATTTTGCAAACCACAAAAGTAATTTCTAGCGTCCTATGGCTAAGCTGATGTGTAACTGTAAAGTCTTTAGACACAGTGTATTTATTAACAAAGTTTATTGGGATTTCAGGTGGAAGGAGCCACAGCCCGCTCCAAATTGATAACTCATTATTTTTTTGAGCGAGAAATTGTTCATTATCAAAAAAAAGATAAAACTTCAGAGCCATTTTTTTCTTTTGAATAATTTTTCTTGGCGATATCTGAGTATTTAATTGAAATGCTGATTTGCAATCTTTTTTGAGAGGGCATCTCTTGCATAAAGGCTCTTTTGTTAAACAAACAGTAGCTCCTAAATCCATGATCCCTTGTGTATAGGGAAATAAATCTTTTCTGTCCTGAATATGGGTTGCTAATTCCCACATCAATTTATCATTTATGTTGTCTGGTAATGCATGAAGGCGTTGAAGCACTCTTTTTACGTTGGTATCTAAAATTGGAAAAGGCTGGTTATGTGCAATAGAAGCAATTGCTCCAGCTGTAGATCTTCCAATTCCTGGTAAAGATAAGATCGAGTCAAAATCTTTGGGGAACTTTCCTTTATAAAGGTTTTTAATTATTTCTTTTGTTTGAAAGATATATCTAGCTCTTCGATAGTAACCTAGACCTGACCACAGGGCTAAAACTTCATCTTCTGAAGCTCCTAAAATAGATTTTAATGTTGGATATTGGCGCATGAATCTTTTAAAAAAAGGGATGGCAGTTACGACCTGAGTTTGCTGAAGCATGATCTCAGATATCCAGACCCTGTATGGTGAAATGCTCTTCCTCCAAGGAAGATCATGTCTTCCATGCAACAAATACCATTTAGAAATTTTTCTTCCTAATCTTTCATTAGGAAATAATTTTTGCATGCAACTAAAAAGAAGACTGTTTTGAAATAATGGCTCCAGTATTGCTCAGTTCATAAACAATAGGTGCGCCGGTTGGTATTTCTAAAGCAACAACTTCTTCAGCAGAAAGGCCATCTAATTTCATCACCAAAGATCTTAAAGAGTTCCCATGTGCCGCAACTAGGATATTTTTAACTTTAAGTACCTCAGGCATGATTACCTCATCAAAGTATGGGAGAACTCTTTCTGCAGTATTTTTTAAACTTTCTCCGCCTGGCGGCGGCACATCAAAAGATCTTCTCCAGATATGAACTTGTTCCTCACCCCACCTTTTCCTGGCATCATCTTTGTTTAAACCTGAAAGATCTCCATAGTTTCTTTCATTCAGAGCCAGATTTTTAATAATTTGAGGCGTTTGGTTGATCACTTTTAAGATTATATCTCCTGTTTTTTGAGCCCTAGTAAGATTAGAAGTGAACATCACATCAAATTTAATGTTTAAATCTTTTAGATAAGTTCCTGCTTTATTAGCCTCTTTAATTCCAAGCTCGGTTAAGTCAGGATCTTTCCACCCTGTAAAAAGGTTTTTAGCATTCCATTCACTTTGTCCGTGCCTCACTAATACTAAATACGACATAGTTTCATCCTAAGTGTTAACTAATTTTTATTTTACGCGATAATAGTCCGATGTTTGAATTCACTCTTTTCGTTTTTGATAACTGGTTTTTCTCTGTGCCGTTTTTTCTTTTCTTAGTATTGTATTTTTCAGCAGAAATGAAGCGAGGTGGAAAGAGGTTGTCGCATATTGAATTAACCAAGATGGTCAATAAGGAAAATGCAATTTTGGTGGACGTTCGAGATAGAGAGGATTTTGAAAAAGGGCATATTACCAATGCAAAGAATATTCCCTACAAAGATTTTGATCAAAGGCTAGAAGAGCTCAATAAATATAAAGACTCTCCTATTATTACAATTTGCGCTATGGGAAGAAATGCAGCATTGTCCGCTGAAAAATTACAAAAACATGGTTTCTTAAAAACATATGTTCTCAAAGGAGGACTTACTTCATGGAATCAAGAAAGTTTACCGTTGGTGAAAGAGTGATGGTTGAGATATACACCACCAAAACCTGCCCTTACTGCTACAAAGCTAAAAATCTATTAAATAAACTTGGAGTAAGTTATCAAGAAATTTCAGTAGATTTTAATAAATCACTTAGAGCTGAAATGGCAGCTAAGGCAGGTAGAACCTCAGTGCCTCAAATATGGATTAATGGGCAGCATATTGGGGGATGCGATGATTTGCATGCACTTCATGACCAAGGCAAACTGGTGGAGCTTCTATCCTAGTTCTCTTAATTTTTGAGCAAGAGTATTTCGCGAAATTCCTAATAGCTTTGCAGCATCCTGTTTTTTCCCGCCAGAATTTTTTAAAGCAAAATCTATAACCAGCTTATCAATATGATTATTTACGACATCGTTAATTGAGCCACTATGCTCGGGCTGCAAAGTTTGCAACCATTCTGCAAAGCTTTCTTTCCAGTTTCTTGAAGATACCGATTGTTTTTTTATGCCATTTGAGAGCAATTCGGTTGGCAAATCACCCACGGCAATTGTTTGAGACGGAGCCATCAGCGTTAACCAATAGCAGATATTTTCAAGCTCTCTGACATTTCCTGGCCAGCTGTAGTTGCTTAACTTTGTCAGAGCTTCTTCCGATAAGTTTTTAGGAATCTCATTCATTGATGAACTATGTTTCTTTAAAAAGAAAGTTGTGAGTTCAGGAATGTCAGAGGCTCTTTCTCTGAGTGGAGGAATATTAATTTTAATGACATTGAGACGATAGAAAAGATCTTCTCTAAACTTGCCCTCTGCTACAAGGGATTCAAGGCTTTGGTGAGTAGCGGCAAGGATACGGACATCAACCTTCACAGGCTTATCTCCGCCAACCCGATAAAATTCTCTATTGGATAACACTCTTAACAACCTGGTTTGTGTATCAAGTGGCATATCCCCAATTTCATCCAGAAAGAGAGTGCCACCATTTGCCTGCTCAAACCTACCTATCCTTTTTTCAACCGCTCCTGTAAAAGCACCTTTTTCATGCCCAAATAACTCTGATTCAATAAGTTCTTTAGGTATATCAGCCATATTGAGAGCGATAAAAGGCATGTCAGACCTTGGACTATTCTTATGCAATGAATTTGCTACTAACTCTTTTCCTGTACCTGATTCTCCCAAAATCATTACAGTGGCATTTGTGTTGGACAGTTTTCCTATTGAGCGAAACACAAGCTGCATTGAAGGGGCTGATCCAACAATGTCAGTTTTACTAACTTTTTTGGAAGGCAAAGATTCTTTTTTAGCAACTGCTTTATTAAGCGTTGAAATAACTTCATCCAAATCAAATGGTTTGGGTAGGTATTCAAATGCACCTGCTCCATAAGAATCAATAGCAGCTTGCATATCAGTAAAAGCAGTCATTACAACGACCGGTAAATCAGAATAATTTTTTGTTATGTGGGCTAAGACATCGTATCCAGATGAGTTTGGCATTTTAATATCTGTAATCACGGCATCCGGCATACCGGTTGCTAAGCAATCTATTAGACTATTACCATCTTCAAAAATAGATACCTCAAAAGACTCGCTTAAGACTTCTTCCAGAATGGTTCTTATTGACGCATCATCATCAGCGATCCAAATCTTAGCCATTAACTACCTCCAAACGTGAAGATTGATTTAAAAGCGGGATGGCGACAATAAAATATGTTTTTGCATTCGATCTCTCGTAGCGAATATTGCCTTTGTGAATTTTTATGATGTCTTGCGCAATTGATAGTCCAAGACCTGTCCCTCCTTCTTTTGTCGAAACCATTGGAAAGAAGATTTGATCTAAATGATCAGGATGTATTCCATTTCCATTATCTGTAATGATAATTTCCAAAATCGTGGATTGAATTTTTCCGTTGATGGGCTGGTTAAAAGATACCTTGCTTTTAATGCCAATCGTAGGTTCTTTATTATCTAATGAGGCATGCGATGCATTTTGGAAGAGATTGAGAATTGCTTGTATGAACAAATTCTTATCCCCATAAATTTCAGGAATGCTGGGATCATAGTCTTTCTCGATTATAATTTTTGTTGTCTTGTCAGATGCTTGAATAAGCTTGATGACCCTTTCAATTGCTTCATGAATATTAAAAAATGCAAAATTAGGCTTAGCTGCTGGAGTTAAGATTTTTGAAACAATGCCACTAAGTCTTTCAGTTTCATCCTCAATAATTTTAATAAATTTTTCAATGCTTTTATCTGAAGCTTTCTTCTTTATTAGCTGGGCAGCTCCCTTTATACCAGCTAGTGGATTTTTCACTTCATGAGCTAAAGTTCTTGCTAATCCTGCTGCTATTTTTTGTGAAGCATCTGTTCTCGTTGAGTTAATTATTCTGTTAAGGTTATCTAAATTAGAAATTTCTAAGATATACACATCAAATTCACTTGAAAAAGTAACTGTTAAATCAACTGCCCGATCAGCGCTTGCTTTAAAAGAGAGCATCATGTCTCGAATAGTTATCGCAGATGCTTTTTCTTTGGCCATACTCAACGTTTCTTGAAGCTCAGATAGCGAGTTTTCCTCGAGGATTATTGCAAGTGGAATGATCTGATGGCTATCTAAGTCTTCTTTATTAATAATTTGTTTGAATATATTTAGATTATCAATCAAGTCTGCTGTCCATCCATTAGATGCAGCTGATTCATTCATGATAAGAATATCTAAGTTTTTATTAAGGATTATTATTTCTGTTGAAAGCTGATTGAAGGCTCGAAAATGTCTATCCATATTTTAATGAAAGCAGCCCCAAGAAGAGGGGGGGGCAGGGGCTGCTTTACGTTGTTACTTAGTTAAAGTCCCCACTATATGTGCAATAATTTTATAAGGGTCTGCATTAGAAGCGGGGCGTCTATCTTCTAGATAACCGTTCCAATTATGCTCGACTGTATAGACGGGAATCCTAATGCTAGCCCCTCTATCACTTACACCGTATGAAAATTTATCAATGCTTTGAGTTTCATGAAGACCGGTTAGACGTTTATGATTATCAGAGCCATAACAAGCAATACCTTCCTCATGAACTGCTCCAAGTTTTTCACACATTGAATTAAAAAGTTCTTCTGAACCATTTGATCTCATTGCCTCATTGGAGAAATTGGTGTGCATTCCTGAGCCATTCCAATCTCCAGTTTTTGGTTTTGGATGAATATTTACCCCTACACCAAATTCTTCAGCAATTTTGTAAAGCAAATATCGGCTAACCCACAAATCATCTGCAGCTTTAATGCCTTTACCAAAACACTGATATTCCCATTGACCCAAAGCTACCTCAGCATTTGTTCCTGTTAGAGTAATACCAACATCTAGGCATGCTTGCAAATGAGCATCAGAAACTTCTCTTCCAATAACGTTTCTTGAACCTACAGCACAATAGTATTCACCTTGTGGTCTTGGCTCACCGTTTTCCCATCCAAGCGGTTCACCAGTTTCTGGATCAGTCAAGAAGAACTCTTGCTCAAAACCAAACCACCACTCATCGGTTACAACTTCCGCTGCAGCAGCCCTAAAATTTGAAGGGTGAGTAGTGTGATCTGAAGATTGCACTTGTGTCATCACTAAATCATGACCATTAGGATTTTCATAAGTTTGAACAGGTATTAGTAAGCAATCTGACTTTCCGCCTTCTGCTTGCTTAGTGGATGATCCATCAAACGACCAATCAGGAGCAGTTTCCTCATCGGTAGCTTTTACCTTGCTTCTCATATTTGGCTCGGGCTGATAGCCATCAAGCCATATATATTCGTATGTTTTCATAATATCTCCTTAAATTTAACTAAGTATTATTAATAAGCAATTTATATGCCAAATAATATGCATGTTTAAGGTGCATTTAGTGCACAAAAAATTATCAGATAAAATTTAATTGCACTAATTTAGTGCATTATTAATGAATAAGAATATTTTTTCAAGTTGGTCTTCGAAGGAATCTAATGAATGAGAACCGCCTTTAATTACTTTAATGTACGCACCTGCATAAAAGTCCACAGCATTTTTATAATTCAATATCTCATCGCCGGTTTCTAGAAGAACCATAGTTCTATTGCATGAGAGTTGCGCATTACCAATATTTTTTTCCATCTTTGCGAGGTGCTCAATTTCAGCATTAGTAAGCTCGAATTCTTCATTCGTAGAGTAATTTTTATTGTTGCCTAAATAAACTTTCATTCCTTGTGCTGGCAAAACTGCGGGATTAAGCAGAATATCTATGGTTCCAAATCTTCTTGCATAATAGGAGGCATAGAAGCCTCCAAGTGAGCTTCCTACGAAAGCTACTGGCGCATATTGTTTAACTAAATTTTCAATAACATCAGACCATCCAACTAAGTTATTTGGCAAGTCTGGAACCAATACAACAAATTTTTTATTTTTTTGCATGAATGCTTTAAAAAGTTTGGCTTTAGTTGAATCCGAAGAGGATGCAAATCCATGCAAGTAAAGTATGCGATTCATGGAAGAAGAGTACTGCTAACCATCCCCCTTAAAAAAATAAGTTCAAGCCACTCGGTAAGCATCTGATTTTGTTGAAATTTTTCATCCAAAGATTGTGATTTTGGTTTTACAACAAAGAAAGGTACAGGTTGCTCATTCTGAAAAGAAACTACTTCCGCAAGCTTAGCGTCTAAAAATATTTGAATTCTAAATTTAAAATTTAAAATTTTATTGGCAGTCAATTGCTTGGTTTCTAAGAGCAGTGTATGTCTTTGTTGATCAAGAATTTTAAAGCAAGCCATTAATTCGTCTGCATCTAATACAAAATCATAAGCGGACTCATCAAAATTATTTAATAGTTTTTTTAATCTTCTAAAGTTTGCAGCGCATACGCTCAAGTGATGAGAAGTTCTTTGTAGCCTATTCACTCTTTGATTCTACCGTCATTGCTAAAGGGAGTATAGTTCTTACAAGATGCAATGTACTGATCAATGTGTCTCTCTTCTTCGATACAAAAGCGTTCAATTGCTTCTCTAAAATCTTTCTCAAGAATTAAATGCAATGAACATTTCTTATGTACCTCAAATCCTCGTCTTAGTTTATGTTCACCTTGAATACCAGGATCAAAATTTTCAATCTTGTTATTAATACAATACTCAATGCCTTGATAATAACAGGCTTCAAAATGAAGGTTTTTTAATAATATCGTTGAACCCCAATGCCTGCCATACAAAGTATTTCCACCTCTGAAGCACAAAGAAGCACCGATAAACTCATCACGATGTTTAGCAAAGAAAATTAACGGACTAATTTTTGGATTGAAGAGGGTGAGCGATTTAAAAAAATCAAGATTTAAATAAGGACTCTGGCCTCTATCGAAATAAGTTTGACAATAAAAGTTAAAAAACTTCTCCCAGTGATGATCTTGAATTTTATCTCCTTCAATAATCTCAAATTTGATTCCTGCGTCAGCAATCGTTTGTCTCTCTTTTTTAATATTTTTTCTTTGTCTCGATTTGAATTTATCTAAATATTCTTCAAAAGATTGATAGGCATAATTCTTCCAAATAAACCTGTGCCCATATCGCTTAATAAACATTGAGTTATTTAATACATGAATATCTTGATCCGAGGGGAATAGAATGTGCCATGTAGAGATCTTTTGTTGGGCCATAAAATCAGTAACTTTATCTACTGCCTCATTAATGAGCTTAGTGTTTCCTATAATCTTATTACTATGGCAGGGAGTAAATGGCACAGTTGAGACAAGCTTAGGGTAGTAATTAATACCATGTTGAGTAAATGCATTCTCCCAGACATAGTCAAAGATAAACTCGCCATAGCTATTCAATTTTTGATAGATTGGAATTAATAAAGATCCTTGTGAAGAGTCAACATAGACATGGTTTGGAATCCAGCCAGTATGTTTAGCTGCGCAACCTGTTAACTCAAGATTTTTATAGTATTCAATACTTTCAAAAGGATTATTTGAGTCATGACTTTTTTGAAAAAGATTTGAGCTTTCAGATAAACTCGATAAATCGCTTAAGAAAGTCATGCAAAATATGAGGTCTCAAGAAACATAAAAATACACATCAAAAGACCGACAAAGTTGTTGTTTTTAAATGCGCTCAAATGCTCTTCATTATTTGCAAGCTTGTATTGGAGGAAAAATAGTAAGCTTATAAGAACTAATCCAAGCAGCCATACATTAGAAAAACTATAGATTCTTCCTATGGCATACAAACAAACCAAAAACACAGCCTGTAATGTAAAAATTATCTTTTGCGTCTTTTCCTTCCACCATAGTGGAGTCGAGTTAATACCAAGTTTTTTATCGTCCTCAATATCAGACAATCCATAGTAGGTATCAAAGGCAACTACCCAAGCAAACACACCAATGAATAAAATCACTGAAGCAATACTTAATCCATTGGTCATAGAGTGGACAATGAAGACGGGATTAAATGTCATGCCTAGAAATAATTGAGGTCCAAGAAAAATTCTCTTCATCAACGGGTAAATAACGATGAGGCATCCAAAAATAGCCCCCATTAGGATTGTTTGAAAGTTCGTAAAAGCTATCAATACAAGAATACAAACACTAAGGAGCGCAAAGATCATCCAACCTTCCTGCTTACTTAATGCGCCAGAGGCAAGTGGCCTAAGTTTGGTTCTTTCAACTTTGGCATCAAAATCTTTATCGAAAATATCATTGATTACACACCCTATGGATCGAACCAAAATACTTCCCAGCACAATAATGATTAATACCCTAAAGTCATTAGTGATATCAGTTGTTAGCATGGCGGCAGCTAGAGCTGGCCAAAAAATTAAATAAATTCCAATGGGCTTATTCAGTCTGCAAAGTGCTATAGATCCTCTAAGTAATCTAATCAATTAGGAAAACCTCATTTATAGACATTGGGTAATCATTAACATTGAATATGGTAGATCTGCCCCAAAAATTCCTTCCTTTGTAAAGGAACTTAGCAAACATAACTTTCTTTTTAATAAATTGCTTGCTTGTAAATATTAAGTCTCCTAAAGGTCTATTTCCAAGATTTTCTAACTCAGAAAAACCCAGCTTCTTTGTTTGTTCTGGGATGATGCTCTTTGCAACAACAAATTCTTTCTCATCTGCAAACAGTTTAACTCTTCTAACTATGGTTTGATTCGTTGCTAGTCCTAGCTCGTTCACTTCATGCTCATCTATCTCTTCAATTTCTTCGCTGAGCAATTCAAGTCTAAAGGAATGATCCATTTTAATTCTTTGGGTAATAGAAAATTTTTCAAACAACCAACTTCGCTGCAGGGCATGAGAGCCCATAACAAAAACATACGGTTTGGTAACCCACCTTGAGTTTATTTTGGGATGCATGAATTCCATTGGTTAAACTGATATTATAGCTTGCTTATTTTTTCTTATACTTAGGGAATAACTATGGAATTTAAAAAATGGGAATGCATTGTTTGCGGTTTACTCTATGATGAAGAGCTCGGATGGCCAGATGATGGGATTGAGCCTGGTACCAAATGGGAAGATGTTCCAAGCGATTGGTTATGCCCAGATTGCGGTGTAGGCAAAGAAGATTTTGAGATGGTTGAGATATGAGTGAATTAGGAGCCCCCAAAAATCTAACTAGAAATGTTCTCTGGGGGATGTTTTTAGGTTTTGCTGTAGGATCTACTTTTTTCTACACATCATTTGTCCCAGACTTTTTTGAAAAAATAGTCACTGAGTTTGTTCTAAATCTCGGCGGCGACATATTTAAAAATTTACTAAAGCTTATTGTTGTGCCTTTAGTGTTCTTCTCTTTGGTTGCTGGCATCTCTTCAGTCTCAGACATGATGAAGTTAGGCAACATTGCATTGAAGACTATTCTGTTGGTGGTTGTTAGCACAGCAATTGCAGTTAGTATGGCTTTATTTTTTGGATGGATGGTTGATCTAGGATCTGGCTATCAAGCTGCAGCAGGCAACTTTGACATTGCAATCCCTCAGGTTAGCTTTTATGACACTTTGCTTAATATATTTCCAAATAACCTGTTTGGCGCATTTGTTGAAAACAACATGCTTGGTATAGTTTTTTTTAGTATCTTATTTGGTATTGCAGTTAACTCAACTGATCATTTAACTGGCAACCTCTCAAAAGCTTTTGAAAAATTAAATACAGTTTTTCTTAAAATTGTACTAATGATCATGGGTTTTGCTCCAATTGGTGTGTTTTGCCTAATCGGAGCTTATACCGCATCAAAAGGTCTTGATATTTTTGGTGATCTGGCGCAGTACGTTTTATTACTTATTTTTGTATTAGTTCTTCACATGCTTTTAGTAAACAGCTTATTTTTGAAGTTCATAGCTGGCGTTAGCCCTGTTACATTTTTTAGAAAAATCAAAGATGTCCTTTTATTTGGTTTTTCAACCTCATCCAGCGCTGCCACAATACCAGTAACCCTCAAAACTGTTACAGAGGATATGGGGGTTAAGAAGGATGTAGCTTCATTTGTCATTCCAGTAGGCGCGACCATCAATATGAATGGCACGGCAATCCTTCAAGGTCTTGCTACGTTTTTTATAGCCGGCATTTCAGGTATAGAGCTTGGTATGGGGCAATATATCCAAATAATTTTCTTGGCTGTCATCACTGCTATCGGAACAGCTGCGGTACCTTCTGCAGGGATTATTACTCTTACAATTATATTAAATCAGCTTGGTTTGCCTCTGGAAGGAATTGGTTTAATTCTTGCTGTTGATAGAATTTTGGATATGTTAAGGACGTCGGTAAATGTTTGCGGTGACGCTGCAGTTGCAGTCATCGTAGCGGCAACAGAAGATGAGCTAGATCGAGATAAATTTAATGCCCTTTAACACGGATATTTATAGATATATTTGTTAGAATTACCACCTTTTAAACGGAGAATAATATGAATACGCTACTCCCACCAATTGTGGGCGCACTAGGTCTAGTTGCTGCCTTTGTAATCTATCTTCTTGTGATGCAGTACCCTGATGGGGAAGACAAGGTTAAGAAGATTGGAGATCAAATTCATAAAGGGGCTTTAACCTTCATGAAAACTGAGTACACCTACTTGCTTGGCTTTATTGTAGTTTTATTTGTTTTGGTATTTCTTGCTCTAGGGACTAAAACAGCCATAGCCCTATTAGTTGGCGCAGCATGTTCAGCCACTGCTGGTTTTATTGGCATGTATGCTGCTACAAAGGCAAATGTTCGAACAGCTACTGCAGCTCAAAAAGATGGCGCAGCAGCAGCTTTATCTGTTTCATTTTACGGGGGCTCCATAATGGGCCTTTGTGTTGCTTCATTAGGATTGCTTGGTCTTGGAATCTTATTTTATTTCTTTAGTGGAGCCTCTGATGCAGCCCATTCTATCGAAGGTTTTGGCATGGGGGCATCCGTTGTGGCCCTTTTTTCAAGAGTAGGTGGTGGGATCTTTACTAAGAGTGCCGACGTGGGCGCTGATTTAGTTGGTAAAATAGAGGCCGGAATACCTGAGGACGATCCAAGAAATCCAGGAGTTATTGCTGATAATGTTGGCGATAATGTGGGTGATGTTGCTGGGATGGGCTCCGATATATTCGAATCCTATTGTGGCGCCATGATTGCATCTATTGCTATTGCAGCTACAAGTGGCTCAGTTGCAAAAATGTCACTGCCATTAGCTCTTGCTAGTATCGGTTTGCTTTCCTCGATTCTCGGGATTCTTATTGTTAGAACTCAATCAAAGAAATCTCCAGCTGCAGCTCTAAGATTTGGAACCATTGGTTCACCAGTAATTTTCATCGTGTTTGCTTACTTTGTAATTTATCAGTTAGGCTTGGATCTAAATACTTGGCTTTCAGTTCTCTTCGGAGCTGTTGGCGGAGTTGCAATAGGTTTAGTAACCGAATATTACACAGGTGGCAAACCAGTTCAGAAAATCGCAAAATCTGGCGAAACAGGCTCTGCAACTGTAATGATTTCAGGTCTGTCTGTAGGTATGCAATCTGTTGTTATCCCAGTTTTAATTCTTGCAGCTATTATTTTTGTATCGACCAGCTTAAGTGGACTCTATGGAGTTGGTATCGCGGCTGTTGGGATGCTCTCAACTGTAGGTATTACTATGGCAATCGATGCCTATGGCCCTGTGGCAGATAACGCTGGTGGAATAGCTGAAATGGCTGGAATGGGAAAAGAAGTAAGAGATATTACTGACTCTCTAGACGAGCTTGGCAATACAACAGCTGCAATTGGAAAAGGCTTTGCAATTGGTGCAGCCGCTCTTGCTGCATTGGCAATTATTGCTGCTTTTGTAGAGGTTGTTTCAAGCAATAATGCAGGCTTTGAATTGCTGCTTTCTGACCCAATTGTTTTAGTTGGTATGTTTATTGGAGGGTGTGTGCCTTTCTTAATTGCATCCATTACTATGACTGCAGTTGGAGATGCTGCTTTTGATATGATTAATGAGATCAGAAGACAGTTTAGAGAGATTCCAGGATTGCTTGAGGGCAATGCAGAACCCGATGCTGAAAGATGCGTTGAAATTGCAACCAAAGCAGCATTAAGAAGAATGTTACTTCCTGGTGTTATTGCCGTATCAATGCCTCCACTTGTTGGATTTGGTATTGGGCCTCAGGCTTTGGGCGGCATGCTTGCTGGAGGTCTATTGGGCTGTGTTTTACTGGCGCTTATGATGGCAAATGCAGGTGGCGCATGGGACAATGCTAAGAAATACATTGAAAAAGGAAACCTTGGTGGAAAGGGGTCAGCCGTTCACTCAGCAGCAGTCGTTGGAGATACAGTTGGCGATCCATTTAAAGATACATCCGGACCTGCCATGAATATTCTTATTAATGTAATGGCAATTGTAAGCTTAGTGATAGCTCCATTATTAACAGTCTAATACTTAAAATCTTTTTAAAGCCCTCTTTTTGAGGGCTTTTTTATGCCTCTGCATAGCCAATAGAGCCTGCTAACCATCTTTTGATTAGATTTTCAGCAACTTGCGGTTTTTGTTGTATTAGGCTTTCGGCAATTTTTTTAGTTGATTCTAAGAATCTACTGTCTCTTATTAAATTCGTATATTTTAGGGGCACGATTCCTGTTTGCTGGGCACCCAAAATTTCTCCAGGCCCTCTTATTTTAAGATCCTCTTCAGCTACTCTAAATCCATCTGTGAAGTTTTTTAAGACCTCTAATCTATGTTTAGATTCTTCTTTAAGATTATCCTTGTGGAGCAAAATACAATAACTTTGTTTGTTGCCCCTGCCAACTCTACCTCTGAGCTGATGGAGTTGGGCCAATCCAAACCTTTCTGCATTTTCAATTATCATTATGTCTGCATCTTTAACATCCACGCCTACTTCGATCACCGTTGTAGAAATTAGTATCTTAGTTTTACCAGATTTGAAAGATTCCATTGCAGCAATTTTTTGAGCTGGTTTCATTTTTCCATGCAGTTTAGTAATCATGGATTGAGGAAGGTGATTCAAGAGCTCTTTTTCTCTTTCTTCAACATTAGTTAGATCCAATGTTTCACTTTCTTCGATCAATGGGCAAACCCAGTAAATTTTGCTATCTGCGTTAACAGCGCTAGTGACTCTCTTGAGCAACTGATCAATATTTTGTTTTGCTAGCAAGGTAGTAATGATGGGAGAGCGTCCCGGAGGTAATTCATCTACAACAGAGACATCCATATGAGCATAAATACTCATCGCAAGAGTGCGGGGAATCGGTGTTGCGGTTAGGGTTAGTTGATGAGGAGCTTTATTAATTTGATTTTGTTTTTGGACAAGTGATAGTCTTTGGTTGACTCCAAATCTATGTTGCTCATCAATAACAACAAGACCAAGCCTTTTAAATACAACATCCGATTGGAAAACAGCATGTGTCCCGATTAAAAGCTTAATTTCTCCTTCAGTTAGTTTTTTTAGAATCTTTTTTCTTTCTTGTGAAGGTGTTGACCCAGTTAGCAAAGCAATCTCCTCGGCATTATTATGAAGTAATTGAGTGATGGAGAGATGATGCTGTTCAGCCAAAATAGTTGTGGGGGCCATCACAACAGCTTGTGATCCAGAATCTATAGCCCGACAACACCCAAGAAGGGCTATCATTGTTTTTCCAGAGCCAACATCACCTTGAACTAAACGCATCATTGGTAAATCTTTTTCAAGATCTTGATGAATTTCATGAAGAACCCTTATTTGAGCATTAGTTAATTTAAATGGAAGGTTATTAAAAATGCTTGTGGTCCAAAGAGCATCGTTAGAACATTTGTAGGCAGATTGTTTATGTTTTTTCTCTTTAATTGCTAGCATCCCACATTGAAAAGCAACCATTTCTTCTTTCATTAATCTAATTCTTGCTGGATGCAATCCTCCAGGCAACAGTTCTTCGAGTGATTCCCTAATTGACGGAAGATGAATGGTCATTAGGGCGGTTTTTAAATCGAGCGCAAAATCTTTATCAAACTTAGTGAGCTCATTTCCTGATTCAGAAAAATCATAATTGTCTATAGCAGTTTTAATAAAAGCTCTAAGCTTCTTTTGTGAGATGCCTTTGGTTACTCTATAAGTTGGAACCAAGAAATCTCTTTCAACCAAATCGTTTGCATCAAAACTGTATTCGGGATGGATTAGTTCATAGCCGTATTTGCTCACAGTGACTTTTCCAAATGCACTAACTGTTTTGTCTTTGATAAAACTTCTTGCTTGAGCGGGATGGAAGTAGAAAAATCGCAAGTTTAAAAAGCCAGACTCATCTTTGATTTTTACAACCATCATTTTCTTAGGTTTATACATAGTTTGAACGGAAACAATTTGACCGCTCACGACTCGTTCTTCACCTTCAGCAATATCAGCGAGATTTGTGATTGAAGATCTATCTTGGTAAGCATAGGGCAAGTGAAAGCAAAGATCTTCCAGCGATGTTACTCCCAATGCATTCAAGTTTTGCAAAGTTGCAGGACCTATGCCCGGCAACTCAGTTAATTGTTTATTCATGCTTAATAGATAATAATTTAATTAAATAGACTTGGAATGAAGAATACAAAAAAAATAATAATTTTTGGATATGGAGATCTTGGGAGCCGGGTTGCTGCTATTCATGATTCAAAGCAACTTGAAGTTTATGGAGTATCCAGAAATCCTTCTAAAGAAGCCCATAATGTTTTTCGTTGGGATTGGAATTCAGAACAAGCTTTTCCTGATGAATTATTAGAAATTTCATGGGATTCAGCAGTGCTCATATTGAAGCCTACCTCTTTTGATGAGGCTGGATATCATCAAGGATATTGTGACGGTTTAACTAAATTGATTGCCAAGACAACACAAGCTAAGTTTCAAAAAGCTATATTTATTTCTTCGACCAGGGTTTATGGATCGCAACAGAATCCCATTAATGGAAATACCATTCCTAATCCAGAAGATTTTAGAGGCAAGAAATTATTAGAAGGAGAGGGCATTGCAAAAGATTATTTTGGTGAAAGATTGGTGGTGATGCGATTCTCCGGTCTTTACACGGATAAACCAAATTTTTTAAAGATCGCGCCCCAATCATCGCTTCAAACCTTACAAAGCTTGAATGCCAATCGTATTTCTAGAAACGATGCAGCAAGGTTAATTGCAAAAGTTTGTTTGGATTCTTCGATCTCAGATATTTCGTTAATTTGCAGCGACCCCACAGTGAATTACAAGAATTATTTTGAAAGAAAATTTCCAGAATATAGATTTAGTGATAGTTTTGACTACAAGGAACAAGGTAAAATATTTTCCACAGAAGCCTTATTTAGATTACCTTAAATTGATATGCCATTAGAAGCTATGACAGGATTTGGTTCAGCAAGAAGTGTTTCTTCTAAAGGAGAAATCTCCGTTGACATTAAATCACTCAATAATAAATACCTGGATGTTTTAATTAAATCTCAAACACAACTCAGTGAAATCGACATCTTGGTTAAAAATTTGATAAAACAGGAGTTTATCAGAGGATCATTCGAGGTCAGGATTGAAATCAATCATGAGAGTGCTATAGATTTTATGATTAATCACATCCAGCTCAAAAAGCTTCTTAAAACCCTCCATGGTTCAGGTTTTAATTTTCAGCAACCAACACTTCAAGACATTACAAGGATTCCTGGAATCCTAGTTACTAAACCCAATAAAGACAAACTAATACGTAAGCTTCAGCCAGTACTTAAAAAGGCCTTAATAGATTTATCACGATCAAGGAAGAGCGAGGGCCAAAAAATCCAGAAAATTTTTGATTTAAAACTTACAAAAATATTTTCAATCATGAGAAAGTTTACTGTTTTCCAAAAACAGGCATCGGCTTACAGAAAGAAAATACTTAAATCCAAGCATGCACTTCTTGGCTTGGAGCTATCGAGTGATCAATTTAACCAAGAACTGGATATGCTCAATATTAAACATGATTTTGCTGAAGAGGTAGAGCGAATATCCTTTCACCTAGATTCTATTGGCAAAGCTCTAAAAACAAATGCTTCGGAAGGAAAAAAAATTGATTTTTTATTACAAGAACTTTTTAGAGAAGCAAATACTTTAATGGTTAAAGTTGATAATCCTTTATTAAAAAACGAAGCTATTGATTTGAAACTAATTATTGAGGGTCTGCGAGAACAGTCTCAAAATTTACAATAAGAAAGTGAAAGATAAAGGAAAATTATTTATTGTTTCTGCTGCTTCAGGAACAGGCAAAAGCTCTCTAATAAAAGAAGGTTTAAAACTATTTTCTTCTTATGAGCTATCAGTTTCATACACCACACGCTCTCCTAGATCTGGTGAGGAAAATGGTATTCATTATTATTTTGTCAGCAAGGAAGAGTTTTTCAATATTAAAGAGCGAGGCGACTTCTTAGAGTGTGCTCTAGTGCATGGAAATCACTACGGAACGTCAAAAAGTTTAACTGAAAGCAAACTATCCTCTGGAATGAATCTTATTTTAGAGATTGATGTTCAGGGGTACGAACAAATTCTTGGGCATGGCTTAGATCATGAATCTATCTTTATTCTTCCGCCATCATATGATGTGCTAAAAAATCGCCTCACTACAAGGGGATCAAATGATGATGCCTCTATCCAGCTCAGATTAGATAATGCCAAAGGAGAGCTTAAGAAGGCTTATCTATACAAGCATTTAATAGTAAACGACAATTTTGATGATTGTTTGGAAAAATTTATAGCAATTTTAAGAAATGAAAACCAGACTGGACTGACTCAAAATACAGAACTCTTTTTAGAAAAACTGTTGTCTTCCTGGGGTAATTGATCCTAAAATACGCCTCCGGAGAATAACTATGGCAAGAATAACAGTTGAAGGTTGTTTAGATAAAGTGCAAAGTAGGTTTGAGCTAATTTTGTTGGCATCTGCACGTGCTCGGCAACTTTCTACCACCAGTAGAGAACCTCTTGTAGAATGGGAAGATGATAAACCTACAATTGTTGCTCTTAGAGAAATAGAAGCCGGCCTTATAAATGGAGAAATTCTTCAAAAAACACTCGAAGAAGATATGCTGCTTGACGAGTTCTCAATCGAAAAAACTAAAACTCGTATCGAAGCAGTTTAATACAGTTTTTCTGAGAGGTAATGCTTGAATACTGGCATGTCCTCACCTCTTTCAATTTTTCAAAATTACAGCACTAGTGATCTAGAAAAATTGCCTGATGAGACCTTTAAGTTAGCATCAGAATATTTAAAAAAAGATCAAATTAAGCAAATTAATCTTGCCTATTGTGTTGCCAAAGAAGCGCATGAAGGGCAAACAAGGAAAGAGGGCTCCGCCTACATTACGCATCCTGTTCAGGTAGCTAATATTTTGCTGAAGTTCAGGCTTGATCACGAGACTGTATGTGCTGGTCTCATGCACGATGTATTGGAGGACTCAAGTATACAAAAAAGCTCCCTAGAGAAACTCTTTGGAAAAAACATTGCTAACTTGGTCGACGGGGTCAGCAAATTAAACAAAATGGAGTTTTCGGATATTGCCGAAAGAAATGCTCAAAGTATCCAGAAAATGGCTCTAGCTATGTCAAAAGATATAAGAGTTATTGTTGTGAAGTTATGCGATAGGCTCCATAACATGCGGACCATTGAATTTTTACCAAGAGAGAAACAGATCAAAAAATCTAAAGAAACTTTGGAGCTTTATGGGCCCATTGCCATCAGGATTGGTATGCAATCTTTGCGAGCTGAGCTTGAAGATTTAGCATTTGAGTGCATACATCCTATTCGGGCAAAGTTACTTAGGTCTGCAATCAAAGCTACTAGCAGAGGTCGAAGCAGGATCGTATATCGCTTAAAAAAACATATCAAATATTCTCTTAGCAAGAATAATGTAATTGCAACCGTGCAAGGAAGAGAAAAAGCCATCTCAAGCATCTATCAAAAGATTAAAGTAAAAAAGAAACCATTTTCTGAGATCTTTGATGTATATGCTTTTAGAGTAATAGTAAATACTGCTGAGGATGCCTATAGAGCTTTAGGTATAATCCATAATATTTTTAAGCCAATAGAGCAAAGATTCAAAGATTACATTGCAATCCCTAAAACAAATGGATATCAGGCATTGCATACAACTTTAATAGCTGATAACGGAATTCCCATAGAAATACAAATTCAAACAAAAAGCATGGAAGCTGTTGCTGAAAATGGTATCGCAGCTCATTGGGCTTACAAAAGTAAAGATTCGTCTGGGCCAAGGTTCATTGGGGCGCGAAAATGGGCTGCTGGGCTTCAAGACTTGAATATGAATTCAGAAGATTCCCATGAATTTATTGAATCGCTAAAGACAGATCTATTTAACGACGAGGTTTATGTCTTTACACCAAAGGGCAAAATTGTAAATTTAAAAAATGGATCTACCCCAATAGATCTTGCTTATGACCTACATACTGACTTAGGCAATAAAGCTATTGCCTGCAAGGTCAACAGAAAATATGCGCCATTGAACGTCCAGCTTGAAAACGGGCAAAGCATCGAAATAATAACTGGAGAAGAAATTGCACCTGATCCAGGATGGTTAAATTTTGTGGTAACGAGTAAGGCTAGATCAGCCATTCGGGCAACCCTTAGAAACCAAAAAATTTCTCATGCACGTAAAATCGGAAGGGTTATGTTGGAATCTGAATTAAAAAGAGAAGGAAGTCAGCTGAGTGATTATCGTGGAAATGCTCTTCAAAGAGTTTTAAGTGCAATAGGCGCAACGACTTTGAATCAGCTGCTTACCGATTTGGGTTTAGGTAAAAAAACAAGCAATATTGTTGCAGAGCGTTTTAGAGTCGGGAAAGAATCTTCTGATCCAGAGACTCTTAAGTCTGAAAACATGGTCATATCTGATCATATGTTAGCTGGAGTATCGGTGATTTATGCAAAATGTTGCCTACCAGTTCATGGCGATCCAGTGTTGGCTCATACCGATACCGAAAGGGGCGTAGTGATTCATCATGCAAGATGTAGGCAGGTTCAAAATATTAGAGGCAAGCAGAAGAATTTATTTCCAGCAATTTGGGGCAACGATACGCAAGAGAGATTTTACAAAGCTTACATAAAGGTATTGGTAGAAGATAAACCAGGAATACTTGCAGACATAGCCTCAGTATTTGCTACTCAAAAAATAAATATTATTTCTGTGAACTCTAAAGATATTGATGCAATTATGGATGTATTTATCTTTGAAGCAGAATTCCAAAATATTGAGATGCTGAAAAAGCTAATGATAAAAATTAGGGCCATTAAAAATGTGTCCAGCTGCTCAAGGATAGTAAATGATGAAAGGAGCAAAAATGAAAAAGCAAATTAATACTCAATCTGCACCGGCTGCAATTGGTCCATACTCTCAAGGAGTGATTGCAGGCAACTTATTATTTGTTTCAGGACAAATACCGATTGATCCTGCTACAGGCAATGTTGTAAGTGAATCAATTGAGTCTCAAACTACCCAAGTATTTAAAAACTTATTAGCGATCATTTCAGAAGCAGGTTCGACCTTTGATGACGTTGTTAAACTTACAATCTATCTGACCGATTTAGAAAACTTCGCTGCGGTAAATAAAATTATGGAGAGTTTTTTTAGCAAGCCATTTCCAGCCCGAGCAACCATTGAAGTCTCAAGATTGCCAAAGGATGTTGGGGTAGAAATTGATGCTATTGCACAACTAAAGCCATGAATTTATTAAATCTTAGTCATTTCAAGACAGCTGATTTCGAAGATCTCTTTAAGCTTGCAGATAATTTTTATTTAGCTGAATCTGATTCATTCAAACAAGATCAGATTCTTGCAGACAAAAAACTGCTTAACCTGTTTTTTGAACCAAGTACTAGAACAAAATTATCCTTTGAAGTCGCAGCTTCTAATCTTGGCATGACTGTTTTCAGTCTTGATGCAATCTCTTCTTCGCTTACAAAAGGTGAAAGCTTGGAAGATACAATTGAAGTTGCATTGAATATAGGTATTGATGCATGCGTTATTCGGCATAAAGATTCTGTAGTGCATGACTTAGCAGATCGCTTCCCAGATATGGTTTTTATCAATGCAGGGGAGGGATCTATTGCACATCCTTCTCAAACTTTATTAGATTTATTTACTATTCGACAAAGCTTTGATGATTTAAGCAAACTTAGCTATCTGGTTGTTGGTGATCTAGATCACTCACGAGTCTTGGCCTCTTTTTTAGAGGGGTTGAATATCGTTGGTGCCAATAAAATAACGCTTTGTAGCCCTGCCGAGCTTGGAAAGAAATATGCAGATTTTCCAAACTTTGAGGAGGATTTAAACAGTGCGCTTGATGGGAAGGATGTTGTCATGGCTCTTAGAATACAACATGAGAGATTAGATCACGCTTTGAGTATCTCTGGCGAAGAGTACATTTCTAAATTCCAGATTAATCATCAGAGGCTTTTGGATGCGATTGGAAGTGACCGGTTTATTCTTATGCATCCTGGCCCAGTGAACTATGGCATTGAGCTTCATGCGGATGTTAGGAATCAACCTTATTGCAAGATTAACACTCAAGTGCGTAATGGAGTGGGCATCAGAATGGCAATCCTAACCAAAGCATTACTTACCTAGTTTTTTTAAGCAGCTTTTTTACCGTCTCTACTATGCTGATAGTGTTCTGATCGATCTCTATGTTTACAAGGTCACCCTCCGATAGGGAAGATAGATTGGTGATCGCTAGCGTTTCAGGAATTAAATGCAACATGAAGTTATGACCTGAAATTTTTCCAACGGTAAGGCTGCAACCATTGATTCCAATATATCCTTTATACATAAGGTAATTCTTAAATTTGTGAGGAATCGTAATTTTGAGATCTAGCGTATGATCACCCAAAGAGAGCTTTTTAGAAATTTTCCCAGTTGTTTGAATATGTCCCGATAGAAGGTGTCCACCAATCTCATCTGATAATTTCATAGACCGCTCTAAATTAACTAAGGTTAAGTTTTGTAACCTTCCTAAGTTGGTTAACTTTAGAGTTTCTGCAATTACGTCAAAACCTAAGGAAGATTTTTTGATTTTTGTTACTGTGAGACACACCCCATCAACACAAACACTTGCACCAATCTTGATGCCTTTCAAAAATTTTGAGCTTGTCGATATTTCAATAGAGGAATACCCTTGATTTGTTTTTATAATTTTAGCTTTTCCAGTTTCTTGGACAATTCCAGTGAACATTAGCTACCCCATTTTTCTCGGTAGTTCGATAATTTGTTTTCCCAAATATTAAACTCGCTATCTTTTGAGGAAAATTCAATAAGATTATCCAAGGAAATAACGCTCATTACTTTTAGATCATATAGCTGTTCTAATTCATCTCTCGCTAACATAACTCCAGCTCCTTTCTCTTGTCTGTCCAAACCAATTAATAGTATTTTTGGATTTGCTTGTTCTTTTTTGATGAGGTTAATGGAACTTTTGGCAGCAGTACCTGCTGACAGCACATCATCAATAATCAACACTCTTCCTTTTGGTTTTTCTCCAATAAATAATCCTCCCTCACCGTGATCTTTTTCTTCTTTTCTATCAAAGCATAAGCTGAGTTTTGAGTTAATCTTTTTAAGTTCAAGTCCAACCATGGAACCAAAAATAGTCCCTTTGTAAGCTGGTCCAAATACTTGATCAATATTTAGAATGTCGTTATTTACTCTTGAAGTAAATGCTTCAATGACTTCAGAGAGTCTTTCAGAATTTAATAGTTTAGAGGCATTAAAGAAATACGGACTAGTTCTTCCTGATTTAAGAGTGAATTCACCAAATTGCAAAGCTTTGCTCTCTATTGCAATATTAATGAAGTTAATTTGTTCCTTGCTTAGCTCAGACATGCTTTTTGAATTTCAATCAGTGACTTAATTGATTTACTAGCGAGCTGCAGCATTTCATTAAGTTGATCCTGAGAAAATGGTTTTTCTTCTGCTGTGCCTTGAATTTCAATTAATGCATCAGAGCCTGTCATGACAATATTCATATCGGTATCAGCGTTACTATCTTCGTTATAATCTAAATCGACTAGTATTTCATCTCCAATTATTCCCAGGGATACTGCAGCAACATAATCTTTTATTGCCCTGTGATCTTTAAGATGATTTTTAATCGCAAGAAACAGTGCCACACAACCACCAGTTATTGAAGCGGTTCTTGTTCCGCCATCGGCTTGAATAACATCGCAGTCTACTGTTATGGTTCTATCTTTAAGATATTTTGGATTTACGGCCTGCCTCAGTGACCGCCCTATGAGTCTTTGTATTTCAAGTGTGCGCCCACCTTGTTTGCCTCTTGAAGCTTCTCTATTCATTCTTTCATTAGTAGATCTAGGCATCATTCCATATTCTGCAGTTACCCAGCCTGCATCTGAATTTCTCATCCAGCGGGGCACTTGATTCTCAATGGTTGCTGTACAAATGACCTTGGTATCTCCAAAGCATATCAGTGCTGACCCTTCTGCATGTTTATTGATATTGGTTTCGATGCTGATATTTCTTAATTCAAAAGTTTTTCTATTATTTTCTCGATTCATAACATCATTATATCGCTATAATGGATGGAGTATTTACTCAAAAGGGATGTGAAATGATAAAGAGCAATTATTTAGTGCTTTTCTGTGCTTTTCTCGTAGTATCAAGTTGCGGTGAATCCACTTTTCAAGAAACAGGACAGAAATTAAGAGATCAAGCCTTTCTATCAACCTATCAACCAATGGTTTCAGAGAATGTCGTAATAGTTAATGCCAATATGTTTGATGGCCTAGGAAATGAATATAAAGATTTTGATATTCTAATCAGAGATGGGAAGATCCAAGAAATCGGCCAGAACCTAGTTATTGACGGCGCAAATATTATAGATGCGGAGGGCAAGTGGGTTACTCCTGGCATAATTGATATTCATTCTCATATGGGTGTTTATCCTGCTCCAGGAGTAAGAACAAGTTCTGATGGGAATGAGGCAACAGCACCTGTAACTGCTGAAGTTTGGGCAGAACATTCCGTTTGGACCCAAGACCCGCAATTTGTTTTGGCGCTTAAAGGAGGTATTACCTCATTTCATGTTTTACCAGGTTCTGCCAACCTTATGGGAGGAAGGGGCACAACTTTTAAGAATGTTCCTAGTAATTCTATACAGGCAATGAAGTTTCCAGAGGCTCCTCATTCTCTTAAGATGGCATGTGGAGAAAATCCAAAAAGAGTCTATGGAAGTCGTCGTCAATCCCCATCAACCAGAATGGGTAATATGGCAGGCTATAGAAAAGCTTGGATAGATGCTCAGGAGTATTACGAAGATATCAAAGATGGTAAAGATGTTAAGCGTGATCTCAAAAATGATACTCTTGCAGGCGTGTTGAGTGGAGAAATAACAGTTCAAAATCATTGCTATAGAGCTGATGAAATGATGATGATGATTGAGATGTCGAAAGAATTTAATTATCAGATCATGACATTTCATCATGCGGTAGAAGCATACAAAGTTGCAGATGTGCTTGCAGAGAACGGAATCTGTGCTGCAATGTGGGCTGATTGGTGGGGCTTCAAACATGAAGCTTATGATATGGTTCCAGCCAATATTGCAATTGTGGATCAGGCAAGGGGAGGCACCGGCTGTGCGATTGTTCATTCTGATGATGCGGTAGGCATTCAACATTTAAACCAAGAAGCTGCCAAGGCAATTGCTGCAGGCAATCAAGCTGGGTATAACATTTCACAAGCAAGGGCTATGAAGTGGATTACATATAATCCAGCAAAAGCAGCAGGGATTCTTGATCAAACTGGAACGCTTGAAGTTGGCAAGGATGCCGATGTTGTTCTATGGTCTGGAAATCCATTTAGTGTTTACTCGAAAGCAGAGAAAGTATTTATTGATGGCGCTCTTGCTTTTGATAGAGAAAAACCAGAGCTAAACCCTGTTACTGATTTTGAGCTAGGCATACTCAATCCTAACAATTCAAGGATAGAATCATGAGAAAGTTTTTACTAAGTTTAACAATATTATTTTCCTTCAGTTCCTTTATCAAAGCTGAACTGCTTATAACTCAAGCAAATGTCCATATTGGAGATGGCGCTGCTCCATTTACTGCCGATATCTTAATAAGAGATGGAATTATTCAAAAAATCGCATCGAATATCTCACCACAAAGTAATTGGGAAGTCCTAGAAGCTAATGGCTTAAACGTTACACCTGGTTTAATCTCTCCAACTTCAAATATTGGGATGGTTGAAATTAATGCGTTAGATGACACCAGAGACGATGAGAGCAGTTTATTAAAATCAGGGTTTAGTCTATTTCATGCATTTAATCCTAACTCTACTTTGATACCTTGGAATAGGTCCAATGGTGTTACTGGAACCATTTCATCTCCAAGTGGAAGCGCTTTTCCTTTTTGGGGCATGGGCTCTTACTTTTTGCTTGATGCCTCTATGAAAATTACTGGACTCAAAGATGTTGCTATGTATGGCAGACTTGGTTCATCTTCCGGCTCAAGGGCTGAAGACATTCTTATGATTGAGTCGTTACTGAGATTGGCAGCAAGCATAGATTTAGAAAATATAGAAGATGAATTGGATGATTCTTTGCTAGCTACAAAACTGGAATTGCAGCCAGAGGATATTCTTGCAATCAGAAGATTAATATCCGAAGAGCTGCCATTTGTGCTTGAAACAAATAGAGCTGCAGATATATTGCAGGCGATTAGGTTAAAAGAGACATACGGTTTAAACTTAATTTTAGAGAGCGTTGAGGAGGCCCCTCTGGTTCTTACTGAGCTTGCATCAGCTAATATCCCAGTCATTATTGATCCAATGGATAACATACCCGATTCTTTTGATGAACTTGCATCAAGTTTAGACCTTGCTTCCATACTCGATAAGGCAGGCATTGTTATTATGTTCAGTACCCAAAGAAGTCATAATTATCATCTTATGCGTCAGGGTGCAGGCAATGCTGTTGCTTACGGTATGAATTACAACCATGCCATAAGAGGCATGACAAAGGCGGTTGCTGATATCTTTAGAATTCCTAACAGGGGCTCTATTGCAGTAGGGAATTATGCAGATTTAGTTATTTGGGATGGTGACCCACTGGAGCCTTCCACTTTGCCGAAATATGTTTATATCAATGGTAAAAACATGGATTTAAATACCCGTGCAACAAGATTGACTGAGAGATATTCTAAAGAAACTGATAAGCCTAGAGTTTATTTACACTAATTTGAGAGTTTGGATTTAACGGCACTGCTGACTATACCCATGTCAGCTTTGCCGTTGAGTAGAGGTTTGAGTGCACTCATTACTTTGCCCATATCTTGGGGTGAAGTAGCCTGAACTGAGGCAATAACTTCATTAATTTTTTCTTCGATTTCAGCTTCCGATAATTGTGCTGGCAGATATGTAGAGAGCACATCAAGCTCATTAATCTCAATCGCTGCTAAGTCCTCTCTGCCACCAGTTTTAAATTGGTGAATAGAGTCTTTTCTTTGTTTTGCCATCTTATTCAAGATGTTTATTACATCATCATCTGATGCGGTAGTTTTCTTATCAACCTCGTGTTGCTTGATCTCAGCAGATAACATTCTGAGGGTATCTCTAAGGAAATTATTCTTATTAAGCATAGCCTGCTTAATATCGTTTAAGATTTTTTCTTTAAGTGACAATTATCTATAAGAACGTTGACGTGAACGAGCAAAACCAAATCTTCTATTGGTTTTCTTGGCGCGCTTTACAGCTGCAGCCATTTTTCGTTTTCGCTCTTCGGTTGGTTTTTCATAGAATTCACGTTTACGAATCTCAGGAATGATTCCTGCTTTTTCACACGCTCTTTTGAATTTTCTTAGACCAACGTCAAAGTATTCTGTTTCTTTTATATATACTGAAGGCATAATTAAGTTGCGTATTTTATGCAGGTTAAGCTATAAATGTAAAGGAAAATATTTAATATGTTAACACTTGGTATTGAAACCTCATGCGATGAAACAGCCCTTGCAGTTTATGATCCAAACAAAGGCATTGTTGCAGAGGCTGTTTACTCCCAGATAGACTTGCATGCTATTTATGGTGGAGTTGTCCCTGAACTTGCATCCAGAGACCATTGCCAAAAAATCCTTCCTTTATTTGAAAGCAATATATTAAATACTATTAATATTAATGATATTAAGCTAATAGCCTATACAGCTGGTCCTGGACTTGGTGGAGCGCTACTAATTGGAGAAAGTTTTGCTCAGGGATTAGCTGCTGCACTAAATATACCAGTCATTGGTGTCAATCATTTAGAAGGCCATCTTCAAGCACCATTTCTTGGAAAAAATAAAGTTCAATTTCCTTTACTAACTTTATTGGTTTCGGGAGGGCACTCTATGATTATTGATGTCGAAGGTATTGGAAAATATAACATCTTAGGAGAATCCAGAGACGATGCGGTTGGAGAGGCATTTGATAAGGTAGCGAAATTACTTGATCTACGATATCCAGGTGGACCTGAAATTGAGAAACTTGCTAAAAATGGAATCAAAGGCACCCACAAATTTCCAATACCCTTATCAGATAAAGATACTTACGATATGAGTTTTAGTGGTCTTAAGACCTCTGTTTTGTATGCACTGCAAGATATGTCAGAACCTACTGATCAAGATAAGGCTGATATTGCATTAGCATTCCAAGATTCTGCAACAGAAGCTCTTGCCATCAAAGTCCGGAAAGCTATGATAAAAACAAAACGAAAACTTTTAGTTTGTACCGGCGGTGTTGCGGCCAATACGGTGTTACGAAGCAAACTCATAGCAATATCAAAAGAAGCCGAGGCGAATATTTTATTTCCAGAGCTTAAGCATTGCACCGATAACGCAGCCATGATAGCTTACACCGGCTACTTAAGAAGAGATCTCGCCTCTCAAAGTTATAAATCATTGGTGAGATCAAGATGGCCCCTAAAGATGCTAACTGAAATTCATGGATAAGGTATTTATAAAAGACTTAAGAACGCAGGCCATTATTGGAATTTTTGATTGGGAAAGGGAGGTTCGCCAAGAAATCAAAATGGATTTTGAGTTTGAGTTTAACTGTTCCAAAGCCGCTAAATCTGACGATATTAACGATGCATTTGATTATAAAAAGATCTCAAAAAAAGTACTAAGCTTTGTTGAGAAATCTAACTTCAAGCTCATTGAAGCTCTTGGAGAAAATATTATTAAACTCATTAAAAAAGATTTTCCTGATATCAAAGTAACACTTACTATCTCAAAGCCAGGAGCATTAAGAGGCGCAAAAGATGTCGGTCTAATATTGATTAGGTAATGTCAAATTTTTACCTTTCTCTAGGCAGCAACATCAACCCAAAGAAAAACTTAGTCACAGCAATCAATAACCTCAATCAAGCTTTTGAGGTAGGCAAAATTTCTAATTTTTACCTTAATTCAGCTGCTGGGTTCGAGGGAAGTCATTTCATCAATGGTTGCTTAGAGATCCTTGATAATTATCAAACCTTTGATCAAACCAATGCTATTCTAAAATCCATAGAGGACTCATTGGAAAGGGATAGATATAAGCCTAAGTTCTCTAGCAGGCCTATTGATCTTGATATAGTTCTTGTAGTTGAGAATGGAGAAATAGTTTTTACATCTGATGAGATCAAGGAATACGACTTTGTTTCAATTCCATTGAAAGAAATCATTACCCATGAGATGAGCAATGCGCTTGGTATTATGAGGGCAAATAATCCAACTTTCGAAAAGATAGATATCTATTTATAAAATTTCTCAACCGAAGCCCAAGCAGCCTCTGAGATAGGAAAGACTTGGTTGCCTCTTTCTTTTGCATGTTTACTAGTGGCGGTGCCGTCTCTCACTCTTCCCAAAATGCCCTGAAGGATTGCTGCTATCTTGAAAAGATTAAAGATAATATAAAACTCCCAGTTTTTGCTGAGATCCTTACCAGTGGCTTCAGAGTACATATCTCGATATTGAAACTCTGTGGGAATGCCTTGTTCCCTGCAGAAAGTCTCATCAGCCAGCTGGGGAAGAGTTCTCCAACTTAGGCAATGATAACTAAAATC
>JALRBL010000033.1 GCA_023257795.1 Gammaproteobacteria bacterium
TATTCCTAACTCACTTGGCAGGCCAGGAGGGACTTGAACCCACAACCTACGGTTTTGGAGACCGTAGCTCTACCAATTGAGCTACTGGCCTATTTTTTCTCCCATCTTTAAACAGACAAAAGTGCCGAGACAAGTCTCGGCACTAATTCTATAAACCTTTTAATTAATGATCTTAGCTACTACGCCAGCACCAACGGTTCTGCCGCCTTCTCTAATTGCAAATTTAAGACCTTCGTCCATAGCAATTGGATTGATCAGTGATACAACCATTTTAACGTTATCACCTGGCATTACCATCTCAACGCCTTCTGGAAGCTCACAGGCACCAGTTACATCGGTAGTTCTGAAATAGAACTGTGGTCTATATCCTTTAAAGAATGGAGTGTGTCTACCCCCCTCTTCTTTGCTAAGAACGTATACTTCTGCTTCAAAATCAGTATGAGGTTTTATAGATCCTGGCTTACCTAGAACTTGACCTCGCTCTACAGCTTCTCTGTCAATGCCCCTTAAAAGGACTCCGCAGTTTTCTCCTGCTCTTCCTTCATCAAGAGATTTTCTGAACATTTCTACACCTGTACATGTTGTTGTTTTTGTATCAGTAATACCAACAATTTCTAGAGGATCACCAGTTCTAACAATACCTCTTTCAATTCTTCCTGTCACAACTGTACCTCTACCGGAGATAGTAAATACATCTTCAATAGGCATCAAGAAAGGCTTATCAATATCTCTTTCTGGCTCTGGTACATATGAATCAAGTGCTTCTATCAGTTTAATAACAGCAGGTGCACCAATATCCGAGGTATCGCCTTCTAATGCTTTTAATGCACTACCTACAATAATCGGAGTATCGTCGCCTGGGAAATCATATTCAGTTAGAAGTTCTCTGATTTCCATTTCAACTAACTCTTGAAGCTCTGCATCATCTACTTGGTCAGCTTTGTTAAGGAATACCACAATTTTAGGAACCCCAACCTGTCTTGCCAAAAGAATATGCTCTCTGGTTTGAGGCATAGGGCCATCTGCAGCACTTACTACCAAGATTGCGCCATCCATCTGAGCAGCACCTGTAATCATGTTTTTTACATAGTCAGCATGACCTGGACAATCAACGTGAGCATAGTGTCTATCATTGGAAACATACTCCACATGAGAAGTATTAATAGTAATACCTCTAGCTTTTTCTTCAGGAGCATTATCAATACCGTCAAATGCAACAGCAGATCCGCCATAAGTGTCAGCACAAACTTTTGTTAATGCCGCAGTAAGAGTTGTCTTACCGTGATCAACGTGACCAATAGTACCCACATTGACGTGAGGTTTGGTTCTTTCAAATTTTTCTCTTGCCATTTTTTGCCTCTCTAAGATAAATTCAATATTTAAAATGGAGCTCATAACCGGACTTGAACCGGTGACCTCTTCCTTACCAAGGAAGTGCTCTACCGACTGAGCTATATGAGCCCGATTATTAATGCATCCAAATTTAAGGTGGCGTATTATCCCCTTAAAAATTAATAAACTCAACCTTTTTTGAGTTATTTAAACATTAATAAATGGTGGAGGAGGAAGGATTCGAACCTTCGAAGCACGAGGCGGCAGATTTACAGTCTGCTGGGTTTGACCGCTCCCCAACCCCTCCGATTTAAAGGGGTGTATTTTTGTTCTAGAATGGCTTCAAGTCAACTAAAATTTACAAATTGAAAACACTTAATCAGCTAAAACTTCATTTCAAAGACCAAAATGAGATTATCTTTGAGCATTTCTCTGAAATAGATTCAACCAATACTTACTTGAAGGACAAACAGGAAGATTCTAGAAATAGAAGAATTTCTATTGCGCTTGCCGACCAACAATTAGCTGGCAGAGGAAGATCAGGTAAAAACTGGTACAGTCCCAATTCAGAAAATCTTTATGTAAGCTTTAAATTTAAGCTGGAAGGCAGGTTACAACCATTGAGTTTAATTGTAGGCGCTGAATTATGTAAGATAATTAACAATCTTTCAGAGAAGAAAATTGCTCCCAATATAAAGTGGCCAAACGACATCATTTTGGACAGAAAAAAAGTGTCCGGAATACTAGTTGAAACCGAGATCGATAATGGGGGTTTTATCTATACAGTGGGAATTGGAATAAATTTTATGTTACCAAATAAAGCGGAAAACCACTGGGGCATTATTCCTCAGGTTAAACAATTGAACAGGTTTGCTATTACTAAAGAACTTTCTCTCTTTATTCAAGCTTTGACACAAAATGGTGTACCCAGTAATTGGCAACAGGATTGGGAACAAGCATCAATTCATAAGCGTAATTCAATAACTCTTAAGACAAACAATAGTGAAATTATTAAAGGGGAGTATTTTGGTATATCAAATACAGGTTCATTAATAATAATAACCAACGGGGAAAAAAAAGAGTTTGCTTCTGGTGAATGTTCTTTAGAATACTAAAATGCTGCACGATATTTTTTTTAGACCACTTCTTGACCAACCCAAGGAAAACGAACAAGAAATAATCTTGGGAGCTGGATGTTTTTGGGGAGTGGAGAGACGTTTGTGGCAATTATCAGGGGTTACCAATACTGCTGTAGGCTATTCTGGAGGACATACCTTGAATCCTACCTATAAAGATGTTTGTTCAGGAGCCACTGATCATGTTGAAGTAGTTAAAGTCACTTATCTAGATAGCCCTGAAACATTGATGAATATTTTAATTAGCTTCTGGGAAATGCATGATCCGACTCAAGGGATGCGTCAAGGAAATGATATTGGAACTCAGTATCGCTCAGTTATCTTTTATAAGAATGAATCTCAGCTTGATATCCTTAATGATTCCTTGAGAAAGTACCAAAATATTTTAACTGAAAAAGGGTTGCAAACTATTACAACAACCATAGAACGGGCGCAAACTTTCTTTTTAGCCGAGGACTATCACCAACAATATTTACATAAGAATCCAAATGGATATTGCGGGCTAGGCGGAACAGGTTGTTCTTTTCCCCAATAGATTTTTATATATAATACTCATTCCCAGCCACCTTAGCTCAGTTGGCCAGAGCAGTTGATTTGTAATCTTCAGGTCGTCAGTTCGAAACTGACAGGTGGCTCCATTTTTATACACTAAAATCAAATGAAAGTTTAAAAATTCTTCCCCTAGGATCGTGCACTCTTGTATCAAAGCTAAAATCAGGTTCATCGTAAAGAAGAGGCGCCCCTCTGTCTGTAAAGTTCTCAACGGAAAATAATAAATCTAAATTTCCACTTTTTAACTGGATAGATTTTTTTAGAGATAAATCGTGAACCAAGAAAGAATTGACCTTGTTTTGGTAACCCAAGCTTAGAGCGTATGGAGAAATATCCCTATTGTTGCTATAGCCACTTATGTATCTAGAAATCAATCCAACGTCATAAGAACCAAAAAAATAATTGATAAATAAATTAATTCTATTTTTAGGCAATGAATGTGTGTGTGCGTCAAAATTAAACTTCCCTACTCTATTGATTAATTCCTTATGAACATGCCCTTCCTCTTCGTGATCTTCATCTGCATCATGGTTGGGAGTTAAAAATTCTCTTAACTGAGTTCCTTCGATTTTAAATATTAGGTTTCCTTTTGATATTGATTTAGCAAACTCTATATGAAAATCTATACCACTGACGAGCGTACTTTCTTCATTAAAGTAGGTTGTAGTAACTCCAATTAAATCTCCAAATTGATTTCTTGAAATAGATGAGCTATACGGGTCTTCTTCAATAAGCGCTTGGGCGCTCTCTGCTTCAACTCTGTCTTTATAATCAATCTCCCACCAATCAATCGTAAACTTTATATTTTCACTTAAATCAATTAACAAGCCGAAATTTTGATTATCTGAGGTTGCTGGTTTTAAATTTGGGTTCCCAAGCTGTGCAAGTCTTACAAATGGCGAACCGTTGATATCCCTAACGCTGCCAAGTTGGATGTCCGATGAATACATCTGAGCCATAGAGGGTGCAGTAAATGATGAGCCTTTGGAAGCCCTAAAAACTATATTCTCATTGAAGTTATGACGAAAACTTAGTTTAGGGTCTGTAGAAGAGGAGTTAACTAACCTTTCATGCCTTGCTGAAAATCGCAGTTCGGTATTTTCGAAGTATTTATTAACTTCAAAAAATAAAGCCTGTTTGTTTCGAGAAGTAGAAACATTTTTTCCTCCTCCTAGAAATAGTAAATCAGATTGATTAAGCTGCTTGCCATCACTATCAAAGTCGACTCTACTTAAATCATTATACTTAATGCTCAGATCTTCCCAATTTAGCTGAGTACCAAAAACAATATCAAAATCAGCATAACTTCTTTTTCCAAGAAAGTTTAAACTTATCAATGAAGCTTCTTTAGTAGATTCTTCGGCTCCTTTTATAAAGTCAATTAATTCAATTGGATTAATTCTTGGTTCGAAAATATTCCAGGTAGACTGATTGCTAGATCCGCCCTTTCCAGCTATAGCAGCTTGAAAACGAGAATCAATGATATCGGGTCTTGAGTGTTTATTATTATGGCCAGAAAATACAAGAGAAGATTCAAAATCATATTCAGCGATTGAGAATGAAATAGATTCTGCGATATGATACTGGAAAATTTTCTTCGGTGAATTTGGAGAAGAAAATGCAGAACCAAGGGGCCTGCCGTACCAAAGAATAGGGACACCAAATGGATTGCCTCCCTCATCTACACCAACCTCTTTAGAAAGAAATGATAGTGCTGGATATGAAGGAGACTGAGGATTATCGTTTACATCAACTTGGGAAATCATCATTGTTAGATCGTATGATGCGTTTCTAAAATCTTTTACAAAGTTTAGATATCCTTTTGCATGGTCCTCATCATTGACCACGTTAAACCTAGTGCCATATTGAAATTTACAAAACGGTTGCTGGATAATGCCGCCATTTTCTAGACAATTAATATCTTTGACCCACTGTCCGTTTGTATAGGAGCCGGCATATGCACCGCTACTCACTTCTGTGTCTTGCAGAACCTTGAAGGTATTGCCTAGTGTACTAATTCCTAGTTCAGCAATTCTTGGAATCTCGCTAGCGCTTAGTGGACTTTTATCGAGTAGATTTATGCCAAAAGTTACTTGGCCGCCTAAAAAACTGTTTCCACCGAGATAGCCAAATACGATATCTTTCTGAGAATAATTATCTGCCTTGTTGTAATCAAGTTTAATGTTGTGGCCTTTAAAATCTTTGCGCGTTCTTATATTTACCACACCTGCAACAGCATCTGACCCATATAGTGAAGTAGCGCCCTCTTTTAATATTTCAATTCTATCGATTGCTATTTCAGGAATAATATTAGTATCAACGTATCCCTCTCCTTCATGCGACGGCGTTCCAGAATGAGTTTGTCTTAGGGTATTGATAAGTAGCAAAGTGGACGCATGATCAAGCCCTCGCAATGTTATTGAGCTCATCCCTTGGTCTACTCCATCTAGAGTATTTGACTGAAAATGAGAACCAGAGCTTACGGTTAAATACTTATTGATTTGACCCAAGGTTGTAACTCCAGTGCTAACAAATGCTTCTCTGCTAACTAGATCTACTGGGGAAGCATCGCGTTCTTTACTTTCCAAATAGGAGCCAATAATAATAATTTCCTCCTCATCGGAGGCAAACGAAAAGCCGAAAAAAAACGAAATTACCAATAAAGATATATATCTATGCATAGTTTGAGTTAACAATGTTATGTTATAATATAACACTCTTTCAATTAGCTCTTCAAGATCTGCTCAAAACTATGCACTATAATTCAAAAATGTATTCCTACAATGATTTTTTAGAAGACACAATTGATAAATATGAACTCCCCCATCTCTGGAATAAGGCAATACAACGCCAGCTAAATGAAATTCAAAAAAATCAAAAAAGAAAAAGTGTCCCCAAAAGTAATAATCCTTTTGTAACTATTGATGGCGACGATGCCAAGGACTTTGATGATGCGGTTTATTGTAAAAAGATCAAAAATGGATTTCTGCTAGAGGTTGCAATTGCAAATCCTGCTGCCTACATTGAAAAAAATTCTGCGCTAGATCAAGAAGCGTTGAAAAGAGGCACCTCTGTCTATTTTCCTGGCCTAGTAATACCTATGCTTCCTGAACTTCTTTCAAACGAACTCTGCTCTTTAAATCCAAATAATCCAAAATTAACTATTGTATGTTCCATGAAATTTGATAATCAGGGGAAGAATGCTTCCTATGATTTTATGGAGCGAGAAATAATTTCTCAGAAAAGACTAACTTACAATGAAGTGAATCATTTTATAGGCGGAAGTACAGGCAGGCTTTCAAAGGACATCAAGTCGTCGCTTCTTGCATTGCAGGAACTCGCATCAAAAAGACTTTTATTGAAAAAACAAAGAGGCGCTTTGTCAATCAATTCATCCGAAATAGAAATAAAACTTGATGCAAACAAGTTACCGATAAAAATTAATAAAAGAAGTACCGGTGCTGCCGAAAAAATGATTGAAGAAGCAATGATTGCAGCAAATATATCTGCTGCGCTATTTTTAGAAGGACATAACAGAAAATTGCTTTATAGAGTCCATGAAGAACCTCAAGAAGATAAATTAAAAACTAGCCAAGAGATTCTGCAAACCAAAGACCTCAATAAACTCCCAACTGCTCAATTCATTAATGCGATGGCAGAGAGATATGCAAATAATGCTCTCTCCAGTCTACTAATACTCCAAACGCTTCCAAGAGCAACTTATGAAATTGAAAATAAGGGTCATTTTGGACTTGGTCTCAAAAATTATGCACACTTCACCTCCCCAATAAGACGTTATCCAGATTTAATTTTGCACAGGCTAATACTTTCAATAATTCGAAATGATAGATATCCATACAAAGATGAGGAACTAAAACTAATTGCTGATCTATCATCCAAAAATGAAAAGAATGCTGATCAAGCAATGAGAAATTTACAACAAAAACTTGTTTGTAAGTATTTAGAAAAGAAAAATGGTGAAATATTTAAAGGAGTTATTTCAGGTTTATCAGACTTTGGCGCATTTGTGATTTTAGATGATTATTTTTCTTCAGGATTAATCCATATCAGCAATATTGGGAATGGAAGATATATTTTTGATGCAAAAAAAATAATTATGCGAAATAAAAAAAATGGTCATACTCTTAAAGTGGGTATGCTTGTTGAAGTTAAAATACTTAATGTAATCCCAATGGAAGGTAAAATTGACCTCAAGCTAGTGAGAATTAATGCAAAAAAATAATCATTTAAGGCAAGGCTTTCATGTTGTTGGTGCGTTACTTGAAGAGAATCCTGAGAATATAAAAAAAATTTTTATCCCCACGGATAGAGCTGATAAACGCATTCTAGAGATTATTGAAAAGGCGCGCAGCCTTGGTATTTCTGTGGAGAAAAAAAAGAAATTAAAAAAAGAGCCTGAAGCGTTGGTAGGTAATGATAATTTACTTTCGCAGAAAGATTTAAAAGAGCTACTCAACGAGACTGATAGAAAAACTACACTGCTGCTAATAGATAACTTATCAGACCCTAGAAATCTTGGAGCTTGTATAAGATCTGCAGCTGTAGCAAATATAACTGGTGTAGTGATCAATAAATTTCATTGCTCACCCATTACAGAAACTGTTCGAAAAGTATCTGCTGGAGGCACTGAATCAATACCCATTTTTGTGGTATCAAATTTTGTGAATGTGCTAAAAATGCTAAAAGAAGGTGGCCTAGAAATTATTGGTACATCTGAGCGAGCAACTATGCATTACACAAAAATTGATATGAACAAAGCAGTGGCAATTGTGGTGGGCTCCGAAGAAAAGGGAATTAGGGAGCAAACCCTTAAAAGTTGCGACTATGTAGTGAATTTATCTTCCAACAATGCTTTTAATAGTCTCAACGTTTCTGTTGCATCCTCTATAATGATCTTTGAAGTAATTAGGCAAAAAATATAGGTATAATCCCTCTTCATGCTAAAGCAAAGAACTATAAAAAATCCTATCAAAGCAGTAGGCGTTGGTTTGCATAGTGGTCAAAAGGTTGTATTACAATTGAAGCCAGCTCCAGCTAATTCTGGCATTAATTTTGTTCGTTCAGATCTTAGGCCTGTGGTTATTATTCCTGCTATTTTTGAATATGTTGGAGATACCACCCTTTCGACAACACTTTTTAAAAAAGGAGCAAGAATAGCAACCATTGAGCATTTACTATCAGCTGTAGCTGGCCTAGGTTTGGATAATCTGATTATTGAAGTAGATGGTCCGGAAATACCTCTGATGGACGGAAGCGCTGGTCCCTTTGTCTTTTTGATACAATCAGCCGGCATTGAAGAACAGGATGTGCCGAAAAAATTTATCAAGGTCAAAAAAGAAGTTCGAGTGGAGTCTGGTGGAGCATACGCTGCCATTAAGCCCTTTGATGGTTTTCAAGTCTCATTTACGATTGAATTTGCTGATCCTGTAATCAGCAAGTATGTCTCTAGTTCGACAATAGATTTCTCTTCCACCTCTTTTGTTAAAGAAGTTTGTAGAGCTAGGACATTTGGTTTAATGAAAGACTTAGATTATTTGCAGTCTCAAGATTTGGCCCTTGGCGCATCAGTGAATAACGCAATTGCAGTTGGTGAAGATGGCATTATCAATGAAGATGGTTTACGTTTTGATGATGAATTTGTTAAACACAAAATGCTAGACGCAATTGGTGATCTGTATTTATTGGGGCATAACTTGATTGGAGAATTTACAGGTTTTAAGTCAGGTCATTCTCTAAATAATGAGCTGCTAAGAAAAATACTAAACTCTGAGGATGCATGGGAACTTGTAGAATTTGAGGATTCTGCCAATGCACCAATTTCATATGCTAGACCTCCTTTTGAGGTGGCTTAATCATTAAACATGTCGTTATTAAGAAAAATTTTTCCTTCGAGTAACGATAGATATCTTAATAGAATAAGAAAAATTGCAAACCAAGCAAACAAGCTTGAAGATCGGTATGAATCTTTTTCGGATCAAGAGCTCTCTAATATACATAATGTATTACGAGCAACTGAAAAAGAAGATTCTGAGTTAAAAGCAGAAGCATTTGCTGCAGTTAGAGAGGCTTCAAAAAGAACTCTTGGATTGAGACATTTTGATTCTCAGCTTCTTGGAGGGCTGTCTTTGGCTGAGGGCAATATTGCTGAAATGAAAACAGGAGAAGGTAAAACCCTTGTTGCAACCCTTCCTGCCTTCTACAACTTTGTCCTAAAAAATAAAGTTGTAATCGTTACTGTGAACGACTACTTAGCTAATAGAGATGCTGATTGGATGAGACCAGTTTATGAAAAATTAGGAATGAGTTGCGGTGTTATCTACTCAAATCAACCTTGGAATGAAAAAAAAGAAGCTTATAAATGCGATGTCATTTATGCAACTAATAATGAGCTAGGATTCGACTATTTAAGAGACAACATGGCTCTTAGGTCTGAGGATAAGCTTCAGTGCTCACTCGATTTTGCAATTGTTGACGAAGTCGATTCAATCCTCATTGATGAGGCTAGAACTCCGCTAATCATCTCAGGACCTTCAAGCGATAACCCTGAATACTATAAAGATCTGAAAGAGATTATTCCCTCGCTCAAAAGACAGCTTCGTGAAGAAACTGAAGAAGAACCTCTTACAGACGAAGAAAAAGGAGACTATTTAATTGATGAAAAGATGAGATCTGTAGAGTTAACAGATGAAGGTTATGAGAAAACAGAAGAATTCCTTATCCATAAAGGCATTCTGCAGGAAAATGAAAATCTTTACACATCCTCAAACCTTAGAATTATGCGTTATGTTCACGCTACCTTGAAAGCAAATTATTTATTCAAAAAAGATATTCACTACATAGTCAGAAATGGAGAAGTATTGCTTGTTGATGAGCATACTGGCAGAACAATGCCAGGAAGGAGAATTAGCGAAGGCGTGCATCAAGCATTGGAGGCTAAAGAAAATGTTCAAGTACAAAGAGAATCTCAGACACTTGCAGCCACTACGTTTCAAAATTTTTTTAGACTATTCAAGAAGCTATCTGGTATGACTGGTACCGCAGATACCGAAGCAAGAGAATTTAAAGAAATATATAACCTCAATGTTGTGATCATACCAACCCATAAACCAATGGTTCGTTATGATATGAATGACGTTGTCTTTCTTACTAAGGAAGCGAAATATAAAGCACTAATTGATGAAACTGACAAACTGAGAAAGCAAAATGCTCCAGTACTGATTGGAACTGCTTCAGTAGAATCCTCAGAAATAATCTCATCATTATTAACAAAAAAAGGGATAGTTCACCAAGTCCTTAATGCCAAGCAACACGAACGTGAGGCAGAAATTATAGCTAATGCAGGCAAACCCAGCGTAGTAACGATTGCAACCAATATGGCTGGAAGGGGAACAGATATTGTTCTGGGAGGCAAACGTAATGACCAAGATGAAGAAGGTTGGGAAAAAAACAATCAAATAGTGCTAGCAGCTGGTGGACTTCATATACTTGGAACTGAGAGACATGAATCTAGAAGGATTGACAATCAATTGAGAGGACGAGCCGGTCGTCAAGGAGATCCTGGCTACTCTAGGTTTTTTCTTTCCCTAGAAGATGATTTATTAAGATTATTTATCTCTGACAGCAGAAGAGCTTTATTCGAAAGATTTGGCATGGGAGACGACCATATTGAACACAAAATGCTTTCGAGAGGAATTGAAAATGCTCAACGCAGAATTGAAAATAGGAACTTTGATCTTAGAAAAAATCTACTTGAATATGACGATGTAGCAAATGATCAGAGGCAAGCTGTTTACTCTTTAAGGGACCAATTACTTTTTGAGGATAATATCTCAGAAAATATTTTGTCATTGATTGAGGGGGTCTTTAGTGATGTTGTTCTGAATTACTTCCCAAAGGATTCCATCGAGTCCCAGTGGAAACCAGGTGCTTTAGATAGCCATTTAGAAGAACATTTTGATATTCAATTAAACATAGCTAAAAAAATTAAAGAAGAAAAATCTTGGTATGTAGATGATGTAATAACTTTTGTCACACAACAAGCAAGAAATTTCTACCATGAAAAATATGCAATATTAGGTGAAAACATTCACTCTCTTGAAAGGCAAGTAATGCTTCAAGTCCTTGATGCATATTGGAAAGAGCATTTGGCTGAAATGGATCATCTAAGGCAAAGTATTGGCTTAAGAGCATATGCTCAAAAAAATCCTAAAAATGAATACAAACGAGAAGCATATGAAATGTTTGAATTTATGCTCTCTCGGATAGATGAAGAAACGATTAAATTATTATTTAATTTGAAACTAACCTCTGAGGAACAAATCAAAGAACTTAAAAATCGAGCTATGGAAGAGCATAAGAAATCTCAATCTCGATCTTTGGGCATTCATCAGGATGCTCAGCTAGAGTCAGAACACCAAACAAATTTAAGATCAAAAGATTTTTCTAAAGAAGAGCCTGTAAGAAGAGATCATCCAAAAATAGGCAGAAATGATCCATGCCACTGTGGATCTGGTAAAAAATTTAAGCAATGCCACGGAAAGGCTTAGGCGTTTGTTATACGCAATTACTCCAAACTTTATTAACGAGGAAGACTTAAGTAAGTTTCTTTCAAACATAAGTATGTACCCGATATCTCATCTTATTCTTCGAAATAAAAATCACTCATTCATTGACATGATGTATTTTCGATCATTGGCATTGAATTCGTTGCAGACCAATATAAAAGTTATTATCAATCCAAATGATATTCCTTTTAATAAGATCCATGAAAGTCAATACATCCATCTCAATTCAAAAAATCTGTTTAAGGCAACGACAAACAAGTTATGGGCTAGCGCTAGTTGCCATAATATCGAAGAAATTACTGCTGCCAATAAGTTAAACCTAGAGTTCGTTTTCTTGAGCCCAGTATTAGATACAAATAAATATCAATTTAAACTAGGCTGGGAGAAATTTTCTAAACTAGCAAAAGAATCAAAGCATCCTGTTGTTGCCCTTGGTGGAATTGGACAAAATGATTTAGAAACTGCTATATCTTATGGAGCTAGCGGTATTGCGGGAATCTCAATGTTTGGAACTTAATCCAAGTCGTCTAGTTCTATAGGCCTAGATATTACATGCTCCTCATTTGCCCATTCACCCAAATCTATAAGCTTGCACTTTTGTGAACAAAAAGGCCTAAAGGAATTATCTTTAGATAAATCTGCTGCCCCATCGCACCTTGGACATTTATTCATAAGACAAGGATAAATAGTAATCATTCATTTTTTTTACAGATTTCTTGAGTTGAGATAAATTGCCATCATTGCAAATGATATCATCAGCAAGTCTTAATTTTTCTGCTCTGGATAATTGGCTATTAATTATTGATTTAATACTGTCTTGATCAACTCCATCTCTAGCAGAAGCTCTTTGAATCTGAACTGTTTCTGGTGAGTCAATGAGAAGAACTCTTTGATAATTTTGCTGAGAGTTTGTCTCGAATAGCAGAGGGACAATGATAATTTTATAAACTGAATTAGCTGATGCTATGAAAGAGTTTACTTTCCTCGCTACTTCAGGGTGGATGATGCTTTCAACAAAAGATTTGTGGTGAGAGTGTTCAAATATTATTTTTCTTAACTGCTTTCGATCAATTTGTTCATTAGAATCTAAAATGACATTACCAAATTTCTCTACCAGTAGCATGCTAGCTGGAGTACCAAAAGCTATACATTCTCTGGCTAGATCATCCGTATCTACGACATCAATCCCAAGGTCTCTAAAAAGCATGCCAGCAGAAGATTTACCAGATCCTATTCCACCAGTTAATCCAATAATCATTAATCTACTTTTATGCTTGTTGGGACATTATGATTCCAAGAAGACTTCTCTACTCTTTCAGATATCTTCCACAAGCCTTCCTCTTTTAAATATTTATCGTGGTACCACATGCCTAGAAAGAAAGTATTTCCATCCGGAGTTTGCATGGGATTGAAACACATGATACTTCCAGTAGCATTATGATGATCTATAAAGTTAATATCAAAATTGGAATTAAAATGTTGGTAATTAGGAAAATGATCTAGCGCTCTTGTTAAGTAATGTACTATTTCTTGTGGGGTGCCAGCTATACCACCAACTGCTGTGTAGTCTATATATGCATCTGAAGTAAAAATACTATAAAACTTTTCAAAATTTTTACTATCTACAGCAGTAGCATAAGTTGTAAGAAGTTGTTGAATTTCCAATCGGTTAATTGCTTCCGTAATATCCATGTTTTCATTCTGCAAAAAAAAAGCCCTTCAAGCAATGCTTAAAGGGCTAAAAATAAAAGCCTGACGATTTCCTACTCTCACACAGGGAGGCCCTGCACTACCATTGGCGTTAGTTCGTTTCACTTCTGAGTTCGAGATGGGATCAGGTGGTACCAAACTGCTATTGTCATCAGGCAAATTGGTATGCAATTTCAATTCACTGCAAAACTTGTAAGTAACCCTACATAGGGTTACATGATCAAGCCTCACGAGTTATTAGTACAAGTTAGCTCAATGCCTCACAGCACTTACACATCTTGCCTATCAACGTCATAGTCTATGACGACTCTTTAGGAGTTCGAAAACTCTGGGAGATCTTATCTTGGGACAGGTTTCACGCTTAGATGCTTTCAGCGTTTATCCTTTCCAAACATAGCTACCCGGCAATGCCACTGGCGTGACAACCGGAACACCAGAGGTTTGTCCAATCCGGTCCTCTCGTACTAGGATCAGCCTCCCTCAAATCTCCAACGCCCACAGTAGATAGGGACCGAACTGTCTCACGACGTTCTGAACCCAGCTCACGTACCACTTTAATGGGCGAACAGCCCAACCCTTGGGACCTGCTTCAGCCCCAGGATGTGATGAGCCGACATCGAGGTGCCAAACCTCCCCGTCGATATGGACTCT
>JALRBL010000055.1 GCA_023257795.1 Gammaproteobacteria bacterium
ATAAGATAAGGAATTAGAAAAAAATAAATACTCAACATAAACAATAAATACTAAAAAATATAATGCTGTGTAGCGTTGCATCTTCCACAGAATCCTTCCTAATTTCATAGCAATACCCAAATTATTAACAAAGCATTAATAAAAAAGAGACCTAGAGTTATTTTTGCAGACCAAGTTGCACTCTTGATAGTGTCAGGTAAAAAATGAAAGTCATGCAGTATATGTCGTAATCCTGAAAAGATATGAAATTGAAAAATAAAAACACAAAAAAGGACAAATGTCCTAAATAGGAAATCTGTCTGAAAATTCTCGATGGTTAAATTGTAAGAAGATTCTGATGAAAGAAATAAATTTAGCAAGTATCCAGAAAAAGGAAGCACTATAAAGAATAATGCTACACCAGATATTCTATGTGTAATAGACATAAAAGCAGCTATCGGTAACCTAATT
The DNA here is from genome assembly GCA_023257795.1 of Gammaproteobacteria bacterium. Classification (GTDB taxonomy): domain Bacteria; phylum Pseudomonadota; class Gammaproteobacteria; order Magnimaribacterales; family D2472; genus VMDH01. The sequence goes on from JALRBL010000055.1 coordinate 451, forward strand.
TTTAAAAGATTAATAAAAACGGGCTTAGTAGACATTTGTCGATTTATAATGATAATTTATATTAGATTATAAATTATAACCATAAAAAAGTGTTACCTTTTCTTGGATTTAACATGACGCATCAATCTTTCTCTTTTCTTAATCTGTCTTTCAGTTAGAACCTGTTTTTTATGTTGGAACGGATTATTTGATTTCTTAAATATTAGCTTTAATGTGACTCCCTGTAATTTAAGAGCTTTAATGAAGTTCTTCTCCAAGAACCTTTTGAAATTACTTGGTGCGTTTGCATTAGAAATATTTCCATGCAAGATTAATGTAGTGGGATTATTGCCCCCAAAATTCACAAACTTAATTTTTATTTCTCGCCCATTGATACCTGGAACGTTAATATTATTTAAAAAAGAATCTAATAGCTTATTAAGTTTTGGCGTTGAAAATGATTCATTAGCACGATAAAACAAATCTTTAATTGCATTTAGGGCTTTGCTTATTCCTTCTTTCTTTAATGCAGAAATTCCAACTAGCTCAATATTTTCAAAAATGGGATGTTCAAATTCTTTCCTTTTAAAAAATTCTTTTATTTCTAAAGGGTTAAGAAGGTCAAATTTGTTAAGAAATATGACGCATGGCTTTCCTGTTTGCTTTACAAGGTTAATTATTCTTATGTCTTGATCCACTACTCCCTCTTTAGCATCAATAATCACAGCTGCAACATCAGCAATCTCTACAGCTTGGATTGCCTTAACAAAAGAAAAATACTCTACTTTCTCTGTTTTTTTATTTCTCTTTCTAATTCCTGCTGTATCAATAAGGCTAAATTGTTGATCCTTATAATTAAATGCTACTTCGATAGAATCAATGGTTGTGCCAGCAACTTCAGAAGTAATTAACTTATTTTCTCTAAGAATAGTATTTGCAAGTGTTGATTTACCTGCATTAGGCCTTCCAATCAAAGCAAATTTTAAGTTTTTGTTATCAACCTCTTGCTCTAAATTTGGAGCATTATCATAAATTAGATCTTTTACCTCATCTAAATTGATAGAGTGCTCTGCACTAATGCTAAGAAAATCATAGATGCCGTTTTTGGCAAGATCGTCAATAGCGTTTCTTTTTTTTATGTCAGCTTTATTGAGTAATACAAAAAAAGGCTTATTCAACTTTCTAATGCCTTGCAAAATACTCAGGTCATAAGAATCTAAGTATTCAGAGCCATCCAATATAAATAAAATGATGGAAGATTCTTCAGCTGCCTGCCAAGCTTGTTGAGAAACCTTATCAGATAATTCATTAATATCACCGATCCCGCCTGTATCAACTAAAAAATATTTTTTATTTTTGATGGATAAAAAACTGTAATTTCTATCCCTTGTTAACCCTGGAAAATCTGAAACAATAGATTTTCTTGAACTTGTTAATTTATTAAATAAGGAAGATTTTCCTACGTTGGGTTTACCAAGGATTGCAATTGATTCCAGCATGATCTGTGCATTTCTAGTTGATAGATACTATAGAGAGATCTTCATCAACAATAAAAACTGAATCGCCACGGTTTGAAATACTCTTAATAGCACTACTTGAAACTTTTTTTCTGCCCAGCGTGACTCCGTTAAGGGGATCAATAATATGCAGATACCCATCAAAATCGCCAACTAAAATATTCCCATTAAGCTCAACTGCATTACTCAAACCTCTTCTGAGGTAGTCTTCGTTGAGCCAGGATTGTTGTAATGTTCTGTTTGAAAATGATAACAAGGAGCCATTATCTTGAACAATTACAATCATATTGTTTATGACCAATGGAGAAAAAAGACTAGATGCTTCTGCAGCCCAAACTTGTCTTTGTTGCGCCAGGTCATAAATTGAGATATTGCCTTGATAATTAGTTGCATACATCAAAGAATCAATAATTATTGGTTTAGAGTGAGAATCTATAAGGTTTTCTAATTCAGAGGCGCCTTTTATATAGGAAATAGGAGCATCCCAAATTAGAAATCCAGTATTAAGCTGAAAAACACCAATCCTTCCATTATCAAAAGTGGAAATAACATTTCCTTGAGACAAAAGGGGAGAACTAGTTCCTCGAACAGTGAGTGGAGGTAATTGGGATCTAAAAGACCAAACACGCTCTCCTGTCCCAAGACTATAGGCTTGCAATTCTCCACCCGAAGTTCTTGTAACTACATAGCGAGCATCGATTACAGGATTTGCAAGGACTTCTGAACCTGTATTAGTAACCCAATCAATTGATTGGCTTTCAATATCAAATAAGTACAGGTTGCCTTGAATATCTGAGAAGGTTAGTTTCCCAAAACCATAAGCTACGCCAACAGATATTTGAAGATCTAATTTCTTTTCCCAATTAATCTTGCCAGAAGACCGATCAAGAGATTTTACAATCCCTTCCTGATCTACAAAAAATATGTCTTGACCTTGAAATGCGGGTTCAAAAGCTCCAAGATAATTTGTTCCCTTGGCGCTACGTTTCCAATTTACGGATAATTCAACCTTATTTTCAATTTTGAATAATTCCTTGGGAGACTCAAGATCCTCTTCATCACTAGACCAAAAATTTAAAGTAGAACAACTTGTGATAGAAAATACTAAAAAGATTACTAAATAATTCTGCTTCATTTAGAGTTATTAAGTAACGAAATTTTAGATTGGAGCATGACCTTAACTTCCTCGCTTTGCTCCATATCCAATGCTTTAGAGTAACTTGATGTTGCAGCATCATTACTCCCTAAACCTGCCTGTGCATCACCCATGATTTCTAGCACAAGTGAATCATTTAGATTGCTAAGTCCTTGGAGTGCAGTAAGCGCGGCATCAAAATTATTTAAGGAATTTTCTATCTGAGCAACATTAATTCTAGCCATGCTATTAAATAAATCATCTCCAAATATTCCATCTGTTTTTTTTATAATTTCGTAGTAAACCTCCAAAGCTTTTTTAAGATCTTGATGATCTCTTAAATGTCTTGCTTTTAAGATTAAGGAAAGTTTAGCAAATCCTGTATTTCCATATTCCGTTTCTAGTTTCTCATGCAAAGCATCCAATAATGCTTCATCCTTCTCTTCAATTGCATATTTACTTGAAAGTTGAACAAACAAATCCGCAGCTTCGGAATTTTTATCAGCTTTAGAATTCAAATAAAAGCTATAACCAATAGCACCAATAAGGCATAGGACTGCAGCAGCTACTATTATTAACTTGTAATCGTTCAAAAAATTAAAGAACGAGTTTGATAAATCTTCTGAGGTATTATTCACTTCTACTCCTAAAGCTGATGTATTTTGCCTATTATTTCTTCTAATGTCACAAATTCTTGAGAGCTTTCATTAAGATCTTTCCAAATAAATTTTTTATTTGTCATTTCTCCATCTCCAATGATCAAAGCAAAATCTCCACCAAGCTTATTTGCTTTTCTTAGTTGGGATTTTAAACTTGCATCTGTAAGAATTGATTCTACGATAATATTTTTTGAGGCTTCCCTTATTTTAGAGGCTATATTATAAGCATGATGCCTATCAGATCCAGTCAGATTAATGAATATAACTTTTTTCTTATAACTATAAACTGGCTCAAAGAGATTTAACACTCTATCTAGACCTACCGCAAAACCAATTGCGCTTTGAGGCCTTCCACCAAGCTCAGAAATTAGATTATCGTATCTTCCTCCTCCAATGAATGAGTCTTGCGCTCCTAACTCGTTTGAAACTACTTCGAAAACTAATCCAGTATAGTAATCAAGTCCACGAACAAGTTTGTGATTGATTTTTATAGCATTTTTACTTCCAAATGAAGCTATAAGACTGTCAAGAAGATCTAGGTGCTGATTTGCAAGAAAATCTTGGTATTGCGGTAGATCACTTAATGCCAAAATGTCTTTTGCAGACTCATCCTTAGAATCTAAAATTCTTAAAGGGTTAGAGTCTAAGCGCTTCTGATCAATTTCACTAAGTGAATCTTTGTAATCCAAAAGAAATTCCTTTAGGGCTCGGCAGTATTCTTGTTTTACATCATTGGTGCCAAGATGATTGATATTGATTACTGCCTTTTTTGATATTTTAAGTCCTTCAAGTAAATCAGAAATAATTGAAATGATTTCAATATCTGCGTCGCCTTCAGGAAAACCTATATATTCCACTCCAAGTTGGTGAAATTGTCTAAATCTGCCTTTTTGTGGCCTTTCATACCTAAACATTGGCCCAACATAAAATGCCTTTTGACTTTCATGCTCTATCTTTTTCTCAATAACACTTCTTATAAAGCCTGCGGTTCCTTCTGGTCTTAAAGCTATATGCTCACCATTTCTATCTTCAAAGGAGTAAAGTTCTTTATTAACTATGTCTGATGCATCGCCCACAGTCCTTACAAAAAGGTTAAGATTCTCAAGAATTGGATTTTGTACTTCCCCAATTCCGTATTGATCTAGAACGGTTTGAAGGATCGATCTCAGTGCACGCCATCTTTTGGAATCATCTTGAAAGATATCTTGCATACCTCGTAAAGAATGAAATTTCATATGTTGCTCACTGGAATTTGTTTAGCCTTTGCAGAAATCTTATTTCGAATTTGTGCCTCAAACTCACTAATCATTTCTTCGTTAGTAATCTTTTTAAATGGTTTGCCATCTACATACATTAGATTTAAAGGATTGGCTCCAGTAATACCTACAGCAGCACCCTTGGATTCTCCTGGTCCATTTACGTAACAACCAATTATCGCAACTTCTATATCATCTGAGATATCTTCGAGTCGTGCCTCAAGCTCATTAGTAACCCCAACAACATCAAAGTTTTGTCTAGAGCAGCTTGGGCATGCAATTATTTTCACTCCCCTACTTCTAAGACCAAGGCTTTTCAATATATCCCATCCTGCCTTAACTTCGTGAACTGGATCAGCTGCCAAAGAAATTCGGATAGTATCGCCAATTCCTTCAGAAAGAAGTAATCCGATACCAATTGATGACTTTATTGATCCTGATCTTAATGTTCCAGATTCAGTAATCCCAAGATGAAGGGGTTGGTCAATTTTTTTTGCAATCTTTCTATAGCTCTCAACAGTCATTGGAATATTGGATGCTTTGAGACTTAACTTAAAGTTTGTGAAATCATTTGCATATAAAATATCCACATGGCGCATTGCTGATTCAACAAGAGCATCTGAATTTGGTTCACCATATTTTCTCTGGAGCTCTTTTTCTAAAGAACCAGCATTAACACCAACTCTAATTGGGACGCCATTATCTTTAGCAGCTTTTATTACCTCTCTTACTTTTTCATCCTTGCCAATATTTCCAGGATTAATGCGAAGACAGTCAGCGCTATCTGCAACCATTAGAGCAATCTTGTAATCAAAATGTATATCAGCGATTAATGGAATGGTTGCTTCCTTTCTAATCTTTTTAAAAGCGGTTGCAGAAGCTTTGTCAGGTACTGAAACTCTTACGATATCCGCTCCTGCAGCTTGCAATTCTTGAATTTGTTTTAATGTAGCAGAGATATCCTCTGTGGAGGTATTTGTCATTGATTGAACAGATATCGGTGAGTTTCCACCTACGGGCACATCGCCAACTTTTATCTGAAGTGAATTTCTTCTTTTTGCTACTATGTTATCAATCATTAAAATTCAGTACGCTAACATTTTTGATGTTTGCAATGCTATCCAAGTCTATTTTATCACCCTGATAATATAATTCTGTATTTTTCGAATTCCCGATCACTATTCTGAAAGGTTTCTCAATTTTGATTTCAAATGAAGAGCCTTCTTGAAATAACTCATAAACTAGCCTTTTATCAAATTGATAAATTTCTACCCAAGATTGACCAAGAAAATCAATCTTCAATCTTGATTTGGTTTCATTAAAATATTTGGGTTCTTCTAGAGCTTTACTAAACTCAAAATTACTATCTGGCATAAATTCCATTGTATTTTTTAAATCATCTATTGCCTGATCTTTTTGGTAGCTTGATGAAGAATTCATATCAGCCAAAACTACTTCTTTCAAGATATTGCTCTCGTTTGGATCTAATTCAGGCTTAGCTTTATTAATGGGGTTATAAGAAAAAATAATAATAGCTAAAAAAATGACTCCGGCTATAAGTCCCAAGTATATATTTAAGTTGCGAATGTTGGTTTTGAGGAAAAGATAATTTTTTGATTCTACTTCTTTTGATCTTGGTCCACTGATTTCTTGGGGTTTTATGGGAAAATCAATTTCTAAATCAAGAAAGTTTGCGTATTTCTTAAAATAAGCTCTAGCAAATGCTTCTGCAGGAAATACTGAAAAATCACCCGATTCTATTGCCTCAATGTAGGAAGTATTTATACGAGTTATGGAAGTTACTAAATCAATCGAAATATTTTTAGACTTCCTTTGATCTTTAAATTTTTTTCCAATTTCTGCAAAGGAGCTCATCAATCAGATTTCTAAGACTGAAATTTTACTTGCTTTTCCCTTAATTGCATTTAATAAATGACCGGATAATTGTCCGCATGCACCATCAACAGCATCACCACGAGTTGTTCTAACAGTGGTTATATATTTTTTAGCAATAAGGTAATCCTTGAACTGTTGAATAGCATGATCAGAAGAACGTTTATGAGGATTGCCGTCAAAAGGATTAAAGGGAATTAAATTTATCTTACACTTAAGATTTGCCAATAATTTACCTAACTGTTTTGCATATTCAAGAGAGTCATTGATGCCATCAAGCATGACATACTCCACGGTAATATTAGCCCTTGCAGACTGGTCTTTAAGATAACACTTCAATGCAGGCAATAGCTGCTCTAAAGGATATTTTTTATTTATAGGCACTAGTTCGTCTCTCAATTTATTATTTGGAGCATGCAAGGAGATAGCTAATGAAACATCAGTTTTCTCAGATAATTTAATTATTTCAGGAACTATCCCAGAAGTGCTCAAGGTTATTTTTCTTTTAGATAGTCCATAAGCATTTTGATCCAAAAAAACTTCTATAGCTTTGATGACATTATGGGTATTCTGCAACGGTTCACCCATTCCCATAAATACTATATTTGAAATACGAGAAAGCGCTTGGTTATGAAAATTTGCTAGCCAAAGCTGTCCAATAATCTCAGCAGATGTAAGATTTCGTTCAAGACCTTGCGCTCCCGTAGCACAAAAACTGCACTGCAAAGCACATCCTGCCTGTGATGAAATGCACAAGGTAACTCTTTTTGCTTCTGGAATCCTTACCATTTCTACAAAGGAACCAGAATCTAATTTAATTAGATATTTTAAAGTTCCATCAGGAGACTTAATAACTTCTTCAACACTCGGTGGTTTTAAAACTGCTATAGAATCTAGTTTATCTCGAAGCTGTTCACTAAAAACAGTCATCGAGCGAAAATCCATACAGCCTCTTTGGTGAATCCAAGTAAATAACTGATTTGCACGAAAAGGCTTTTCACCTATCTCGGCAAAAAAATTCTTGAGTTCTGTATGAGTAAAACCTAGGAGGTTAACTTTAGCTTGGTCACTCAACTACAAATTTCTTCAGTAGAAAAAAAATAAGAGATCTCTCTTGCTGCACTCTGCAGAGAATCTGAACCATGGACTGCATTGGCGTCAATCGACTCTGCAAAATCTGCTCTTATGGTGCCTGGCTCAGCTTCTTTTGGGTTTGTTGCGCCCATCAATTTTCTATTAAGTGCAACAGCGCCATCTCCTTCTAAGACCTGAACAAGTACAGGAGCTGAAGTCATGTAGTCGATTAAATTGTTATAGAATGGTTTGCCTTCATGCTCTGCATAAAACCCGCCTGCCTGTTCTCTTGATAATTTAATCATTTTGGCCGCAACAACCTTGAGGCCATTCTTTTCAAATCTTGAAATAATTTCACCTACTACATTCCTCGAAGTTGCATCTGGTTTAATAATTGAAAGTGTTTTTTCTATCATGATATAGCCTCTTAAAAAGGCAGTATTATAGTTAACTTATTGATATTCTTCTATCCATGCCGTCTGGATAGCTTCTAATATTTTTTCATTTGATTTGTTTGGTTCATCATTAAAGTTTGCAAGATGGATTACTTTTGAATGCAAGTCTGGAAAACTTATCCATTGAGGATCAATTTCGGGATAAAGATCGGCCAATTGCACTGCTATCTCAAATACGTCTGTCCAGAGCATCAATGATTCTCAGAAACTTGATTAATAGTATACTTTGGCAATTCAACAACCAAGTCTTTATCTCCGGGATATGCTTGGCAGCTTAAACGTGATAGAGGCTCTAATCCCCATGCCTTATCTAACAGATCTTCCTCATCATCAGTACTTTCGTTAAGGGAACTAAAGCCTTCTCTAACAATAATATGGCAAGTGGTGCATGCACAAGACATTTCACAAGCATGCTCAATGACCAGACCATTTTTCAGAGCTGCCTCACAAATTGATTCATCTTTAGAAATATTAAACTCAGCACCTTCTGGACAAATAACTTCGTGAGGTAGAAATTTAACTTTTGGCATTGCTAGATAGTAAAACTCTCTCCACAGCCGCAGACAGCTTTAGCATTAGGATTTTTGAAACGGATGCCTTGGTTAATACCGTCATCAATATAATCTATCTCAGAACCTTTGATAAAGTTAAGACTTTTTTTGTCGATCACTATTTTTTTTCCTGAGAAACAATGGACAAAATCATTGTCATCAAAATCACTATCTAGTTCAAAATAATATTCATATCCTGAGCACCCTGCCTCACGGATGCCAATTCTAATGACCAAATCGTCTTTGGAAGTCTGTAAGCTCTTTAAAAAATGCTCTTCTGCAGCCCTAGTTATAGACACTCCATTTGGGGAGTAATTTTCAATATTATTGCTTAGATTCATAGTCTTCGATAGCCCGTTTAATAGAGTCCTCAGCTAATACAGAACAATGAATCTTAATTGAAGGGAGCTCTAAAGCTGTTGCAATATCTTTATTTTTAATTTCTTTGGCTTCTTCAAGAGTTTTGCCAATTAACATTTCTACCAATTCGCTGGAAGAAGCTATTGCAGAACCGCAACCGTATGTCTTAAATTTCACATCCTTAATTACATGAGTATTGCCCTTTGGCTCACATTTAATTTGCAGTTTCATTACATCTCCACAAGCTGGGGCACCAACCATGCCTGTGCCAACATTTAACTCCTTTGGATCAAATCTGCCAACATTAAACTTTTCTGGTTCCTTGATTGTACTTTCAAACTTATCTACTACTTTTTTGCTATATGCCATTATTTCTCTCCAATTAAATACCCTGCCATTCAACAGTATCTAGATCAACACCATCCAAGTACATTTCCCACAAAGGAGATAGTTCTCGCAGCCTTGAAACGGCTTGCTCTAAAATAGAAATAGTGTAATCAATGTCTTCATCTGTAGTAAATCTTCCAATGGAAAAACGAATGGAGCTATGAGCCAATTCATCTTTACGACCAAGGGCTCTTAGGACATATGAGGGTTCGAGTGATGCAGATGTGCAGGCAGAACCAGAGGATACAGCAATGTCTTTGAGAGCCATCATAAGAGATTCGCCTTCAATATATGCAAAGCTTACATTTAGAATATTTGGAACTTTGTGAGCTAAATCTCCATTGATATAGATCTCTTCAATATGCTGAATTCCATCTAGTAATTTTTGGTGCAGTTTGGATATTCTTTCATTATCAGTTTGCATTTCTAGCTTGGCCAATCTAAATGCTTCTCCCATACCCACTATCTGATGAGTAGCCAATGTTCCAGAGCGCATACCCCTTTCATGACCGCCCCCATGAATTTGAGCTTCAAGCCTTACTCTTGGCTTACGAGAAACGAATAAAGCTCCAATGCCTTTTGGGCCATATGTTTTATGCGCAGAAAAAGACATCAAATCAACTTCTAAATTATTTAAGTCTATTTCAACCTTTCCGGTACTCTGAGCAGCATCAACATGAAAAAATATTCCTTTTGATCGTGCAAGCGCTCCAATCGCTTTGATGTCATTGACTGTTCCAAGCTCATTATTGATATGCATGATCGAGATCAAGATGGTATCGTCTTGTATGACTTCAGCAATCTGTTGAGGTGTAATAATGCCTTGTTCATTTGGATCAAGATAAGTAACCGTAAAGCCATCTCTTTCAAGCTGTCTACAAGGATCTAACACCGCTTTATGTTCTATCTTTGAGGTAATGATGTGTTTGCCTTTGGATTTATAGAAATTTGCTACTCCTTTAATCGCTAAGTTATCTGATTCAGTAGCCCCCGAAGTAAAAACTATTTCTCTTGGATCGCAATTAACTAGATTTGCGACATGTGCTCTAGCCTCCTCCACAGATTCCTCTGCTGACCAACCATAGGCATGCGATCGTGATGCGGGGTTACCAAAATTTCCTTCCAACGTAAGATGCTCAAAAATTTTCTGAGCTACTCTTTTATCAGCTGGAGTAGTAGATGCATAATCAAGATAAATAGGTAGTTTGAGATTGGTCATGAGATTTTTAATAAATTTATTTCTTGTTTTAAATTAGGTTTTATCAAATCAGTGATGTAAGTATCCTCAAGAAAAGAGTCTACAGTTTTATTAAGGTTGTCCCAAAAATTATGAGATGCACATCTCTTGCCTTGGAAACAATTTGACGCTCCAGAACAGCCTGTAGCATCAAGATTTTCTTCCACAGCTTCCATCACACTTTTAATGGTAATTTTGCTTGGACAACAAGAAAACTCGTAGCCACCATGCCTACCCCTTGTGCTTATTAAAATTCCAGCAATTCTGAGCTTTCTGAATAATTGCTCTAAATAACTTTGTTCTATTCCTTGATTGGATGCAATATCTGGAATCGAGTGAGAGCGACCATTTTCTCTAGCAAGGGCTAGCTCAGCTAGAGCATTAATAGCATATCTACTTTTGGTGGTAAAATTCACAAAGGTATTATCAATACCTGAGTAATTTAGTCAAGATTAATTTGTATTCCCAATCTATTAGCAACCTCTTGATAAGACTCAATCACATCTCCAAGATCCTGTCTAAATCTATCTTTGTCTAATTTCTCTAAAGTATCTTTATCCCAAAGTCTACATCCATCAGGAGTAAATTCATCACCTAGAAGAATTTTATTTTCAAATTTACCAAACTCTAATTTGTAATCAACAAGGATTAAGTTAGCCTGATCAAAGAGTTGTCTCAAAATTTGATTTACCTTAAAAGTCATGCTTTTCATAGCATCTATTTCCTCTTGATTAGCCCACTTAAAACTTAAAATATGATTTTCATTAATTAGCGGATCTCCAAGCTGATCATTTTTTAGGAAAAATTCAAATAATGGTGGCTCCAGTATCAAACCGTCTTCCACACCCAATCTTCGACATAAGGAGCCTGTTGCTCTATTCCTGACTACACACTCAATAGGGAACATATCAAGACGTTTCACTAAGGATTCATTGTTTGAGATGGTTTTAATAAAATGAGTTTCAATGCCCTCTTCTTCAAGCTTATTCAAAATAAAAGCATTGAATTGATTATTAACTTTTCCTTTGTTGTTCAAAGCAGATATTTTTTTACCATCAAATGCTGATGCATCATCTCTGAACTCCATCAATAAAGTTTTAGCCATATCAGTTTCGTACATTGATTTGGCTTTACCTTGTGCGATTAACTTTTGTTTTTCCATAGTCAAAAAAGTTTAGGTGAGTAGTTTATTAATTTCAGACAATAATTCTTCTGCTCCTTCTAAATCATTTTTTAAGGAGATCACAGAAACCCTGGTTTTTCCAGAGTTTTCTTTCACAAAAATTTGGAATTCTGGATCCTGAGAAAGATCCAGATTGGTGCTGCTCTCATCGTCATCAAAATTTAAAAATCCAAACCATCCTTTTTTATCATCTTCAGTTACAAAAGATACCAAAAAAAACCCTTCGTCCCTATTTCTATCATTTACGGAAACTTTAGCATCATCAATCGCTCTCGAAACTGCTGACCAAGAACGATCAAAATTTAATGACAACTCAATTATTGTTTGCTCGTTAACTGAAAGAATTTTAGATTTCTTCCTATCATTTAAATTTTGTGCAGCAAGAGATGTGCCGGAAAAAGTTGAGACTGAATCAGCAAAATATTGAAGTAACTTTTGTAATTCAGTTTGTTGGAGCTGCAAATAATTGTCATCAATTAATTCATTATTATTAGAATCTGTGAACATCAATGAGACCTCAGTTGAAGCTTCTTTAATTCCGTGTTCAATTGATGCAGTCAGTTGAATCCCTTCATTAAAATTCATAACAATTTTTCCACTATTGGGATTCGCTGATAAGACCTCATACTCAGAGGTTTCAAAATAAGTTTTTGCAATCGGCCATGAAGTTGATGGCAAAGTCTCAACGTACATCCATAACAAGTCTCCTAATTTACGCAGCTGAACTTGCTTTGTTTGTCCTGAGGAAAAAATTTGACGGGGTTTTGGAACAGAGATTTCATCAAGTTCGGGTCTTGCCTCTGTATATGGATAATGGTTGTCTGTTTTTAGCTCAAGATTATCCGATGATGATGGAAGTTTGAGGTCCTCTGCTATCTCTTCGTTAAAAAAATCGTCTGCTGTTTCTGGAAAAAATCCGTCAGGCCCTGAGATATAGGAGCAACTTGAGATCAAAAAAATTATTAATAAAAAATAAATGTTATGCATGAATCAAGGAAAGACTTTCAAGTGAAGATTTTACTGCATTATGGTAGCTCTGATCCAGTTCTATGAGAGGCAATCGAATACCTGGCTTAATGTAACCCATTTGATTTAACATCCATTTAACTGCAATTGGGTTGGATTGACAAAATAGAAGTTCGTACAAGCTTTGATACTGCATATTAAGCTCTTTTGCCTCATCAAAATTTTTGGTCTGACAAAGTGTTGAAATTTTAGCGCAAACTTTAGGAATGACATTAGCTGCCACTGAAATAACGCCATTGAAACCTTGCTGCATTGCGTAGCAAAATGTTGGATCATCACCTGATAACAGAATAAACTCCTGACGTTTTTGACCTTTTAAAGCTACAAGATCATGAATCCTTTGAGAATCTGCTAAGGCTTCTTTAATACCAATAATTTTGGGATGTTCCATTAATTGCTCCACAGTTACTGGCAGTAGATCGCAGGCAGTTCTGCTGGGGACGTTATAGAGAATTACGTTCAAATCCGTAGCGTTTGCGATAGCAAGAAAGTGCTCTTTCAGTCCTTGCTGGGGTGGTTTGTTATAGTAAGGAGTTACCTGTAGTGTAAATTTGCAGCCTAGACTTGCAGATTCTTTTGTTAGATCAATAGCTTCTTGAGTTGAATTGGCACCCGTGCCTGCAATGACAGGTAGTTTATTATTTGAAAATTCTATTGTTTTCTTTATAACCTCAATGTGTTCGTAGTGATCTAAGGTAGCAGACTCACCCGTAGTTCCAACAGATACAATTGCAGCAGTTCCCTCTTGAATATGCCATTCAATAAGACTTTTTAATGACTCATAATCTATGGAACCATCAGGATGCATTGGGGTTACCAAAGCAACTATACTACCTTGAATATTTTGCATTAGCCTTTAACATTAATAGGATATGAACTATACACCTTATTGGAGAAATTTAAATGGCAAAAGATTTAACAGGAAAAAAATGTCCGGCTTTCAATGGAGAGGCAACCTCAAATAAAACGATCTCCAATAAAGCTTTGCTAGGCAAAAATTTCGTTCTTTATTTTTACCCAAAGGATAGTACGCCAGGATGTACAACCGAAGGTCAAGATTTTAGAGATCATTACAAAGAATTCCTGAAATCAAATACAGAAATAATTGGTATTTCGAGAGATTCAATTAAGTCACATGAGAACTTCAAAGAAAAACAGTCTTTCCCTTTTGAACTCCTATCAGACCCTGATGAAAAAACATGCAATGCGTTTGATGTTATGAAAATGAAATCAATGTATGGTCGGCAGTATATGGGTGTTGATCGCTGCACATTTTTGATAGACAAAGCAGGCAAAGTAATCAAAGAATGGCGGTCAGTAAAAGTTGCAGGGCATGTAAAAGAAGTTCTTGAGGAAGCAAAAAAGCTAAGTTAAATTTTCAGAAGGCCATGCATTGATTATGGCCTTTAAAAATGTTGCCATTGGAATAGCAAAAAATACTCCCCAAAATCCAAAGAGTCCTCCAAAAACAAAAACTGCCAATATGATCGTAACTGGATGCATTTTTACCGCATTTGAAAATAATAAAGGTACCAACCAATTACCATCTAAGACTTGCAGAATGATATAAAGCCCTAATAAAAGCATAAAATCATACCCGAAGCCAAATTGAAGGTATGCAACAACTGCTACAGGAACAGTAACAGCAAAAGCACCAATGTATGGAATCAACACAGATAATCCTACAAGCACTGAAAGTAAAGCAGTATATTTAAGTCCAAAGGACCAAAATAATATTGCAGATGCCAAACCAACAATTAAAATCTCAAATGCCTTACCTCTTACGTAATTACTTAGCTGTATATCCATTTCAGCCCAAATTTTTTCAAGCATATTCTTATTGTTTGGAAGAATTGTTAAGAAGCTTTGGATTAACTCCTTCCTATCGAAAAGCATGAAATAAACCAATATGGGTAACAGAACTAACATTACAGCTATTGAGAGTGTATTTTGAATTCCCAAAATAGAAATTCTTAAAAAATTTTGCGAGACGGCTAAAAGTTGAGTTGACAAATTATCCAAAAAAGATGCGATTTGATCAGAGGTAACCAAATCTGGATATTGATTAGGCAGGTTTGAGATGAATACTCGAAGTTGACTAAACCACTTTGGCAACTCAGTTATTAATGACTGAATTTGCTGATATAAGATTGGAGCCAACCAAATCAGCAAGGCTAATCCAGCAAGTAAAAAAATACTAAAAGTTATAAATAAGGCAAATTTTTCATTTATTCCAAGGGTTAAAATTCGATTGTTAAGACCAATCAGCAAATAAGCAAAAATCACACTTACTATAAATGGTGACAAGGCCGAGCCAAGAACAGCGAGGATAAAAATTGCAAATAGCAACAGCAGAGCAAATCCTAGAGACTCTTCGGTAGGAAAAATCTTTCTAAGAATATTATTTATTTGTTGTAACATTGGTCAATCTTTGCTGTCAAAGAAATAAGATTATAAGATATCTACTGGTATCAAAACAAAAAAACTTTTGTGATTAAATATTCTCTCACTCTTTTAGGGTTGTTGCTTTCCCACCTAAATCTTAGCTCACAAGCAGCAACAAATCTTCCAACTCTTGGAGATAGGGTTTCTGGTGCTGTGTCGCTTGAGCAAGAAAAGCAGATTGGGGAGGCTTTTCTTAGCCAAATTTATGCACAAGCTCCATTGATAAATGACCCAATTATTCAAGAATTTACTGAATTGCTTATATATAGAATCTCTGAGACATCTGCTCTATCTGAAAAAAGTTTTAATATTGTTTTAATTGATGACAAAACTCTTAATGCCTTTGCTGCACCTGGAGGTATTATCGGTATCAATGGGGGCTTGTTTTTAAATTCAGATGATGAAGCACAATTTGCATCGGTAATTAGCCATGAGCTTGCGCACCTCAGTCAGAGGCATTTTGCAAGAAATGTGCTAAGGGGATCTGATACTAATATGGCTTCTGCATTGGTCATGATTTCTGCTCTTGCCCTTGCAATCATTGCAAATAACCCTACTGCATTTATAGCAGGCCCAGCTGCGCTTAACCAAGAAAACCTTAGATACAGCAGAAATCTTGAAAAAGAAGCTGATAGATTTGGTTTTAATAACTTAATCAAAGCTGGATATGATCCAAAAAGTATGGGTGAAATGTTCGAAAATATGGTGCAAATAAGAAGACTATCTGGAGATCAAATCCCGGAATTTCTTCTCACCCACCCCGTATCATCATCAAGAGTTAGTGATGCATTTAATGCAGCAGATCAAACAGGAATTATAGGTGGTAAGAGAAATACAATAGACTTTCAATTTGTAAAAGGAAGGCTTAAGGCTGATTATTACACACCGATCAATAACTCTTTTGCCTACTTTGAAAAGTTACTAGAGGAAGAAAGCACCAATGAGAATCTTTATGCATTAGCAAGATCATACTTTCATGCCACCAAATTTAAAGAAAGCCTAGAGGTTTTACAAAAGCTGGCTGAAAAATTTCCTAAGGATATTATGTTGCAAATTTCACATGCTGAGATTTTATTTAGCATGGGTGAATTAGGTAAAGCAAAAACTCAAATTGAAGAGGTATTGCGAATATCTCCTAAAAACTACCCAGCAACTATGCTGTTTTCAAGAATTTTAGCTGGATTGAGTGAATATTATCTTGCAGAAGAAACATTAAGAGATTTATTAATAACAAAAAAAACTAATCCATTGATATGGCTTCAGCTTTCTGAAATTCAAAGAGCAGGAAAAAATATATTAGGCTATCACATGAGCTTGGGAGAATATCATCTAATTTTGGGCCAAATAGATGAGTCAATGAACCAATTTAGATTTGCGTTGAAATTAAGTGAAGAAAATTTTCAAACAATGGAATACATTCTTGAAAAAATTAAATTAATTCAAAATTATCAAAGAGAAAGATCTAGGTAGCTTTATCATTGCTCACCATTTTCGACCCCACATATGACAGTGCTGCAGAAAATGGAATTGCCAAAAGTGGTATTTGAGAGGATGCAAAAGCTAATATCTTGCCAAGAAAAATAAATCCGCTCCCAGAAAAATCTCCTAGTCTCACAAGAGCTGTATCAACAAGAACGGTAGCTTTGTACCTATTTACTCTTGAAAGTTGGCTAAAAAGAATTTCGCGACTTGGCTTGTTATAACCATATTCAAACACCCTTAACAAGATTGTTACTCCAAAAACAAGGCTTATCGTTGGATGAATGGCATATCCAATATAGACAGCTGTAAAAATCAGACCATATAAGACAAAGATCTTTTTAATGCCAATGAAACGAACCGCCAAATTTGTTAAAAAGAATTGAGAGAATACCGTGAGAATTGCTACAGTTTGCTCTATGTTGCCAAAAAATCTAATCCTATCTGCGCTATCTTGAGACCATTCATTAATAATTGAAATAGAAGTTACCCAATGAATTGTCATTAGGCCGGTCCACAAATACATATAGGTCCCAATAAATCTTATTTGTTTATTGCTAATAAGATTTCTAAAAGCATCAATGCTATCTCCACCCACAGATTCCATGATTGAAGCCTCTTGTTTAGATCTGTGGATTAAGAAATTTCCTAAAATTAAAGCAATAATTAAGAAACAGACAGAAGAGATTGAAAAAAGAGTAATTCCAGAAGTATTGATTGAATCAGACAGACTTTTAGTAATTCCAGATCCTAAAAAACTACCTATAGATCCTCCGGCAGCAATAACTCCATAAAATGCTTTGGAACTCTCTCCTCTAAAAATATTAATCACTAATACCCAAAAAACTGAAACCACAAAAAAGGAAAAAACATTACACCAAATATAAAAAAACCTTGAAAACCACGGAGATTCATTCATTTGAAAATAATCAGCAAAAAATGCAAAGAGAACTAGGTTTGCAATAAAAAATAAATAGGAATAATTAAATATTCCCTTTAGATTATTTCTTGAAGCAATCCATGAATAGAGGGGATTAATTGCGATCATTGCAAAGGCTCCAAATCCCAAGAGCAAAGGAAGAATCTCTTCATTTTGAGCAGCCATATCATTTCTAATTGGCCTCAAGATATACCATGAGCTTAAAACTAGAAAAAATAAAATGGAGGCAAGCAATGAATTTATGCTAAAGCCAGAAAAGAGTTTTTTTAAATGTTCAGATGAGAGCATTTATTTGCGCAAGTGGTGGGTCGCACAGGATTCGAACCTGTGACCAATTGGTTAAAAGCCAACTGCTCTACCAACTGAGCTAGCGACCCATATTTATGCATAAAAAAGATGGCATTATTCCATATTTTCCAATATCTGCAAGGCTAAAGATGCTGCTGGGCTTGATGGATATTCACTTACAACAAATCGATACTTGTTTTCTGCCTCAGAGGTTTTCTCTTGCAAAGAATAGATATCTCCAATTTTCTTATGCGCGAGTGGTACCCTCCAGTGCTCAGGATAAGAAGTAGTTATAAAAAGATAATGAAATAAAGCATCCTCTAAATTATTAGAATTAAGGCTTATTTCTGCCATCCAAAAGGCACTCAATGGAACCTTATCGGTATCATCAGAGTTCTGGACTATGTATTCAAATTCTTCATATGAGATCAAAAATTTTTGATTGTTAAGATTTTTTATAGCGCTATCGTATACTTCTTCAAGGGATCTCTGATCATTTAATCCTTCGAATTTAAAAGCAGAATCTTGCTCTTGTCTTTTGAGAGGAGTTTGATTGCTTTTCGTATGATTAGTATCCAGTGAATCTTGTTGAAGTTTCTTAATTTGATAAGACTGGCTCTCTAGTTCTGATCTAAGAATGGCAATCTCTTCTTCAAGTTCTTGGATCTTCAAAAAAAGAATATCCTCAGCATCAGACTGTGAAAATATCAGAGGGATATAGACTAATGATATAAAAAATAAAAAATAAAACTTCAAAAGCGTCTTACTTAATTTCTACTCTTCTATTTTTAGCCCAAGATGCCTCATTGGAGCCTAAAGCTGCAGGTCTTTCTTCTCCAAAACTGCGAACAGTTAGCCTATCTGAATTAACTCCAAGAGTTTTTAGATAATCGGCTACTGTCTCTGCTCTTCTTTGACCAAGCGCCAAGTTATATTCTCTTGTACCTCTTTCATCGGCATGACCAGCTAATACAATAGTTAAACTTTTGTTTTCAGACAGGAGGCTTGCAAGGCTTTTAAGGGTCTGCAATGATTTACTGCTCAATCTGTATGAGTCATATTCAAAATATACCGTAGCATTAGCTAATACCGCCTGTTCAGAAGATGAGCGCTGACCAGAAGCACCAGAAGCGCCAGAATCAATAGAAACTCCTTGCACTCCTTCATTCGCTACCTTTTCCGAAGACTTCTGAACTGAGCTACAGGAAGCGATAAAAAAAATTGTAATAAATAGTCCTAATATTGTTTTAGATTTTGTCATGATAATTTGTCCTTTACCTTGTGAAATATGACCATGCTGGCTCTCTAACTTTTCCATTTTTAATAGGATATCTAAATTTGGCACCGCTTAAACTGAAGCCTGCCAGCAATGAATCAGCTCCATCTGTAATTGCATAGACTACCATATTACCATTCGGAGCAACACTGGGAGATTCATCTAATTTTGCATTTGTTAGAGGTCTAACAAACCTTTCGTTTTGATACTGAAGTGCTATTTGAAATTGCCCCCTTTCGTTTCGATGCACAAAAACAAACCCTTCATCCTTTGGAAGATAAGCTCCTTTAGCGTTATATGAACCCTCAAAAGTAACCCTTTCAGGTGCATTGTTTAACTTTCTAAGATTTACCTCATAAAGCTGTGGTCCTCCTGATCGTGAGCTAGTAAATAATAATTTATCGCCTTTAGATGACCAGGTTGCTTCTGTATCAATAGCAAAGTGGTTGGTAACCCTAGTAAGAGCTTTGTCTTTCAAGCGCAGTATATAAATTTCAGCATTACCATCTTGGTAAAGAGTTAAAGAGAGATATTTGCCATCAGGTGAAAAAGCCGGGGAGCTTATTTGGCTTTCTTTTTCTAAAACTCTTTCCCTTTGCCCTGAAGCAATATCTTGAATATAAACTGCTGCAACTCCTGTTTCAAAGGATACATATGCTACTTCTTTGGAATCTCTAGACCAAGCGGGAGAGATAATCGGTTGATCGCTTTTAAGCAACATTTGCTCATTAGCTCCATCAGCATCAGCAAGCATGAGCTTGTAATTTTTGCCTTGAAATGAATTCTGTTCAACAACATATATTAACTTTGTAGTTGCTATACCTTTAATTCCAGTAACAGTCTCATAAATCCCATCTGCTGCGTAATGGCTTAATTGACGCAACTGATTTGGAACACCAAATACCGTTGATTCTCTAACAAGTTTAGCCTTAGAAACATCGTAAATTTTATAGTCGAGCTTTAAAGTAATATCTGAATCTCTTTGCAAATTGGTTATTGCAATGAAATCAAGTTTCATCAGTTTCCAGAAAGTAAAAGGCAGGTCTTCTTCAGAAATATTTCCAGGATCAGCCTCAGAAATTATAGTTATGTCCCCTGTCCTCAATAGATCATTGGCGATAATTGAAGCGACGATATTAGTAGAATCAGATTCAATGGATGATTGAGAAATAATTCCTAAATTAAAAGGATTATCGGATCCTTGAGTAATCTCAATAGTTAATTGTGCATGCAAAACATTGGCAATTAACAAGATAAATAAAGAAGAAAGAAGTCTCATGGATTAAAGTTCAAAATAAATACTTTCAATTCAGTTTCATAGATTTCATTTGGTATCTCTTCAAAGAAAGAAAACTTATCAACTCTTTTGATTGCTGATAAACCCGAATTATCAAACCTTATATTGCCACTACTTTTATGCAATTGATAAGTCATAATTTTTCCAGTTCTAGACACTCTTAATAAAAACTGAGCGCTAAGTCCATCTTGTATATTTAGTGGCTTACGCCACGCACCCTCAATAGAATCTATAATTTTATTGACAAAATATTGAAGATTAAGTTCCTCGAATGTTTCAGTTAATTCACTACTTTGTTGTAATTCAGAGGGTGTGTCTCTTGTTAACTCTGTAGATGAAAAAATAGCTACAGAGGAATTAAATTCTTCAATTTTGTTGGTAGGCAATTGTTGTGTTGGTTGCTTTTGAATGGAGGTATTTTTTGGCTTAACTACTTTGTTTTGCTCCTCGATTAAAGAAACGTTCACTGGTTTATGAATTAGCTGTTTATCGGATGCAAAGCCTTCAAATTGCAAATAAGCATACAATAAAATCAAGGCATGAATCGTAAATGAAAAAATACCACTTTTAAGATAAAAAGTATTAAGAATCATAGCCTGTGGTGACTATGCCGACATTTTTTACTCCCGCAGCCTGAATGGAAGCCAAAACCTGTGCAACTTTTTCAAATACAACCGATCTGTCACTTTTGATAACAACTTCTATATCCGGATTGGCTTCATAAATTAATGCAACCTTGGAGCGAAGTTCAGCTAGAGGCATAGGAAGCAATTCTTCCCCTAAATTTAAGAAATACTCTCCAGATTGATTGATAGAAACAACTAGAGGTTCGCTCTCAATTGACATTTTGGTGGTGTCTGTCTGCGGCAAATCAACGTCTACTCCTTGAATAAGGAGCGGGGAAAGTATCATAAATATTATTAATAAAACCAGCATCACATCAATATAAGGAACTACATTGATCTCTGAATGCAGTCTCCTTTTATTAAAATCTTGTTGAATCATGGAGTATTTATTTTCTAGTTACTTCTCTGTACAAAATGCTGACCAGCTCTTCTCCAAAAATAAGAAGATGCTTAATTTGAGCATCGGCCAATGATACATATCTGTTATAAGCTATCAATGCTGGTATTGCAGCAAATAAACCTAGAGCAGTAGCAATAAGTGCTTCAGATATTCCTGGTGCAACAGCATTAATGGTTGCTTGAGTTGCATCACTCAATCCTATGAAAGAATTAACAATCCCTAAAACTGTTCCAAATAGACCAACATAGGGACTAACAGAACCAATATTGGCAAGCATTTGAAGGTGTTTGTTAAATTCATCCTCTTCTTTTGCTATTCTTACCTTTATTGAACGCTTTACGCTTTCTAGATCTTCTATAGAAATCGCAGAATCTTCTTTAAGTCTTGAGAATTCAACCATAGCATCCTTGAAGACTCTTTGCTCACTCCCTAATGGATTGGAGGTAGCACTAATTTCAAGAAGCACCTCAAGATCCTTGCTCTCCCAAAAGACTTTATTAAATGAAATGTTCTTTTTTTGAAGGCTCTGAAAAAACTGTCGCCTCTCAAAAATTACAATCCATGAAATTATTGATGCAAAGAGCAGAATAATCATGACTAGTTGCACCACTATAGTTGCATCTAAAAACATTTGAATTAAATTGAGCTCATTCATATTTATATCCTATCAAGAAATTGTTTTGGAAATTGTTCTGGCCTTCCCGAGACACTATTGACATAGCAAACCTCTATTTCAGCATTAGCAATTATAGTATCTCCTCTTAGAATTTGTTGGTAAAAAACAGATCGGGCTTTGGATGCCTTGGTAACAGTTGAGTTTACTAAAAGCTCGTCTTCAAGTTTTGCTGGTGTTACAAACTGGAGTGAAATCTTTCTTACTACAAAATACCCTTGTTTATCATCGCTCTGAAAAAAACCAATATCATTTAAAAACTGACTTCGGGCTCTCTCAAAATATTTAATATAGTTAGCATGATATACAAAGCCTTGAAAGTCTGTATCCTCAACAAATACTTTTATAGGGAATGGACTAATGGGTAACTGTGTTTTCATGGGCTAAGATATCTTCTTGAAAACGCTGCTTGATCAGTTCAATAAAATCTTCCCAAAGTAAATCAATCTTAATATTGCTTGAAAGCTCGGGATTTAATGTTTCTGCTAAGATTCTGACTTTTATAGGCCTTCGATTAAATTTATATATTAAAGCTGGGAATTCTCCTTGACCTGTTGCGCTGGTTACTTGATCCCACCAACCATCTAAAGGCTCCGAACCTGTTCCATACCTCTTGCACTCAAGACACCAACGACCCAGCTTCAAATCTGGCAATTCCTTGGTTCTAGTTTGCTCTAGAATTCTTCTAACTGGGTTATTAAGGCTCAAAGATTCCTGGAGCAAATTCCCTATTTCTCTTTCAAAATTTGCTCCCTTGGTTCTTGAATTGATTGCCACTATTCTTCAAAAAAATTTTCAGGAAACTCAACATTTGAGTAAACCTCTTGAACATCATCTATATCTTCTAAGAAATCTAGCAGCTTTAAAACTTTTTCAGCAAGCTCCTGATCAGCTTGTATCATAGTGGTTGGTTTCATCATAATTTGGGCAAACTCAACATCTAGACCCTTTTTCTTTAATGCGTCATGCACCTCATGCAAGAGATTGGCAGAGCAATTCACTTCAGCCATAGAATTCGAATAAATTAAATCATCTGCTCCAGCCTCAATGACTAATTCTAGCAACTCTTCTTCTTGTAAATCTGTTTTAAGTTGGATGGAACCAATTTTTTCAAATAGATAAGCTACAGATCCATCAGTACCTAAATTTCCTCCGTGCTTTGTGAAGGCATGTCTTACGTCAGCCACTGTTCTATTTCTATTATCCGTCATGGTTTCAACTAAAATAGCAACACCACTTGGTCCATAGCCCTCATAGACAACCTCTTCAAGATTAGCGTTATCGTCATTGCCTGCACCTCGTTGAATAGCTCTATTAATCGTGTCTTTTGGCATATTTTCACCATTGGCCTTATCTAAAGCCAAGCGTAATCTGGGATTATCTTCTGGAATTGGTCCGCCACTTTTAGCTGCTATTGTGATTTCTCTTATTAGTTTTGTATAAACCTTGGCTTTTTTTTCATCCTGACGAGCTTTTCGATGTTTAATATTAGCCCATTTAGAGTGACCTGCCATTATTGATCCTCACTGAAAGTTGATTCTATCCAAAGCTCCTCTAACTGAAGGGCAGATACGTGACTTGGTGCCTCAGTGAGTAAACAGGTAGCACTTTGCGTTTTGGGGAATGCAATCACATCCCTGATATTTTGCGTACCAGTTAAAAGCATTGCAATTCTATCTAAGCCAAACGCAATTCCTCCATGAGGCGGACATCCAGACTCAAGCGCGCTCAGCAAAAAACCAAACTTTTCTTTTGCTTCATCATTATTGATGTTCAAAATCTTAAATATTTCCATTTGCGTTTCAGAATCAAAAACTCTCAATGATCCTCCACCAATTTCATAACCATTGAGGACAATATCATAAGCAAATGCTAGAGCATTCTCTGGATTACCAATAAGCTCAGAAAGACCATTAACAGGAAGAGTAAATGGATGGTGAAGAGAGGTAAGGTTACCCTCCTTATTTTTCTCAAACATTGGGAAATCAACTATCCATAATGGGGCCCATTCTTTGTTGTAAAGATTTAAATCAATCGCGATTTTTTTAATCAGACTACTCATAGTCAAATTAACAGAATCTGATGCACCTGCTCCAAAAAAGATTAAATCACCAGTTTGTGCTTTGGTTTTGTTTAATATTTCTTGAACACAACCTTCTGATAGAAATTTCAGAATTGGTGACTGAAGACCATCAGATGAGTTAATATCATTGATCTTAATATAAGCTAAGCCTTTGGCTCCTAGTTTACCTACAAAATTAGTGTACTCATCAATTTGACCTCTAGATAAATCATTTCCACCAGGAATAAGTAAAGCGACAACCCTACTGTCAGGATCTTTAGCAGGGTCTGCAAAGACTTTAAATTCTTCATTTTGGACCGTCTCTTCAATGCTACATAATTCTAGGGGAATTCTTAAATCAGGCTTATCAGAGCCAAATCTTTCCATTGCATCTGCATAGGTTAATCTTGGTATATCTTGCGCTGAGTAGTTTGTAAATTCTTCGAGTAATTTATTAATCATCCCACTTCCAAGAGAAATAATTTCCTCTTGAGATATAAAAGAAGCCTCGATATCTACTTGGGTGAACTCAGGTTGCCGATCAGCCCTGAGATCTTCATCTCTAAAGCATCGAGCAATTTGATAATATTTATCAAAACCAGATATCATCAAAAGTTGTTTAAATAACTGAGGAGATTGAGGAAGTGCATAAAAATTGCCCGGGTTTACTCTACTCGGAACCAAGTAATCTCTAGCTCCTTCAGGTGTTGCTTTAGTCAATATAGGTGTTTCAAATTCTAAGAAACTATTTTCTTCTAAGTAATGTCTGATTGATGAAACTATTTTAGAACGCTTAATTAATCTTTGTTGTGATTCGGGTCTTCTTAAGTCCAAAAAACGATATTTAAGACGAACATCCTCATTCACGTCCTGATGTTCATCTAAAGGAAATTGCGGGGTAACAGCTTTGCTAAATACCTCAATATCCTCAGCAATTATTTCAATCTCGCCTGTTTTCATTTTGGTATTCACAGTCTCTTGAGATCTTGCACATACTTTACCTGTGATACCTATAACAAACTCACTTCTGCAGCCATCCGCAATTTCAAAAGCTTTAGGATGATTTGGATTAAATACAGTTTGAATAATTCCATGCTTATCCCGGACATCAAGAAAAATAACTCCTCCATGGTCTCGTCTTCTATGAAGCCAGCCACAAACAGTAACAGTTTCGCCAATATGTTTTGTATTTATTTCGCCACAATAATTTGTTCTCATGAATTTGCCTGTTTATCCTCTTTAGAGTTTTTACTTACTTTATCATTTCCTGTATCTTTCTTTGTACCAGATGAGTCATCTGAACTGGACAAATTTTTCTTGTTACCGGTCTTATAGTCTGTCTCATACCATCCAGAGCCTTTTAGTCTAAAAGCTGGTGCAGAAATTTGTTTCTTGACATCACCCCCACACTCTTCGCATTTTTTGAGAGGAGCATCAGATATTTTTTGCAATATTTCAAATTGTAGGTTGCATTTTAAGCATTTATACTCGTAAATCGGCATTTGTTCCCTAAAAAAATATAGAATTATAAACTAAATGAAGTAACCTCAATACTAATATGCTTGCATCAAAAATTTTTGTACCGTTTATAAAAGATAATCCCTCTGAGGCTGAGGTAGTTAGTCATCAGTTGCTCTTGAGAGCTGGAATGATTAGAAAAGTTGCTTCTGGAATTTACAATTGGTTGCCACTAGGATTTAAAACTTTAAAGCTGGTTGAAGAAATTGTTAGAGAGGAAATCTCAAAAACAGGCGCTCATGAGATATTCATGCCAATGGTACAACCTAAAGATCTCTGGGTTGATTCTAAGCGATGGGATAAATTTGGCCCTGAACTCTTAAGATTTAAAGATCGGCATGAAAGAGATTTTTGCCTTGGTCCAACTCATGAAGAAATAATTACTGATTTAATTAGAAACAATCTAAACAGTTATAAAGAACTACCTTTAACTCTCTTTCAAATACAAACTAAATTTAGAGATGAAATAAGACCAAGATATGGAATCATGCGAGGAAGAGAATTTCTTATGAAAGATGCATATAGTTTTCATATTGATAGCGAGTCTCTTAACATAACATATCTATCAATGAGGGAAGCTTACAAATCTATATTTAACAGACTAGGACTTGAGTATAAGATTGTTAAAGCGGATTCCGGAGCAATAGGTGGAGAAATCTCTGAAGAGTTCCATGTACTTGCAGATAGTGGCGAAGACACGCTTGCCTTCAGTGATGAGTCTGAAATCGCAATTAATGCTGAGCTACTTATAAGCGCTGGAGAAGATATAAATTCCCTCAGCGGCAAATCATTTCCTAATTCAAATGAAATTATTAGATTGGCAAAAGGAATTGAGGTTGGTCACATATTTCAACTGGGTGATGTATATTCAACTGCAATGAATGCAACTGTAATTGATGAAAAAGGAGATCGTCAAATCCTTCAAATGGGTTGTTATGGAATTGGAGTGTCAAGAATAGTTGCTGCAGCAATAGAGCAAAATCATGATGACAAAGGCATAATTTGGCCAAAGAATATTGCCCCAATTCAAATTTCAATATTACCTATTTTTAAAGAACAAAATGACAACGCTCTCTTGTTTGCCAAAGAACTATATTTAAAGCTTAATCAACAAGGTTTAAGGGTCATGTTGGACGATAGACAAGAGAGATTTGGTAAGAAAATTACTGAGTCTGAGCTAATTGGTTGTCCGTATGCTGTAGTAATTGGAAAAAACTATACAGATAATCAAACAGTTGAAGTTATATCAAGAACAGCAGATAAATCAGAAATTAAAGCATCAGAAGTTGAAACATTTTTGACTAGAGCTTTTCAATAATTGTTGCGTTGGCAGTTCCACCGCCTTCACAAATAGCTTGAAGACCGAACTTGCTATTACGTCTATGTAGCTCATAAACAAGTGTAGTCATCAACTTAGCACCTGTTGCTCCTAGGGGATGTCCTAAAGCCATTGCGCCACCGTTAACATTAAGTTTTTCTCTGTGCGCACCAACTTC
Source organism: Gammaproteobacteria bacterium (assembly GCA_023257795.1). Classification (GTDB taxonomy): domain Bacteria; phylum Pseudomonadota; class Gammaproteobacteria; order Magnimaribacterales; family D2472; genus VMDH01. The sequence continues at coordinate 27,663 of JALRBL010000055.1, forward strand.
AATCTCCCATGCCAAAGGCACTGGAGCAAATGCCTCATTCACTTCATAAAGATCAATATCATCTATTGAAAGACCAGCTGATTTTAATACTTTTTTTGTAGCAGGAATTGGGCCAGTAAGCATATATACAGGATCATCTCCCACCACACTAATTGCAACAAATCTTGCCAATGGATCGGAGGTAAGCTTTTTAAGGCCTGCCTCGTTACAAACCATCACTGCAGCAGCACCGTCTGTGATTTGACTAGCATTACCAGCGGTAATTACTCCTCCCTCTGTTACAGTTTTAAGACCTGCTAGAGCCTCAAGTGAAGCATCATAACGAATGCCTTCATCCTTCAGTACAAGATCACTCATTCCATTTAGATTTTTTCCAGGCACTGGTAAAATTTCTCTCTCGAAATAGCCTTCTTTAGTAGCATTGGCAGCTTTTTGATGACTAGACAGAGCAAAGGCATCTAATGTCTCTCTCTCTAATTTCCATTTTTTTGCAACCAATTCAGCTCCAGTGAATTGAGAAAAATAAACTCCAGGATATCTTTGTTTAATACCTGTTGAATCAAATGGAAGACCGTGACCAGCCTCATAACCATCTTTGATACTTGCACCTATTGGCACAAGTGACATAACCTCTACTCCACCAGCAATAACCACATCTTGAGTTCCAGACATAACAGCTTGAACTGCAAAATGTATTGCTTGCTGAGATGAACCACATTGCCTATCGACAGAAGTTCCAGGAACAGATTCAGGTAAACTGGATGAAAGAATAGCATTCCTTGCTATATTTCCTGACTGTGCACCAACTTGATCAACACAACCAAATATAACATCATCAATATCACCTGGATTTATGCCTGATCTTGCTACAAGCTCATCGAGCACCTTAGCTCCGAGATCCGCAGGATGCCATTTTGAAAGACTGCCGTCTCGTTTCCCACCAGCGGTTCTAACTGCCGCTACAAGATAAGCTGTACTTGCCATATATCACTCCAAAGAATGGATATACTACATAATTTTTTAAATTAAGAGAAATCTAATTTATTTTTTAGTCTTGCTCTTAGAGGCAATATAAGAGGATCTAATCTCTTTTAAAAGAGCATCTCTAATCTTTGCATTTTCTTTTAAGAATGAGCTGGCATTGTTTTTGCCTTGACCTATTTTTTCTCCATTATAAGAATACCAAGCACCAGCTTTTTCTATCAATCCTAGTTTCTGACCAAACTCAAGAATTTCGCCTTCAACATTTATACCTTCGCCATACATAATTTGAAATTCAGCTTCTCTAAATGGAGGAGACACTTTATTTTTAACAACTTTAACTCTTGTTTCATTTCCTATAACCTCATCTCCATCTTTAACAGAACCAATTCTTCTAATATCTAATCTCACAGATGAATAAAACTTAAGAGCATTCCCTCCAGTAGTAGTTTCAGGATTTCCAAACATTACTCCTATCTTCATTCTTATTTGATTAATAAATATAACCATTGCGTTAGATCTTTGGATATTTCCGGTTATCTTTCTTAATGCTTGAGACATCAATCTTGCTTGTAAGCCAACATGATGATCGCCCATTTCACCCTCAATTTCTGCTCTAGGTGTTAGCGCTGCTACTGAATCTATAACTATCAAATCAACTGAATTAGATTTAACGAGCATATCAGTAACTTCTAAGGCTTGTTCACCAGTATCTGGTTGAGAAAGCAACAATTCGTCAACATTTACACCAAGTTTTTGTGCGTAAGATGGATCTAGAGCATGTTCAGCATCAATAAAGGCTGCAGTTCCACCCGCTTTCTGGCATTCTGCTATTGCTTGAAGTGTTAAAGTAGTTTTCCCAGAAGATTCTGGTCCAAATATCTCAATAACCCTGCCCTTTGGTAATCCACCTATGCCTAAAGCGATATCTAATCCCAATGATCCTGTCGATACTGCAGGAATATCTATAACCTCACGCTCTCCCATCTTCATAACGGTTCCCTTACCAAATTGTTTTTCAATTTGGGATAGGGTTTCGTTTAACTGTTTGGACCTATCTGCTTTGGTTTTATCATTCATAATGAACTCCTACTGTATATATATACAGTATAATTAAATCTTCCTGTTTTGCAATTATTATTTATTTTTTTCTGCTAGCTAAATAATAAATCATTGGTAAAATCTTACATCATTATTAAAAGCCAATGACATTCGTAGTTACAGAATCGTGTATTAAGTGCAAACATACTGACTGTGTTGAGGTATGTCCTGTAGATTGTTTCTATGAAGGCCCAAACTTTCTTGTAATTCACCCAGATGAGTGCATTGATTGTGCTTTATGCGAACCAGAATGTCCTGTTGATGCAATTTTTTCTGAGGATGAATTACCTCAAGACCAGATTGAATTTATAGAAATCAATGCTGAATTGGCTGAGATTTGGCCCAATATAACTGAGCAAATAGCGCCCCTTCCGGAAGCTGCAGAGTTCAAGGATGTAATGCCTAAGAAACACCTACTAGAAAGATAATATTCAGTCAAAATTAATTTCACTAGGATCAATTAATTTGTTTCTGTGTCTTAGTTGAAACCTCAGCATAGGACTACTTGCCTCTGTCTTTCCAAGTAAAGCAATGACTTGTCCTTTAGAAACGGAATCACCTTCCTTTACTAGAATTTGCATCAGGTGACCATAAAAGCTGAGGAACTTGTCTTCATGTTCTAGGAGTATACTATTCCCATAGCCAGGAATATTCGACCCCGCAGTAATGACTTTACCGCCATTTATAGCATGAATAGGCTCACCCTCTGCTCCATAAAAAATTATCCACTTATCAGCAGTATATTTAAAAGAATCAGTTTTAAATGGCGTTTTCCAGAAGTTTTGAGAAACTTTTTTTGAAGAGGCTGGAATTAATAATCTATCGCCAGGGAAAATAGTATTCGATTGAATATTTCTATTACTTGAAAGCAAATCTGAGACCGAAATATCATATTTTTTAGCAATGCTCCATAAGCTATCAGATTGCTTTACAACATAAATATGGTCTGACGAATCCTCGCTCAAAAAATTTTTATTTAGTGGCGATGAAATATAACCAAATGTTCCGCATCCTGAAATGCTCAAAGAGACAATTATAAAAAAAAGGTATTTCAAAATAGGAATATTCCAGAAATAAAGATCAACCCTGCAAAAAAATTATTTAGCTCCACTTTATTGTTGAAGTAAATCTTTAATATTATTCTTGGTAAGATAATCAAGGAGATTAGGCATCCAAAACCAAATGGGAGCAATATTGCTAGATCTATTGTAGCTATAGCTTTAATAATCATTTCGTAAAGTCCTAGTGATACCAAAATAGCGCTTCCTGAAATCCCTGGCACTATAAAAAAACTAAAAGCTATAATTCCTGCTATAAACAATGTAATTAGTGATATTTCTGTTTCAGTAATATTAAGTTTTTCCAATAAAAACCCAACAAGCAAACCGACTGCTAGCGGCATCAAAGATTGAACTGAATAGATTTTACCTTGCTCTCTGAGATATATAAAAATTGCAATCAAGATCATGCTGATTGCAATTAGAAGATTAAAAACTTCAGTGTAGTTTTCAAAGATAAAAACAATTAGCTTGGAAAATAATGCTACTCCCAATCCCATTGTGAATATTAATAAAAATATTTTATAAAACTCGTATTTTTTAATTTCTTGAATTGGATTTTTCCAAAATACTAAGCTTGTTATCGCTTTGGCAGAGATAACAATGTGCTCATATACCCTAAACAACAATGCAATGGTCGAGCCTGAAATCCCAGGAAGCAACTCAGCAAGTCCCATAAAAAATCCTGCGACAAGATAACGAAAAGTGGTCATTAGTTAATCACCTGTTGATAATCCATTTAACATTGGTACAAAAGAGACATCATCGAGCTCTACAAAAGAGTAATCATTCTCATCTTTTTTGGTATAAACATGCAATTTTTGTTTTCCTGCTATTCCGACAGGAGTGATTATCTTTGCTCCGATTTCAACCATACGTAACAAGTGATCTTGAAAAATGATTGGAGCAGCTGCACATATTATTCCATCAAAGATCCCCAATTCTGAAATATCCTGCATTCCATCTGCATGTTTGATTAATACATTTCTTATTCCCAGCGTTCTTAGATTATCTCTGCTTTTCAATGCAAGAGGTTTAATTCTCTCTAGACCAATTACTTCGTCTGCAAAATGTGACAGGATTGCGCTTTGATAGCCGCATCCTGAGCCTATTTCAAGTAATCTTTTAAATTTTGTTGAGCCCTTTTGTTCTTTAAGAAGCTCCTCTGTCATTCTAGCAACTGTTAGAGGTTGAGAGATAGTCTGCTTAAATCCAATCGTTAGAGCAATATTTTCATAGGCTCTTGTGTGAAGAGCTTCATCGACAAATATATGTCTTTTGACCTTATTCATGGCATCCAACACTCTAAAGTCTTTAATACCTAAATCCAAAAGATCTTCTAACATTTTTTCTCTAACCCTTGAGAATGTAAAACCCGAACTATGCATTGAGTTCTTTTTCTAAATCTAAGGCAAATAAATTTAAGCTAGTGGTAAACGAATAATCCAATAAGCTAACTGAAACAAAGCCTTCACTGATTGCCTTGTGATCACTATCATCCGATGCATCTGAGGAAATGCTAGATGGTCCTATTTGGAAGATTGGATTGTCAATAGAT
>JALRBL010000020.1 GCA_023257795.1 Gammaproteobacteria bacterium
CCCAACTCATATTTATTAAGCCAAGCGAATATAACCCTTTAGAAAAAAAGCAATGGCGCATCTTAAGCGCTTCCAATTTCAAGTGCTCTCCTGAAGAAGATGGCACCAATTCTGAGGCATGCGTAATTATTAATTTTGCATCAAGAAAAGTATTAATTGCTGGAATGAAGTACGCTGGCGAAATGAAAAAATCTATGTTTTCTGTCCAAAACTTCTTGATGCCAGAAAAAGATGTTTTGCCCATGCATTGTTCGGCTAACATTAATAAGAATGGTGATGTTGCTTTATTTTTTGGGTTGTCTGGCACTGGTAAAACTACCCTGTCTGCTGATCCTTCCTGTTCATTAATTGGCGACGATGAGCATGGCTGGGCGGAGGGCTCAGTTTTTAACTTTGAGGGAGGTTGTTATGCAAAATGTATTGATCTTTCAGAGAAAAATGAGCCTGTGATATGGAAAGCTATAAAAAGAGGAAGCATTATTGAAAACGTTATTCTTGATGAAAGAGGGGTGCCAGATTATACAGACGTTAGCCTCACTCAAAATTCGAGATGTTGCTACCCAAGAACTCACGTAGATGATGCCGTTGATTCTAATAATGGCATCGAGCCAAAAGCGGTTATTTTTCTTACTTGTGACTTAACTGGAGTTTTGCCTCCGGTTTCAATACTCTCGGAAGAAGCAGCGGCATACCACTTCTTAAGCGGCTATACAGCAAAAGTTGGTTCCACAGAAATGGGGTCAACAAAATCAATTGATTCAACGTTTTCGACATGTTTTGGCGCGCCCTTCTTTCCAAGACCAGCTGGAGTTTACGCTGATCTTTTGATAAAGAGAATACAGGGTTTCAATTCAAAAGTATTTTTAGTGAATACTGGCTGGACTGGCGGTCCTCATGGTGTCGGGAAGAGGTTTGATATTCCCACAACAAGAAGAATTGTTAATGCAATTCAAAATGGGGAATTAGATAATACAGAAACAGAATTTCTTCCTGGGCTAAACCTCCGCATACCAAAATCAATAGAAGGCGTTGATTCTAGTCTCCTTAATCCAAAGCGAACTTGGTCAAATCCTGAAGAATATGATAGCTCTGCAAAAGAATTAATTGAAAAATTTGTCAAAAATTTCTCTAAATTTAAAGTAAGAGAAGCTATCGTAACTGCTGGCCCTCAGCTATAAGATCAATCATGGCAACAAGCCATCTAAAAAATAATCTTGAACGGATTAAATCTGAGGGTTTTTTTGAAGACCTTAAAATTACTAGGGGCATCGAAAGAGAAACACTAAGGGTCACTAAAGACAATAAAATTTCCAATGCGAACCACCCTCTTGCGCTTGGCTCTCCCCTTTGTTCTGATGAAATAACTACTGATTTTTCTGAAGCGCTTCTAGAATTAGTAACACCAACATTTGAATCTAGAGATAAGTTATACGATCGCCTTCTTGCTCTCCATCACTTTGTAAATACCAAAATAGGTAACGAAGTATTATGGAATTTTTCAATGCCATGCGCCTTTGAAGGCGAATCAGAAATAAGGCTTGCTGAATATGGCACAAGCAACCAAGGAAGAATAAAAAATATCTATAGAAGAGGTCTTAAGGAAAGGTATGGCGCTATTATGCAATGTGTTTCTGGAATCCATTACAACTTCTCTCTTTCCCAACATTCCAAGGAAATATTCTTATCAGCACATCCATCAATCATTGATCAAAACGAAATGTATCTTGGGGCCATCAGAAACTTAAAACGGATGGCGCCATTTTTATTGGTGTATTTTGGAGCCTCGCCTATTTGTGATGGCTCGTATCTTATGGGAAGGAGCCACAATCTTATGCCAAGAGGCAATGATCTATATCTACCAAAAGCTACCACCCTACGAATGAGTAAAATTGGCTATCAAAGCCCAGTCCAAGAAGAGCTTGGTATTTCGTATAACGATCTAGATTCCTTCGTTGAGGCCCTTGTTAGAGGTATAACCACCCCCCACCCTTTATTTACAAAAATAGGTCTAGAGGATAGTTCAGGATACCCTTGCCAAATATCAGACGGCATTTTGCAAATAGAGAATGAGTTATACGATATTGTAAGGCCCAAAAGAAAGGGAAATAAGCTTGATAGGCCGGTTGAGCTATTAAGGAATGAGGGTGTTGGATATTTAGAAATAAGAGGAATTGATATTAATCCATTTGATCCTGCAGGCATTGCAAAATCTCAAATGGCTCTTTTGGATGTATTTCTATTGTTGTGTTTGGTAAAAGATAGTGACAAAAGCAACAAAACTGAACTGCTAAACAATATTCACAACCAAGAGCTTGTTGTTGGGTTTGGTAGAGATCCTAGTTTGAAAATATCGATTGGCGATAAAAATATTTATTTGTCAGAATATTTCAAAGCACTAAAAGATGAGTTACTGCTGGTTGCAGACTATCTAAAGGATGCTGAAATCAATGAAGCTATTAATTACTATTTTGCTGGCGAACATTTATCTGAAAGGGTTCTGGATTTGGTAGAAGGTAAAGAGTTTAAAGATGCTGGGTATGAGCATAGCGTCAATATTAAAGCGTTATTTACTAAAGAATTCCAAGATGTTTATGGTTTTGAAAAAAAGGCGGCTGACTCACTAGAGGCTTTTAAAAAACTCAATTCTAATGAGGCGACTGATATTAGAGAATTTGTTAAGCTTTACAACAATAAAATTAAGGAAATGAAATGAAAGCACTTAGATGCAATGAATTAGGAGGCCCTGAGAAACTATCTATTGAAGATATCTCAGTCCCAGAACTTCAAGCAAACGAAGTATTGGTTGGCATCAAGTCTGCAAGCGTGAACTTTCCTGACGTCCTGATGATTCAAGGGCTTTATCAATATCAACCTCCTTTGCCATTTACTCCGGGAGCTGAAGCAGCTGGAGTAATAGAGGCTATTGGCTCAGATGTAAATAATTACAACATTGGAGACAGGGTCTTTGTTATGGCTGGGGCTGGTTGTTTTGCTGAAAAAATAGCGGTTGAAAAGAATAGAGTGCAGCCCATTCCTGATGATATGGGATTTGATGTGGCTGCTGCACTTACCATGACATATGGAACCTCAATATATGCATTGAAGCAAAGAGCAAGTATTCAAGCAGGTGAAACTTTATTAGTCATGGGTGCTTCGGGGGGAGTTGGGTTATCAGCGGTAGAGCTTGGCAAAGCCTACGGTGCAAAGGTCATAGCCGCAGTATCATCTGCTGAAAAAGCAGATGTTTGCAAGGAACACGGAGCTGATGAAATCATCATCTACTCACCAAACGGTCTTGGTAAAGATGAACAAAAAGAATTTTCGACCACTATCAAGAGCTTAACGGGTGGACTGGGTGCAAATGTTGTATACGACCCGGTTGGAGGCAGCTATGCTGAGCCAGCTATTAGAGCCACAGCTTGGGATGGAAGGTATTTAGTTATAGGTTTTGCTGCTGGGGAAATACCTAAGCCGCCACTAAACTTAGCGTTGTTAAAAAATTGTCAAATTGTTGGTGTTTTTTGGGGAGCCTGGACAGCTATGTTCCCAGAAGAGAATTTAAATAACTTCAAAGAGCTATTTGATCTTTTTAATAAAGGAAAAATTAACCCACGAATAACCGACAGGTTTCCATTAGATCAAGCGGCAAATGCTATAGCTCATCTTGGAAATAGAAAGGCAGTGGGCAAGGTTTTAATTGATGTTTAGATT
>JALRBL010000073.1 GCA_023257795.1 Gammaproteobacteria bacterium
GGGATGGGTAGTCAATGTAGTTTACTTGCCCGACAAGCGAAACAGGCAAAGATGCTATTAGGATAAAGAGCATCAGAGTTCTTTGGTTGAATTGAAAAATAGACCTAGGAAAGTATTTGGATGATTTCTTTAGCAACTTCATGTGTTTTTAAATAAGGCGCTCCGGACGCAATATCTTTTGTTCTGCCACCATTCATTACAAATACTTTAACACTATTATCAATCCTATCTGCTAATGAATCTAAATTGAGAGAGTAACGCATTGCCATAGACATGGAGAGAATCATAGCAAGTGGATTTGCAATTCCCTGTCCTGCGATATCAGGGGCGCTTCCATGGCATGGCTCGTACATCCCAACATTATTTTCATTCAATGAAGCAGATGGCAGCATGCCTATCGAGCCAGTCAAAGTTGCTGCAATGTCCGATAAAATATCTCCAAATAAATTTGATGCTAAAATTACATCAAACTGATTTGGATTAATTACTAATTGCATCGCAGCATTATCCGCAAGCATGTGGCTGAGATGTTGGTCTTTAAAATCTTTTGCATGCAATTTGGTAACTTGCTCTCTCCAAAATTTAGACACCTCTAAAACATTTGCTTTATCAACCGAGCAAACTTTATTCTTTCTTTTAGCAGCAGATTCAAAAGCAACTTTTGCAATGCGATTAATTTCAATTTCGTTATAAACCATTGTATTAAATGCACGCTTTGGAGACTCATTTTCATTGATGCCTCTAGGTTCACCAAAATAAAGTCCTCCAGTAAGTTCTCTAACGATTAAAATATCAAGATCTTTAATGATCTCAGGTTTAAGAGATGAAGCCCCTGCTAATTCATTGAATAAGAAAGCTGGTCTTAAATTGGCAAACAAATTGAGCTCTTTTCTAAGGGTTAATAACGCATGCTCAGGTCGCTTATCCCAAGCTAGGTTATCGTATTTGGGTGCGCCAACAGCACCAAATAAGATTGCTGACGATTTTTTTGCTTCATCCAAAGCAGTTTCGGTTAATGGAGTGCCATGCTCATCATAAGAAGCGCCTCCAACAGATAAAATTTTAAGCTCTATACCTAATGATTCTCTTGTATTTAAAAAATCTAATACCTCCAGAGTAGCATCCATTACTTCTTGACCTATACCATCTCCGGGTAATGCTAGTATTTTATGAGTATCTTTTATCATTTAACTATTAAAGATAATGGGTGCTAGAAAATATGCAAATAAGGTGACTAAAATAATACCTATAACATTAAGAGCTAATCCTGCTTTCATCATTTCGGGTATGGTGAATTTCCCTGAGCCGTAAACGATTGCATTCGGCGGTGTCGCTACTGGCAGCATGAATGCGCAACTTGCTGCAAGCACAACCGGTATTGCCAATGTTACTGGTAAAATTCCTATCGCAACGGCTACAGCGCCAACCACAGGTAGGAATGTAGAGGTTGTTGCAACATTTGAAGTTACCTCTGTAAGAAATATGATGAGCGTTGCAACGCATAAGGTCAGGATGAATGGATGCACAGTACTTAAAACAGTCAACCCATTACCAATCCATTGACCTAGTCCTGATGAGCCAATTTGGGCTGCTAAAGAGAGACCTCCACCAAATAAAATCAATAAACCCCAAGGCAATTTACTAGCCTGTTGCCAGGTTAACAAATCTGTTTTTTTTGCACTCGATGGAATGAAGAAAAAGAGCAGGGCGCATATAATTGCCACACCAGCATCGCTTAACAACTCAAGACCAGGCAAATTATCTATTAGCGTTCTAAACATCCATAGCGATGCAGCCAAAGTAAAAATTGCTAAAACTTTTTTTTCATCTGAGCTTAAAGGTCCTAGCTTCATGAGCATGTCTTTTAGTTTAAGTTTTGTTTCTACGTTTGCTTTAAAACTTACTGGGTACACAATGCTTGTTAAGGCATACCAGGAGAAAAATAGCATTAATGCAGACAGAGGAACGCCAAGCAACATCCAACTCACGAATGAAATTTCAATACCATAGGTATTTTGCATAAATGCAGCAAAGATAATATTGGGTGCAGTGCCAACCAGAGTAGACATCCCGCCAATCGTCGCTGCATAGGCAATACCCAAAAGCAGGTTGATTTCAAAAAACTTTTTCTCTTGATTGCTTAGTTCCGGCATGGTTTCAATAATGCTTGAACAAATGGCAAGACCAATTGGTAAAAGGAGGAGCGTGGTTGAGGTATTCATGACCCACATACTAATTAAAGCTGCAACCAACATGAAACCACCAACCAGCAACTTAGCTGAAGAGCCAATAGTTACCAACATCTTAAGGGCCATTCGTTTATGCAGGCCAGATGCTTCAATGCCCAATGCAAGGATAAAGCCTCCCATAAATAGATATATATTTGGATTAGCGTAAGGTACTGCACTGGTTTTAAAATCTGCTACTCCAAACAAAGGAAAAAGTGCTAAAGGTAGTAATGCAGTAACAGGAACTGGAACCGCTTCTGTGGCCCACCAGGTTGCCATTAATAATCCAATGCCTGCAACATACCAGCCTGTTTGGCTTAAGGTTTCTGGATGAGGAAATATTATGGTAGAGACTAAGAACAGAATCCCAATCCAAAAACCTTTTTTTTGATACGCGTACATAGATTATCTTAATCTCTCATAGAATAATTCTGCTGCATATGGGACCATTTGTTGAGTGTTGCTATGACCATCTTTTGTTGGTACCTCTACCATACCCCATTTTAAGAAAACATCCATTGATCTAGCTTTTTGAATGGATTGTTTAAAAAAATTTCTTCCTCTTTCTAGTCTATGCACTCCTTGTGCGGATACTTTATCGAAAATGCTTGCGACATAGGGTGTATTAGGCTTCGTTGAAAGGTCACTTTTTCCCAGCAACAGTAAAAAGTATCTACTGTACGATTTTTTTAAGTCATCGTCGCTAATGGATGAATTTCTTAGACCGAATGGCCAATCAATATCTTGAGGAGTTAAATACCAACCCAGATTTGCAGCTATCGCAAGCGTGTAGGAAAGATCAGGCTCATGCAATACCAGTCTATGAACATAATGCGCGCCCGCACCATGCCCATAAATCCCCCATTTATTTGAAATTTTATAGTCTGAAGTTACTTTATCTACAAGCGGTTTAACGATTGAGAATGCTTGCAAATCTTTTTCTACAGGCGCTAGAGTTTGTGAAAATACATTTCCGTAATTAAATCCAAACACTCCAGGAAAAGCTTCCTCAGAGAATTCTGGAACAACAACCAGTAGATTTAATTCCTTTGAAGATTGAGTCCAT
>JALRBL010000021.1 GCA_023257795.1 Gammaproteobacteria bacterium
GTTTTTCTTAAATCTGTCATCCTTTTTTATCTTTTTGTCTGTTTTTGCTGATGATCGTTATGAGTATACTCAGATTGATAGAGAGCTATCCTTAGCAATAAGCTCCAAAGATTACCAGCTTAATAAGGATTCATACTGTCGCAAAAGCTCTAAGCCAGAAGATGTATTTTGGTTTGAAGATTTTTTAGATAACTCTTTAGATGATAAGGTTTGGTCGTACTCCTCTGGAAATGGTTTTAAATCAGGTAACAACTATGTTTATGGATGGGGAAACAATGAGCAACAGTTTTACCGAACATCAAAGTACAAAGAAACCAATACAAATGATAATTTATGGATTGAGAATGGTTTCTTAAAACTTCAACCCATGAAAAAGAAATATCGTGGATTTGATTTCACATCAGCCAGGATTCATAGCAAAGGTAAAAAAGTTTTTACTTATCCTTCAAAAATTACATTTTGTTTTCGAGTTCCCAATGGTATTGGATTGTGGCCAGCTTTTTGGTTATTGCCTGAAAAAACCAATGCTTGGCCTGCGGGAGGCGAAATAGACATCATGGAGGCTAAAGGTAGAATTACCAATATTATAAGCTCAGCATTGCATTATGGTAATTCTCCTACTGATAAAAGTTTTACTGTAAAAGAGATTGTTGTTCCAGCATCCGTTAAATTTCAAGATAAATTTCATTCCATTACTCTTGAATGGAGAAAAGATTCACTCAAGTTTTTTTTAGATAATGAAGAAAATCCATATTTATCTATTACGCCAGATTCAGAAGATATCTTTAGGTTCAATTATCCCTTTAATGATGATTTTTACTTAATAATTAACCTTGCTATTGGAGGTAATTTTGATAATAACCTTCTTGATCCTTCAGCGCTTTGCATCGACAAAGCATGTTCCAATCACGTAGATCCTGACTCAAAGAGATTTTTGATTGATTGGATTGAATATTCAAAGCTGAATTGATTTAAAGCTAATCATTTTGTAGTTATCCTCTTAAAATCAATAAATGCTAAAATAGTGGTATGAAAAATTTTGTATTTATATTTATCGCTGCTTTTTTCTTAACGCAGTGTGGGCAATCAAATGCTGAATGGACTAAGCATGGTCTTACCTTTGCAGAAGAGAGATTTAGCCAACTAACTGACATTAATGAAAACAATGTGTCGTCAATGGGTTTGGCATGGTCTTTTGATACCAATACCAATAGAGGTCATGAAACAACTCCAATTGTTGTTAATAAAACCATGTTCATCACTGCCCCTTGGAGCGTTGTTTATGCCTTGGATGCTATTACTGGAGAACTAAAATGGTCATATGACCCCAAAGTAGATAGATCATGGGCTAGAAATGCTTGTTGCGATGTTGTCAATAGAGGTGCTGCATACCAAGATGGAAAGGTTTATTCTGCAACCATTGATGGCAGACTACATGCTCTAGATGCAGAGACTGGCGAGCTTCTTTGGGAAACATTGACGATAGACAAAGACCGTCCTTATACCATTACTGGTGCTCCTAGAATTATTGGGAATAAGATTATTATTGGAAACGGTGGTGCGGAGCTTGGAGTCAGAGGTTACATAACAGCGTATGATATCAACAACGGTGATGAGCTCTGGAGGTTTTATACTGTACCCGGAGATCCAAGTTTGCCTTTTGAATCTGATGCAATTGCTGCTGCAGCCGAAACATGGTCTGGCGGAAAATGGTGGGAATACGGTGGCGGCGGTACTGTTTGGGATTCCATGGCTTTCGACCCTGAATTAAACCTTTTATATATAGGCACAGGCAATGGGTCACCTTGGAACAGATACCAAAGAAGTCCAGGTGGAGGAGATAATCTTTATTTGTCTTCTATCGTAGCTATTAACCCTGATAACGGCGAATATGTTTGGCATTACCAAACTACCCCAGGCGATTCCTGGGATTACACAGCCACCCAACACATGATTCTTGCTGAGTTAAATATTGATGGAGAAAACCGTAAAGTCATAATGCAGGCTCCTAAAAATGGATTTTTCTATGTATTAGATAGAACTAATGGCGAGCTGATATCAGCCAAAAATTTTGTTCCAATCAATTGGGCTACTCATGTAGACATAGAAACTGGCAGACCCGTTGAAAATATTGCCACCAATTATTTTGAAAATCCTGCTTTAGTTACTCCTGGACCTTTGGGAGGTCATAACTGGCAACCGATGTCTTACAGCTCCGATACAGGACTTGTGTATATTCCAGCTCAAGAAACTGTGTTTGTATATGGCAACGATACAAACTTTGAATATACCAAGGGAGCTTGGAACACAGGCTCTAACATTGAGCTTACTTATCTTCCAAAGGACCCAAATATTCTTGCGATGATAGATCAAGCCACTTTTGGTTATTTATTAGCTTGGGATCCTGTATCTCAAAAAGAGGTATGGAGAGCGCAATACAAAAGACCATGGAGTGGTGGCGTTTTATCTACAGCAGGAAATCTTGTATTTCAAGGCACATCCGATGGAAGATTTATTGCATACAGAGCTAATGATGGCTCTAGTTTATGGGAGGTAGAGCTAGGTCAGGGCATTATTGCTCCACCAATAACCTATAAAATTGATGGAGTTCAATATGTTGCTGTTCAAGCTGGGTATGGAGGCGCATATCCATTGGTAGGAGGACTTCCAGCAGAAAATAAAAACCCTGCACAAAATGGAAGGATGATAGTTTTTAAGCTTAATGGAGAAAAAGTTGATGTTCCTGTTAAAGATATAATTGTATCTTCGCCTTACTTGCCAAATCTCTCTGATGATGCAGTTATTCTTGCCAAAGGCGAATATGAGTACCATCAACATTGTCAGTTTTGTCATGGAGCAGGCGTAATTAGTGGAGGCGTATTACCCGATTTAAGACATCTTGATGAGGAAAGTCATAAGACTTTTTTGGGAACAGTTCTTGGTGGAATGCATGCTAGCACTGGAATGGCTTCCTTCAAGGATTTATTAACCATTGAGCAAGCTGAAAACATTCAAGCATATATTGTTAATCAAGCCAAACTGACTGGAGTAAACACATCTGAGGTATCTTCTGAACAATGATGGACGATAAATACGCTATAGCTAAAGATTGGCTACCTAGGTACACCGGCATGCCAGTAGATGGATTTGGGGATTATATCTTGCTTACCAACTTTCAAGATTATGTAGAAAATTTTGCTCAAAAATTTGATGTAGAGATAGCTGGTAAAAACAAGCCTATGTCATGTGCCACCAATAAAGATGGATTAAGCATCATTAATTTTGGTATTGGTTCACCCAATGCGGCAACCATAATGGACTTACTGATTGCCAGACAGCCTAAGGGGGTACTATTTTTAGGTAAATGTGGCGGTCTAAAAGAAACTAGCGAAATTGGGAACTTAATCTTGCCAATTGCTGCTATTAGAGGAGAGGGAACATCCAACGATTATTTTTCACCGGAGGTGCCTGCTCTGCCATCTTTTAAATTGCATAAATTTGTCTCAGAAAAAATAGTCGAATCTAATATTGATTATCGAACCGGGGTTATTTACACCACTAACAGAAGAGTTTGGGAACACGACAAACGTTTTCTAAAGAAACTTAAAAAGACTACGGCAATTGGTGTGGACATGGAGGTAGCTACGATCTTCATAGTAGGTCACTACAATCAGATTGCGAGAGGTGCGCTTATTTTGGTATCGGACGTCCCGGTGACTCCTGATGGAATCAAAACTGAAAAATCTGATAGAGAAGTTACGCAGAAGTGGGCTGCTAGACATCTTGAGATCGGTATTAAATCTATGACTGAGATAGGAAAATCTGGCGAAAAAATTAAACATTTTAGGTACTAGGATGTTGATCCAAGACTTTAAAAAAGAAGTTAAAAATAAACACCCAGAGCTATTTGCTAAATCAACAACCCATGGAATTTGGTTGATTATCCATGCATGGGGCGTCATTTTTGCTGCCGCTTATTTTTATAGTCTTTTCCCAAATCTGTTAGTTGGTATTTTGGTTGTCATGATTATTGGCTCAAGGCAGCTTGGAATTTCTGTTCTAATGCACGAAGCAGCTCACAGAACATTAGTAAATGGTAAAGGCTTAAATAATTTTTTAGGATCGTGGTTTTGCAGCCTACCAGTATTTTATTCATTAAACGACTATCGAGAATACCACTTACAACATCATCAAAATACTCAGCAATCCAATGATCCTGATCTTCATCTCTCCAAGAAATTTCCAGTTTCAGTAGCTAGCATGACAAGAAAATTCGTTCGAGATCTCTCTGGTCTGACTGGATTAAAGCTTAGGTTTTACCAGCTAAGAAGTTTAATTTATAAAAACATAAGTCTTTCTCAAAAAATTTCATCTTTTGCTAGAGTTCTAATATCTCAAATGGCTATCTTTGGGATTTTTACTGCTTTATTTGGTTATGAGTATTACTTTTATTTTTGGATACTCCCTTTATTCACTTGGTTGCAATTTATCACTAGGGTAAGAAATATTGCAGAGCATGCAATGGTAGTTGATGATGACAATCCTTTGCAAAATGCACGGCATATTAATGCTAGTCTGTTAGAAAGAGTTTTTTTTGCTCCATATTTTGTTAATTATCATCTAGAGCATCACCTGATTATGTCGATGCCTTGTTATCGCTTTAAATCTTTTTACAAAATTTTAGCAAAAGAATTAGGTAAGGATAATCTTGAAACTAAGTCATCCTATTTTGAAGTGGTCAGATTGGCTACGTTGCCATCCTAAAACTATCCAGATAATCGATTAAAGCATTTTCATGCATGGATCTTACTGTTCTAAAGTAGTCATTTCTATCAAGGTTTATGAGATTTTGATTATTATCAAAAATAAAAAGCCTAGGAATACCAGAATTAGCAGTTGGGTCTAATTGCTTTAGAACATCCATATTAATTTCATAATTTAAAACATCTATTAGCATGAATTTAAAATTTTCTTTGATAGATTCAAGCATTTGAGCTGACTGGGTTAGTCCTGCAAGAATTCTGCAATCAGGACACCAATTTGCACCAAATATTACGATAGCTTGTTTTCTTTCAAGAGTCGTATTCTTTATAAAGGCTCTAATTTCAGGAAATTCGACTAACTTTTCTACAAAAGCATCTGAAATCATCAATGATTTCCATTTTAATAATGTTTTATCAGTCATTCTTTTTAGATTAATATTATTTTATGGATAAGCTTTTAAGAGTATTTTTAAGTGTATTTTTAATTTATCTGTTCTATAACGCAATAGCTTTTATGTTTAATTTTCAGGCCATAACATTTCCATGGCTCAATCCTGAAGCAATGATGGAATATAGGGCCAGAGTTCTAGTCCCAACTTTGTTGCTGACCGTGGTATATTTTTTGCTTAGATACTTTGCCAACAAAAGCTCAACCTCGACTTTATGGCCAGTTTATGTCACTCTTTGTGCATGGTTAACTTGTAATATTTCAGCCCTGTTGTGGGTGCCCAACAAGCTGCCGCTTTATATTGCAATAGGACTAAATACTTTTATGATTTTTATTATTAGATCAGCTCATAACAAACGCAAAAACGAGATATTTTGATGATTTGGATAATTAGACTTTTTCTTTTCCTTTATGCAGTTATTTACATAGCTCTTGGGGGCTGGGCGATTATTGAACCCGTTCGAATGATGATTTCAGATGATTTTCCTTCGTTTATGCAAGCCGTAGGCTTAACAGTTGCTTCTCCAATTGGTTACTCTGAAGTTGCTGGAATATATGGAGGCATCAATGTCGTGGTTGGCTTGATAGCATTGATTGGCGTTTTTGTAAGAAGATTTGCTATCTGGGCTAGCATTCTATTTATGTTCTTAACAGGGAGCATAGCTTTAGGAAGATATGTGCTTTCTTTGATTCCTTCAGCACCCGGTTTTCTAAATAACTTTTTTATATTTGAAGTCGCTTCTTTCTTTGTTTACTCAATTTTCTTAATTTATTTAAATCTACAACTAAACAAAAGTAGTAAAAATATAGAGACAGTAAATTCCAACTAGTAAGCCGCCACTTAATTGCAGCATTGTTTTTGAAAGCTTGCT
Source organism: Gammaproteobacteria bacterium (assembly GCA_023257795.1). Lineage (GTDB taxonomy): Bacteria > Pseudomonadota > Gammaproteobacteria > Magnimaribacterales > D2472 > VMDH01. The sequence goes on from JALRBL010000021.1 coordinate 6,084, forward strand.
TTGTAAAAGCGTGACGATAATAAATATTCCAGTCAAGGCGAATAAATACCATATATCTTTCTGAAGTAGTTGAGGGTCAATATTTGTTTGTAAGCTAAAACCTATAATCGGCATCACGGTCACAATATTAAAGACATTTGACCCTAAGATATTTCCAATAATCATTTGGCCCTTTTGTTTATAGAGAGCTGCAAGACTTGCAGCTAATTCGGGTAGGCTAGTCCCCACTGCTATTATTGTAAGTCCAATAATAGTCTCAGAAATTCCAAAAGAGAGAGCAAGTTTTTCAGCATTCTCAACAGTTAATTGTGCGCCAGCTATCAAAGCCACTAGGCTTATCAATGCAAATAATATTTCCTTTGACTGAAAATTATTAGGAGAAGTTTGTACTTGGGTATCCTTATTATCTAAACCATACAGAAATAATATAAGAATAATTAAAAAACCAAGTGATTCGTAAAGATTAATCTTTAAATCATTAAGCGCAAAAAATAACAGAACAACTGAAAGACCAAAACATACCAGAGGTAGTGTTGCTTTATCCTTGGTTCCAACAAATGCAAATAATGTGACCCCAAAAATAAGACCAATATTTGCGATGTTAGACCCTATGATAGTTCCTGCAGCAATATTTGCATTATTGTTTATTACACTTGCAACACCTACAGATACCTCTGGAGCAGAGGTTCCGAAAGCAACCAAAGTAAGGCCAATTACTAACTCAGATACCCCTAGCTGGATAGCAATTTTAGAACTTGCTTCTATAAATCTATCAGCTCCCCACACTAAAAGGACTAAACCTACAATTAGGAGGGTTGCAGTGGTAATGAAATCCATTGCAGCATTTTAAACCATCGTTATTTAATTTAAACTGGTTTATGGTTTAAATAAGGATACACCATGGATATTAATAGCTTGTTTGGAATCAAGGGAAAGGTTGCTATTGTGACCGGAGGCTCAAGAGGTATTGGAGAAATGATATCCGCAGCTCTTCTTGCTAATGGAGTGAAAACATACATCACCGCAAGAAAAGCTCCGGCACTTATTGACAAAGCAAATGAGTTATCGCAAAAGTTCGGCGGTGAGTGTATTCCCATTCCATGCGATTTAAGCTCCAGTGAGGGAATTCATGAATTTGTATCTGAGATCAAATCCAAAGAATCCTCATTGGATTTTCTAATCAACAATGCGGGGGCCGCATGGGCGCAACCACTTATGGAGTATTCCGAGAGTGGTTGGGACAAAGTTATGGATTTGAATGTTAAAAGCTTGTTTTTTCTTACTCAACAATTGACGCCTCTTTTAGCAAAGCATGCAAGTTTTGAGGCCCCTTCAAAAGTTATAAATATTGGATCAATAGATGGTATTAACACTGCAGCATTTGAAAGTTTTGCATACAGTGCATCCAAAGCAGCTGTGCATCATTTGACTAAGGTTTTAGCTGCAAGACTCATCAAAGAGAAAATTGTGGTTAATGCAATAGCTCCGGGACCTTTTCCAAGTAATATGTTGGGATCAGCGGTTGCACATGACTACACCATAATTGCTGAAAACAATCCTAGCAAAAGGATTGGTACCCCTGAAGATATTGGTGGACTTGCTGTTTTCTTATGTTCTAGGGCTGGAAACTACACTGTAGGAGAGACAATTACCTGTGACGGAGGTCTGGTAGCCAGAGCAGGCCATAATCTTAGTAATTCATGAGCATATATGAAAAATACATCCTGCCAAAATTTTTAGATTTTGCATGTAATCTCAAAGGCTTTCAAAACAAACGTTCACAAATAGTTCCTTATGCTCATGGCCGTGTATTAGAGATAGGAATTGGGTCAGGACTTAATCTTGATTTTTATGATTTTTCAAAAATTGACTCTATTACAGGTATTGATCCAGCTCTTCCTTCCATTGCACTAGCAAGAGAGCGAACAATCAAAAAGGGAGTGAATGATAAATTTAGCTTTTTGGCTTTATCAGCCGAGTCCTTGCCCCTTCAAGACAATTACTTTGATACTGCAGTTATTGCTTATAGCTTATGCACGATTCCAAATCCCGCAGAGGCATTGCATGAAATCAGAAGAGTTCTAAAGCCTGAAGGAAAATTGCTATTTATGGAGCATGGCTTGTCACCTGAGCAAACTACTCAAAGGTGGCAACATAGACTGACACCTTATTGGAAAAAGCTTGCTGGTGGGTGCCATATGAACAGAAATATTGAAGAGATACTTCAAAACGCTGGTTTCAAATTTAAATCTCTCAATAAGAAATACATTAAAGGACCAAAAATATTGGCATTTAATTATTATGGGATTGCAATTAAAAGCTAATTTGCTTGCGCCTCTTTAAATGCGTCAATAATTAATTGTCTCATCCAAATATGCGAGCCATCATTGTCGTCGCTGCTGTGCCAAATGAGATATTGTTCAACCGGTGGCAATTCAATAGGTAACTCTTTGAAATTTAAGCCATGTTTTTTTGCAAATGTTTTTGAACAAATTAAAACAAGATCGGTATTCCTTACTATCTCAGGAGTAACTAAAAAATGCTGAGCTCGTAAGACGATATTTCTCTGTAATTGCAATTTTGCAAGTTCAGTATCAATAACTGCAGGACCTGTTTTTCGATTGGAGATATTGATGAATTTTAGACTTAGAAGATCATCTAAATCTAGATTTTTTAATTTGGTGAGAGGATGATTTGCTCTGTGTGCACACACAAAATGATCAGAAAATACTTTTTGGAATTTTATATCTTTAGATCGAGGAATAATCGGATCCACTGCAAAATTAAGCTCGTTGGTTGCTAAGGAGTGCACAATATCTTTTCTGGGGGTGTAATAACTCTCGATAGCAATATGAGGTGAGTTCTGATTTATGAATTCAAGTAAGTATGGCAATATTCTTCCCTCAGAAACATCGCCTAGAGATATTCTGAAAACTCTTTCAGAGGTAGAGGGATCAAATTCACCAGGCTCATTAATGCTTCGTTGCATTAAATTTAGTGCATTTTGAACATCAGCTATGATATTTTCTGTTTTATGGGTTGGTACCATTCCTGAACCAGTTCTAACAAATAATTCATCATCAAATTTTTCTCGTAGTCGTGCCAACGCATTAGAAACTGCTGGCTGGGTAATTCCTACTACTTCTGCTGCTTTGGTCAGACTGCCTTCTGTGTAAATTGCATTCATTACTACAAAAAGATTTAGATCAAAGTTACTAATCTTCATAATTAGTTATATATTATTTTTGTTTTAATTGGATTGTGATAAAGTGAAATAAAGCTTGCAACAATTGACATTGATAGTGTCAAAAGCTTTAACTCATTATTCATAGAGCTTATATTAGCACCTTAATGAATTGAATAGTAGGAGAGGCGGGAATGATTTTTGAATTAAGAAAAGAAGCACGAGATCTTTTGAATAGAGTGAAAGATTTTATGGAAAAAGAAATTTTTCCCAATGAACAGACTTATTCAAATCAAGTTGAAGAGGGTGGCAGATGGTGCGTTCCACCAGTCCTTGAAGAGCTAAAGACAAAAGCAAAAGAAGCGAAGCTATGGAATCTCTTTTTACCTGAAAGTGAATACGGAGCTGGCTTAACCAATTTAGAGTATGCACATCTTGCTGAGCAGATGGGTAGAAGTGGCATAGCTTCTGAAGTTTTTAATTGCTCTGCGCCAGATACAGGCAACATGGAAGTTTTGGTGCGCTATGGTTCAGAAGCACAAAAAGATGAGTGGCTTCGACCTCTTCTAAACGGAGAAATTAGATCTGCATTTGGAATGACAGAACCTGGAGTTGCTTCATCTGATGCTACTAATATGGCAGCCACAGCAGTGCTTGATGGAGATGAGTACGTAATTAATGGAGAAAAGTGGTGGACATCGGGTGCTGGAGACCCCAGGTGTAAAATCATAATTTTTATGTGTGTCACCGATCAGGATCCTGATGCACCAAGACATAAACGTCATTCCATGATCTTAGTTCCAACTGATACTAAAGGCATTGAGACTAGAAAGATGATGCATGTCTTTGGTTACGATGATGCTCCACATGGACATGCCCATCTCAAATTTGATAATGTCAGAGTTCCTAAGAGCAATATGTTGCTGGGTGAAGGAAGGGGTTTTGAAATAGCGCAGGGAAGGCTTGGGCCAGGCAGGATTCATCATTGTATGAGGGCAATTGGTCTAGGAGAAAGAGCGTTAGAGTTAATGTGCAAAAGAGGACTATCAAGAGTAGCTTTTGGGAAACCTATTGCTCACTTAGGCGGTAATGTTGATGTTATTGCTAACTCAAGAATTGAGCTCAACATGGCAAGGCTTCTTACATTGCAAGCTGCTCATATGATGGATACCGTTGGAAATAAAGTGGCTGCTAGCGAAATAGCTCAAATCAAGGTTATTGTGCCAAATATTGTTTGCGATATTGTCGATAGAGCAATACAAATGCATGGCGGCGCAGGCGTATCACAAGTATTCCCGCTCGCAAAGATGTATGCCGGAATGCGAACATTAAGATTGGCAGATGGCCCAGATGAAGTTCATAGAAGAGCTATTGCAAGATACGAGCTAGGAAAATATTCCATCAATGCATCCGGTGAAGTTGAATCTTCAGAAGTTTCAAGATCCTAAAAGGTGCCATGCAATAACTTAATCTTTTACGATACTGAAACATCTGGTATCAATAAAGATTATTCTCAAATTTTGCAGTGCGGTTCAATTAGAACCAATGCTTCATTTGAAACTTTAGAAACTCATAATACACATTCATTTCCATTGCCTTGGGTAATTCCTCAACCAAGAGCGATGCTCACAAATAAGAAAACCTTTGTCTTTAAAGCAAATACTTCGCATTATGAAATGATGCTCGACATACATCGCCAATGGAGGCAGTGGACTATTGATGAACCTGCTATCTTCATCACCTACAACGGACACAGTTTTGATGAAGAACTTATTAGAAGACAATTCTATTGGAACTTGTTAGATATTTACCTCACTAATACTAATGGCAACGGAAGATTGGATATGTTGCTAATGATGCATGCCTTGGCTTGTTTTGTCCCAAGCGCTTTGAAGATACCTCTTTTCGAAGAAGGCCCAAATATTTCACTTAAACTTGAAGATATTTCTAAAGAAAATGGACTCAATACTGACGATGCGCATGATGCCATAGCTGATTGCCAGTTTATGGTAGATCTGTTGAAAAAGATTCAAGCCAATAATTCAGATTTAGTCTCATACTTTCTATCCACTTCCACTAAAGCCGGAATTCAAGAGAAATTGCAACAAGATGGCTTCTTTGGATTAGCAGAGGTCTTTAAAAGACAAAAGTTTCAATGGCCGGTTGTACCTTGCGGCTCTGATTTAGAGAGACCAAATTATGTGGCTTTATTTGATTTAGGTCATGATCCGGATGATATTTTTGATCTTGATACTTCAGATATATATAAGATGATTCAGAGCTCATCTAAAGATAATCCAATTAAAAAATGTCAAATTAATAAAACCATACCTCTGTGTACAAGCAATCTGATTGAAGATAAAAATATTTTTGATATTGACTTTGATCTTCTGGAAGAAAGGGCTACAAAGGTAAGAGAAAATTTAGATTTTCAGCAAACTGTATCTCAGGCTTTGACGGATAGACTGTTTAATTCAAGAGAGCCCAATACAATTGAAGAATCCATCTATGCTGGGGGATTTCCGTCGCCAGCAGACAAATCTTTAATGGATGATTTTCATCGATATGCCTCAGCTGAAGAGAGAATCAAGATAGCAAGGAATATCCAAGATGATCGGTTTCGATTATTTGCTGAAAGATTAATTTGCCAAATTTATCCTGCAGATGCTCCTCAGGATATGCTATCACGATACCAAGAGCTCATAGCCTCTAGACTTAGCGAGGATGGACCATGGGGGTCTATAGCAAAATCATCTCAAGAAATAGAAAAACTTCTTGAAGAGCTTTCATCCAAAGAAGAGCAAAGCATTTTAAAAGATACTCAGGCCCATCTTAATAGTTTGGGCTAAAGTTAACCCTCAATATCAAAAATTTTGTATAATTCGTAACCTTTTTATAGACCCGTAGCTCAGCTGGTTAGAGCGCTGTCTTGACATGGCAGAGGTCGGTGGTTCAAGTCCACTCGGGTCTACCAGATTCCATGAAGAGTTTTATATTAACTATTTTAACCATATTTTCCTTTAGCTCTATTGCTAGTGATTCTCACCCATTAATCGGAACACACTGGTGGGCAGATGGATCCATTATTTCTATCACAAATTGCGATAACAGGTTGTGTGGAGTTATGGAGCATATCTTTACAGAAGATGATTCAGATCCAATGACTATTCTTGATAAAAATAATCCAAGTAACCTGCTAAAAACAAGGCCCCTAATTGGGGTTAGGTTAATTGACTCTTTTAGCTTGAATCCTACCAAGGGTGTATACAAAGATGGGATGCTCTATGATCCTCGAAGTGGAAAGTCATATAAAGGAAAAATTCAATTACTGGATAAATTTACTCTGAAAGTAGAAGGGTGCATTGCTTTTCTATGCCAGGGAGTCTTATGGGATGCTCTTGAGGTGTCTTATAATGACGATGGCTCAAGATCTGCTCTATTGCTTAGGGATAAGAAATAAAGTTATGGCTATAGTTAATCCAGAGAAAGATTTAAAATCACCCGAATTACAAAAGCTAGCAGAGCTCTTTAATGAGACGCTAGGATTTTGCCCCAATTCAGTATTAACCATGCAAAAAAAACCTGAGCTTGCAGAGGCTTTTGTGAGCTTAAATATTGCAGTAATGAAAAATAATGGATCCATAACAAGCGAACAAAAAAGATTATTTGCTTTTTTATCGAGCTCTACTTCTGGTTGTCGTTATTGTCAGGCTCATACCTTGCTCGCAGCCGAACGTTATGGCGCCAGCAAGAAGAGATTGGAGAGTATTTGGGATTTTGAAAACCAAGATTGTTATACAGAAGCTGAGAAAGCTGCCTTCAGATTTGTAATTGCTGCCAGCAAAGTACCTGTTGCAGTTACTCAGCCTATAGAATCAAACATGAAGACTCATTGGAGTGATAATGAAATCGTTGAGATCATGGGGGTTATAGCTTTATTTGGTTATCTCAATCGGTGGAATGATGTTATGGGCACAACCCTTGAAGATGATGCAATCTCTTTTGCCTCAAAGAACATTAAAAACTGGAGCATAGGAAAGCATTCTTCTTAACCCCAAATATACATAATCATTGGAATTGAAATAATTGCGATGATCAATTCCAGCGGCAGTCCAATCCTCCAATAATCACTGAACTTATATTTACCTGGTGCCATTACTAGCGTATTACATTGGTGTCCAATAGGAGATAAGAAGGCGCAACTTGCGCCAATTGCCACTGCCATTAGAAATGCATCCAGCGGTGCTTGTAACTGTATCGCTAATTCAACTGCAATTGGTGCCATGATAATTGCAGTGGCTGCATTATTAAGTATGTCAGATACCAGCATCGTAAATACTAAAACTATTAACAATATCCAAGGCAAACTTAAGGAGCCTGTATAGGTTGCAAGCTCAACCGCGATTAATTGAGTGACACCAGTTTCCTGCAAAGCTTGACCGATAGGAACCATTGCGCCCAACAAAATAATGATGGGCCATTCAATATTTCTGTAAAGACTACCATTCAAAATTTTAAATCTTACAAACCCCAAAACACAGATCAAAAAAGCAACGACAATATTAATCACATTGAATGCCGCCAAGCCAATGCTTAAGAAGAATAAGACCATGCTTTTAAGCAGTCTGCTTCTGCTTGGAATGACTTGCAGATTTCGAGCCATGATCGGCATCAGACCCAAATGCTTGATAAGAGATTTTGTTTCTTCTTCATCAATATCTCTTAAACCTAGCAACAGCACATCGCCTACCTTAAAGTTCTCTCTTGCGAGCCTGGTTCTAAATTTTGCTCCCTGTCTCCATAGACCCAAAAGCGCTAAGTTTGTGGATGCAATATTTTTAAAAAAATTATGATTTCTTCCGATCAGCCTTGAAGAAGGTATGATCATTGCTTCAATCTCCTCAATATCCTCTTCTTTAATAGGATTAAGGTTGTCGGCTATCTCAAGTCCTAATTTGCTTTTTATGCTAGCTATCTCATTTGGATCAGTTTTGATGACTAGAATCTGTCCTGCACGAATTTTCGTAGACATTCCCACCTTAGTAATTGCACCATTTTCATTAACAACCCCCAGTACCACTGTCTCAGAATCAGCAATATTTGTAATTTCGGATAGTCTCTTTCCAATGGCTGGGCTGTCTTCTTTCACGACCACTTCAAAAAGATAGTTCTTCAGATCTATGAGTTTGGTAGTTTCAGTTGTGGTTTGATTGTATTTCAGAAAACGGTAACCGAGCATGCCAATGAAAAGTATTCCTGCTATGGATACGGATAATCCCACGTAAGAATAATCAAAGAAATTAAATGAACTGCCAACAATATTTTCTCTGTACTGAGAAATGATGATATTGGGAGGAGTTCCTATCATGGTGTTCATTCCTCCGAGAATGCAAGCAAAGGCAAGAGGCATCAAAAATTTTGAAGGATTCCAGCTCATGGTTTGACAGGTAGCCAGGGTTATCGGAAGAAGAACTGCCATTGCCCCGATGTTATTCATGAAGGAGGATAGCAACATACCTATGAAGAGAAGTGCTAATAAGAACTGGTTTTCGTTTAGCTTCATTTTTAGCATGGAGTTACCAATTAAGCTTACAAACCCTGACTCTTGCAGACCTCTTGAGATAAGTAAAACTAATGCAACTATGATTACCGCAGGATGACTAAATCCTACAAAAGCAGATTCAACCGGCACAATACCAAGTAAAACAAGCAGTGCAAGCGCTACGAGTGCAATCGCATCGTACCGCCATTTTCCTCGAATTAATGCGACAATGAGACCGCCTAGAATTAGTAATAACAGGGTTTGTTCAGAGAGGATAATCACACCTTTATAGTATCAAAAAAAGGAGGTTTCTCAGAAGATATATCTTCTTTTGAGAAGATTTTATATTAAGCTATCAAATAACGTTAAGAAGATTAAGCTTATCTATTCATCAATTCCAGAATCAGGATCAGAAGTTTTATCGACATTTTCTTGTTTAGCTTTGCTGAGATAATCTTCTGGATTTAAAGGATCATTTTTCTCAAGATATATAGATGTGGAAGGGTAAGCAAACTCTGAACCATTTCCTCTAACTATATTTATGATCTCAAATATGAGGGCTTGCTTTACTTTAGCAAACTCGGTGAATGCCATGGGCTCTGTGTAACAAATTACCCTGATATCAATAGAGCTAGAGCCTAGCTCATCGGTTTTTGCTAAAGCAGCTTGGTCAGGATTAATGGCAAAAAGATCAGACTCAGCAATAAATTTTTCAATTTGATCGCAAATATTAGCTAATTGTTTTTGAGTAGTGGAATAAACTAAATTAAGAGTCCAGCTAATTCTCCTGTATTTCATCTCTCCATGATTAATGACCCTTACATCAGATAAATCTTTGTTGGGGACCAGCATTGGCGCAGTATTAAAGGTTCTGATAAGCGTAGATCTAAAGCCGATACTTTCCACAACACCATGCAATTGACCTTCAACTTCAATTCTATCTCCAGGTTGGAAGCGGTTTTCACCAATAATTAAAATACCTGCTATCAGATTTTTGAACAAATCTTGAGCGCCAAGAGCTACTGCTACAGAAAATAGGCCAAGACCCGCAACCAAAGGTCCAATTTGAACACCAAATATATCCAAAATAATACCGATTCCAACTATCCAAATAATTACTCTTGCAGCTCTTTCAAGCCACATTGTCATAGATGCGGTTAACAGAGTGGATGCTTGAAACATAGTAAATAATGGTTTTACTGCATTAGACATGGTGCTAAAAATAGTAAAGGCAATCATTGCTTTAACAATATTTTGCGCAAAAATGTCTGCTGTTCCTGATAGAGGCAAATAAACAGTTACAACATAAAGAGCAAGGGTAATGGGCACATACCCTAAAGGTTTCTTTAGCGCATCGAGAACCACATCATCCAGAGCAGACTCTGTTTTAGTAGAGATCTTTTGAAATAAGGCAATGATTCTAGAGGTTAAAACACCTCTAGTAATTATGCCCATAATGATGATCATTAAAGATATTGAGATTTCAGTTATACCGATCCCCAGAAAGCCTTCTTGCCAAACCTCTTTTACCACTGATAGAAAATTATCCATTTCTTAAAACCTATAAATAAACTTTGTACTAATCGCCTCATCTATTTTATCAGAATTAATGGGAGGCATTGAGTCACGAGCGTACGAATACTCTATTGAGAAATTTAATGCTTGATTAACTGTAAAATCGACACCTAAAAGGGCGCTTGCTTTGTAATCATTATTGAAATCATCTATAGCAGGTTGAAAGTAAAGCGTAGCATTCAAACTTACATTTTCCATTAAACTAAAATCATCGTGTGCATAAAATCCATATCTATTGGTGGTTATATTTCTGCTAAGTAGGTCTTCTTCATCTTCTCTAAGAAACTGAATTCCAAGTCTCATATCTTCATCAATTGCGATTCGAAATCCCGCTCCAAAAACTTTTCTTCGTTTATATTTTTTAAAAGGATTCTCACTGATTTGACCTAGAAACTCAAAATCTGTTTTAGTTTCAGATCTTAGAACCAATCTGCCATGGAAAAAAGTTGATTCATCACTCGTTTCATTATTTCTTTGCCTTTCGGATTTATTTAAAATAATAAATGATTCAATTGATTTTGTATTTTTGTCTACTCGATAAGAAAAAGCATAGTTGTCTCTGTCTTGATTTCCTCTTGAAGCATCTAAGCTTGCCGATAGAGTCTGAAAAACTCCAATCATATTTTCATTTCGCAAATTTTCTATGTTTACAATTGCTTGCGAAGATAAGTTAATAGCAAAAAATGAAAGAAACAGTAACCAACTAATTTTATTTTGTTTATTTATCATCTAATCGAGTCTATGATAAAACTTTATGGAGCATTATTATAGATTTGTTCCGTCTAAGTTAAGCGTTTGATTGTTATTTTAGATTTAATCTCACTTCTATAATTTTTTAATAAATACAATCATCTAACTCAGTGCTAATTTATAGCTAGGAACTACAGGTATTTATTCAAGCAATGTTTCTTGTAAATTAATTAGCTCAAAATTAACATAGTTTTATGCAAAATCTGATTAATTATTTTCTTAATGTTCGAAACAGTAACTTTTTTAATGCACTGGTTATTTTTGTAATTATTGCCTCTGCAGTATATGCTGGAGTTAGTTCTTATAATATCCCCAGCGAGTATGTTTTCATCCTCGAAATCGCAGACTATTCAATAACAATTTTCTTTGTAATTGAGATTGCAATTAGGTTAGTTTCTGAAAAGAAAATTACTGATTTTTTTAAAGATGGCTGGAATGTTTTTGATTTTATAATTGTGATTCTAAGCTTGGTTCCCTTAGGCGGTCAGTCAAGTGTTTTTGTGGCAAGATTGTTAAGAATTATTAGGGTGCTCAGAATTATCACCGTAATACCTTCTTTTAGATTTATTATTGAGTCCCTTATCAAAACTATCCCTAGAGTCGGATTTATAGCGCTATTAATGTTCATTTTTGTCTACATTTGGGGAGTGATTGGCACAATGTTTTTTGGTGATACTGATCCAGATAGATGGGAGAATATTGGAGTAGCGCTTCTCACTTTAACACAAGTTGCTACTTACGATGATTGGGGTGCCATTATGCGTGACGTCATTGAGGTGCATCCATGGGCTTGGATTTACTTTGTAACATATATCATTATAAATGCGGTAGTGCTGCTAAACATGGTTATTGGAGTTATTGTGGATGTTATGACTGGCGGTAAAGGCGTTGAGTTATTCATAGGCCAAGAAAGTAAATCACAGCATGGAAAAAGCGACAGCTAAGGACTTTTAATCAAAGCAGTTTAAGAATTTTTCTTCATCAACATTTCCACCAGAAAGTGTTACCAAAACGTGTTGATTATTAAATAAGCCAGGATTGTCTAGTACACAGGCAAGGGCAACTGCTCCACTTGGCTCAAGCTTAATATTAAATTCTTGATAAGCTATATGCATGGTCTGCAAAACCCGTTCTTCCGACACAGCAAGCCCTGATAAGTTATTTTGTATATTAATTTTAAAGGTTAGCTCTCCTGGAATTGGGGTTAACACTCCATCACAAATCCCAACACCAGTGTTTTGACAGACAACTCTTTTTTTTAAAGCAAAAGATTCCTTATGATCATCCCACCCTTCAGGCTCAGCTGTAAAAAGACGAATATTTGGTGTGGTATGCCTTAGATAGGAACCAATTCCAGCTGCAAGGCCGCCACCGCCAGCACAAATTACCGCGCTATCAATGGACACATCTAGTTGTTTGGTGATCTCAAAACCACAAGATCCTTGCCCGCAAATGGTATGCAAATCATCGTAAGGCTTTATTAAACTCAACCCTTTTTCTTTGCAAAGATTCTCTCCAATCTCTTCTCGGACATCAACATTCCTATCATAGAAAATAATTTCAGTATTAAAAGACTGGATACGTTCAAGCTTCTTTTGAGGAATATCTTTTGGAATAATTAAGGTTGCTTTGGTCTCAAAGCATGATGCTGCAAAAGCCACGCCTATTGCATGATTTCCTGAAGAATAAGCCACCACGCCTTTTGCAAGTTGCTCTTTGCTTAATTTGCTGATCGCATAAAGAGCTCCTCTTAGTTTAAAAGAGCCTGTGGGCTGATAATTTTCAGCTTTTAGAAAAATTCTACCCCCAATCTTTTTATTAAGATTGTTTGATTCTAGTATAGGAGTTGGATCAACAAATCGATTTACCACAGAGGCTGCAGCTTCAATCTCGGGTATCAGTTCCTTCAAGTTTTATTGTTTGTTAGAAAAATAGTCTTTGATTCCAAGTGGCAAATAGATTAAATAAAAGATAGCAACTGCCAAGGGTATAGTGACTACTATATGAAAGGGTGGATCAGGGAAAAGGTCTAGCAGAGATGCACCGTCAGGTCTTTTCTTCAGATACCAAAAATTAGCATCTTCACCCAAAACAAAGTTTGCAATGTAAATTCCTACCAAGATAATAAGGGTTACACCTATGACTTTATGAACATCCTTAAGGTACGGTCTTTCACCAAGAGCAATTGCAGCATAAAACACACCCAGTAAAACCAAGCCATGACCATAGAAGAACTGCCAATATTCTGAGCTGGGAGGTCCAAGCTCCACATCTGGAGTAAGCAGCGCCATGGTAGCTCCTCCAATTCCCCAAAAGAAGGCACAATTAAATAACAACCTGTTCTTGTTAAAAAAATAGATCGCAATTGCAAAAGCCGATAAGTCGCACATATGCAAGGGGAACATTTCTTGCCATTTGAGACCGAGTGTGAAGTTATAGTAGAGATTGTTGGTAAGCTCATGGACTACAATCAGGCAAGCGATCCCAACTCCAACTCCCCATTTAAGCTTTTCATCTCTTTGTTTAAAGATTAGGGGCAAACCAATGAAAGAGAGAAGTATGATAGCAAGAGTGATGAGGTGCTCGGTGCCAAAAATTACAAAAGGTTTAAATTCAACCATAATTAATGAAAAACTTATTGTCTCTTACTCTCATTCTATAGTAATTTAATACCAAGACTACTAATTTATGGAACAAGCAGATTGTTTACTTCTCAATGGCAATGGAAAGCCTGTAAGTCTATTTCCTCTTTCAATCATAAGCTGGAAGACTGCGGTAAAACTTTTTCTAACCCGAGAGGTATTTCTGATTAAAGAACATCACAATAAAGTTGTGCGTTCACCATCTTTTGAGATGAGGTTACCCAGCATACTAATGTTGCCTTATTTTCATCATCATGCCGAGCAAGTTAAATTTTCACGAGCCAACGTCTTTATCAGAGACGACTTAACATGCCAATATTGTCATGAGGTATTTGAACGCAAAGAACTTACCATAGATCACGTCATTCCCAAATCAAAGGGCGGAAAAACTGAATGGGATAATGTCGTTACATCCTGCAAGAGATGCAATATTGCCAAGGGTAGCAAGGACATTAAACCAAATAAGATACCCACCAAGCCAAGTATTGGAAAATTGATCAAGTATCACAAATTACATAGTCAGTATTTTCCTGATGCTGAGTGGGGAAAATATATTCAATAAATTAGACTAAAGACTTAAGATATCTTTTTTTCTTAGAATTGCTGGGAGTATTTTGGATTGATTCATCCCAGGTTTCCAAAAAACATACAAGGGAACACCTGATCTTTCATATTTCTCGAGTGCTGAGGCTATTTCTGAATTGCGATTAGTCCAATCTGCTTTAATGTATTGAATATTTTTTTGCTTCAAGAAACTTTGCACTTCCTCGGTGCCTAAAACGAGTTTCTCATTGGTTTGGCATGTTATGCACCAAGCTGCCGTAAAGTTAATCAAATAAGCTTGATTCTGTTCTTGTAGATTAGTTTCAATTTGAATGCTCCATTGATTCGTTGCCATATCATTCGAGACGGATGATTTTTGAATGTTGCCAATTAAAAAGAATGCAGACAAAACAAAGATGGCTCCAACATACGATGCAATCCTTGATGTTTGGCTAAATACCCAAACACCAAAACTTGCTAGCAGACATAGCGCCAAAAGGATAATGAGATCGCTATCTGCAGTTTGCTGTTCAAATACCCAAAGAAGCCAAATCGAGGTTGCAAACATTGGAAATGCAAAGAATTTTTTCAATACTTCCATCCATGCACCAGGCTTTGGGAGGACGCTAATTAAATGGGGCTTCCAACTTAGAGCTAAGTAAGGGAGTGCAAATCCTACAGCAAGCACTACAAAAACCAGTATGCTCGTAAAACCAGGCTGAAGAATAGCAAATCCAAGAGCCGCACCCATAAAAGGTGCAGTGCAGGGCGAGGCAACTACCACTGCCAGGGCACCTGTCCAAAAAGAATTTGTAAGGCCGGTGGTTTGAAATGCTGATTGAGTTTGAAATAGATTGCCAAAATTGATATTTATATCTGTCAACAATATAAAACCTATCATGACCATTAAGATCGCTAGTGAGCCAACGATTTCAGGAGATTGTAACTGAAATCCCCAGCCTACTAACTCCCCTGTAGCTTTAAGAACTAGCAGAATTGTTGCCACAACTAGAAATGTTACCAACACTCCTCCACTAAAGCTTAGGGCATGTATCCGAACCAGCTTTGGGTTTGAGTCTGCTAACTTTAAAAAGCTCATAACTTTAAGAGAGATAACCGGGAACACGCATGGCATTAAATTTAGGATTAATCCACCTAAGAATGCAAAAAGTATTGCCTGCCATAGACTTAAAGAATCTGATTGTTCAGAATTATTTAAGCCTTCTATTAGATAACTATTGCCATCTATTACAAGGATGCCTCTAATCGCTTGAAAGGTATTATTTTCAATGGGCAATTCAATTGCATAATTTTCTTGATCTAATTTAGAGATTGAATGGGAAGGTAAATACTTCACTACATCTTCGGTTTCGATAAAAATATACGCCTCATTGATTGGTTTATCATAGGCAAAATTAACCACAAGACTTTTTTTAAGAACTTGAAGTTCGATAGGTAATACTTTATTAGGAAGACTGTTAACCGTTTTAGTTAATTCTTCAGATGGAGCTAAATTTGCTAAATCTATAACAAGGCTAGCAGATTCAGGAATACAAATATCACTACAAATAAGAAATTCTAATTTTGCTTCCAGGATATTGAGATCGGCGTTAAGATTTTTAAATACCTTAAAGGGAAAGATCACTTCATTTTTGTACCCATATGTTATTAAAGGATCGTAGGGAATAATTTCTGGGGTTGGCCAGCTTACATTTTCTAAAATAATATCCATCTCATGGATCCATTGCACCGTAAATGGTCCACCAGAGTCCCCGGGGTTTTTCCAGTAGGTATGCCAGCCGTTATCCATTTCTAATTTAATCCCAACGTAGAAATACTCTTCAGAAAAGGATGTGTCTGCTATAAGGCTAGCCCTAGCATGACCAGTTTCAACGACTTGGGCAAAAAGGCCAGTACAGCTAAATAGAAGTAAGGTAGCGATTAGTTTTTTCATTAGAAAATTATTGTATAGAAAGAGGGGGGCAATTGCCCCCTTAATTAGACTTAGCTTAATTTCCAAGTAATTTTTTTGGAGATTTAATTTCAATACTTCTTGGTTTTTTCTCCTCAGGGACTATCTTCTCAAGTTCGATAGTCAGCATACCGTTAACAAGCTCTGCGCCAAGTACTTCAACATGCTCTGCTAACGTGAATTGAAGTTTAAAGGATCTTTGAGCGATGCCCTGATAAATGACTTCATTAGTTGCATCTTGAGTTTGTTGATTAACATGCTCAATCGTTAGCACTCCATTTGCAAGCTCTATTGCAAGATCATTTTTCGATAAACCTGCAACAGCAACTTCTATAGAAATTCTATTGCTATGCCTTCGTATGTTATAGGGAGGATAGGATGAAGACCTATCGGTTCCCTCAGAAATTCTTTGCAACCTATCAAAAAGATTGTCAAAGCCAAATACCCTTGATGTAAATACTGGGTCAGTAAAGTTAAGTACCATAATGTCCTCCTTAGCGACTTTTGTTGCACCCTTACGGCATGCTTATGGTTTACAAATTTGTGGACCCGTTATGGCATCCACATCAATAATGTTGGGATTAAAAGAGTTTTTTTCAAGAGGATTAGTTTGCTAGAATTATCCAATGAAAATTATTTCACCATGTGTTTCTGTATGCGTGACAGATCCTCTTTCTGGATATTGTTACGGGTGCGCCAGGACAGAAGAAGAGAAAATATTTTGGAAAGACCCTGATACTAACCTCGATTGGAAACAACAAAATTTGAGTATACTAGAATCAAGAATGTCTGGATTTCAGTTGGAAGCATTTAAAGCGAGTTATGCAAATAAAATTAATTCCGGCATTTCTTTAATCAAACAAGTTAAACTTACAGCTGAGGAAAAACAATAATATGGAAATCACCCTTTTTTATACATCCCTTATAACGCTGCTAGCAATCTTTCTTGCCTACAAGGTTGGAATTGCTCGTACTAAATCAAACACCTTGCTTGGCGAGGGAAATTCTACCACCCTGCTGCAAGCCATTCGAAGTCATGCAAATCTTATGGAATATGCACCATTGGCTCTTATTTTGCTTGGCTTGCTAGAAATGTCAGGAGTGGATGCTTTAAAACTGCATTTGCTTGGAGCAACTTTCTTTATTTGCAGGGTTTTGCATGCTTATGGACTTGGGATATCTTCAGAAAGCACTCCTTACCGATTGGTTGGAACTCTAGGGACTTGGATTATTATGCTTGCCATGGCAATCTATGGGGTTTATGCGTACCTTGTCTAGAAAGCTTTTTATCTTTCAGCTCATAGCATTGTTTTCATTTGGAGCCACAGATGCTGTTGCAGATAAGCACCCTCTCAATGTTGAAGATTTCATTGGAATTGGAAACACATATGTGATTGAACAAAACTTTTCAGTTAATAGAAACCTTTCCTCGAAGGGCCAAGTACTCTTTCTGACCCCTGGAGATGCTTACAGAAATATGCAGGCTCAAAGGTATCAAGATTGGTCGCATGCAACCGTAGATAGTAGAAATCTTTACAGAGTGGTAAAAAACGACCAAGTCAAGATCGTTGGGAAAAAATTTAATGAAGCTATTCTTGAAGTTGAACTACTAACTGGACCTGAAAAAGGAAGAAAGTACTTCGCCATCAAGGATGACTTAGAGACTAACTTTTCAAAAAAATAATTAATATGAATACTAAAAAATTAACAACATATTTACTAACAGCATTTATCTTATCCTCATGTTCGTATAACTCACTCAGACCAGATGTTGTTGATAGAAATCAAGCACAACGCATGCAAACGGTTAGACTTGGGACCATTGAGTCAGTGGATAACATCATTATTGCAGGTGATAGGAAGACAGGAGCACTCGCAGGCGCTGCAATAGGTGCCGCATCTGGATCTTCTATTAGCGATAGTGATATAGAATCAGGCATTGGTGCGGTCCTTGGAGGTTTGGTTGGATCAGCTGTTGGATCAGCAATTGGAGATGCTGCCACAAGAAAGAATGCAATTGAATTATTGGTAGCCCTGGACGATGGTAAAACTGTCTCAATCATTCAAGAAGCCAGCGATGATGTTTTTACAAAAGGTACCAGAGTCAAAGTCATTACATCAGCTGGGAAGACAAGAGTATTGCCAATTGAATGAAGCAAGCCGATGACGTAGACTTTGCTACGGTCTATAACAAATCTCTAGATCTTCTTTCCAGGCGAGAGCACTCGACTTTTGAACTCATTCAAAAACTTAGAAAGCGATATGGCTCTATTGAGACTTTGGATGAAGTAATCCCAAAGCTGCAAGATTTGAAACTCTTGGACGACCATCGTTTTGCAGAAGCTTATATAAAAGCCAGATCAAGAAAAGGATTTGGTCCATTAAGAATTGAAGCGGAACTTAAGCAAAGAAGAGTTAAAGAATCCATCATCGCCTCTGAGCTGAACAATATTGAAGATTGGCATTTGCTGGCTCGGGCAGCGTTTAAGAAAAAATTTTCAAATTTCCAAAAAGACACACAGTTTATCTTGAAAGCTAAAATTTTTTTACAAAACAGAGGCTTTTCGTATGAGCAAATTGAATTTTGCATGCAAGAGACATGATATTATAGGCCTATGTCATCTGAGGTTCTTGCAAGAAAATATCGTCCCCAAATATTTTCAAACGTCGTCGGTCAAGAACATATAGTCACTGTTTTACAAAACAGTATTTCTCTGGGGAAACTGCATCACGGTTACATATTTAGCGGAACAAGGGGGATTGGTAAAACCACAATAGCTAGAATATTTGCTAAAGCCCTCAATTGCCATGCGCTTACTAAAGCCTTTGAGCCCTGTAATGAGTGCGTCTCATGCAAAGAGATTACCGTTGGCAGGAATCTAGAATTCATTGAGATAGATGCTGCATCACGAACCGGTGTCGATGATATGCGCGAGCTTTTGGAATCGTCAATCTACAAACCTTCATCATCAAAGTATCGAATTTATTTGATTGACGAGGTTCATATGCTTTCAAAGAGCAGCTTTAATGCCTTGTTAAAAACTCTTGAGGAACCTCCCGAACATCTGATTTTTTTAATGGCTACAACGGAAATTGAAAAAGTTCCCAGCACAGTGCTATCCAGATTCCTGCAACTTAGTTTAAAGGTTGTCCCTCCGCTAGTGATAGCTAATCACTTATCAAAGCTCCTTGCTAGTGAGTCACTCAATGCAGACCAAGTATCTATTGAGTTAATTGCGAAGGCCGCACAGGGATCGATTAGGGATGCCTTAACCCTTACAGACCAAGCAATTGCTCATGGAAATGGAGTCCTAGAAAATTCTGAAGTGGCTAATTTTTTAGGTAGTATTGACGATAGCTATTTGCTTGCTGTTATTCAAAATATCATCAAAGGTGATGGTGACGCTGCTTATATTAGTCTGCAAGCACTTCACGAGTTTAACGTTGAGTATTCGCTCGTGATAGAGAGCTTTATAGAACATTTTCATGCTATTAACATGGCAAAAGCTTCATTTGGATCATCTACTGAAATCCATAAAGAGCTTGCTTCCATGGCAGATGCGGAATTTTTAGTATTAATGCAAGAAATATTTCTCCAATCATTAGAAAAATACAGTATCTACCCAGATCCAAAGATGGCTCTAGAGACTGCCGTTATAAGAAGCTTGGCATTCCATCCATTAAAACAAGATACCAGCCTCGAAGAAAAAAAAAATTCAATAAAAGCTGATACACGCTCATCAGATTCTTTCTCGGATGAGGAATCAAAACTTACTTCCCAACCTCCAGGTACATCTTCTCCAGATAAACCAACGAATAGCTCATTCACTCAAGAGGACTGGCATGAGTTATTTCAAAGTAATTTAGTTAGTGGCTTTACCCGAGAAGTTTTTTTAGACTTCGGGTTTAAAGCTTATTTAAATAATGCTTTAACACTATTACAGCCCGCCAAGTCTGTTGAGCCCACTAAAGCTATGATTGATGAGCTTAAGCAGCTAATCCTTGCCATCAATAATGTAAGCTTATCGATTCACTTTGAGTTATCCGATCCAGAAATTTGCCCAAGAGATTTGTTAGAGAGCATGGCTGAGTCTAAGGCTAGCAATTTTGAAGAAGCATTAACAGAAAATAGCTCAGTGCAATATTTGATGGAGAATTTTGATGCTAAAATTTCTATCAAGTCGGACTAATTTAAGCAAATGAGACAAGATATTCTTAATCAACTTATTGATGCCTTAACTATTCTGCCTGGGGTAGGAAAAAAAACTGCTCAAAGAATGGCGCTTTATTTGCTTGATAAAAATAAAGATGGTGCCATGCATCTTGCCACGACTCTCAAAAATGGTTTAGAAAACATAAAAAGATGTTCTGTTTGTAGAAATTTAACTTCAGAGGATGTCTGTAATATTTGTAGTAGCGCTGCAAGGGAGTCTGCTTTGCTTTGCATAGTTGAGCATCCGGCTGATGTGCTAGCAATTGAATCTACCGGAGGATTCAAGGGTAAGTATTTTGTGCTGCTTGGTAAGCTTTCGCCTATGGAGGGTATATCTGCCGAAGATTTAGGAATACCCAGATTATTGCAAATTATTAAGGATGCCTCTGTTGAAGAAATAATTTTAGCAACCAGTTCAACCATAGAAGGCGATGCAACGGCACATTATATAAAAGAGCACATCGATGGAGTTAAGGTTTCAAGAATCTCATATGGAGTTCCCATAGGGGGAGAGCTAGAATTTGTAGATAACAACACAATTGCAAGAGCAATACTGAGTAGGGTGGAAATGGTATGACAATAAAATCGGATAAATGGATTAGACGCATGGCTATTGAGAGTCAGATGATTGCTCCTTTTTCTAGAGATCAAGTAAGAGCAAACGAGGGCGGAGATAAGATCATATCCTATGGGGTTTCAA
The DNA here is from genome assembly GCA_023257795.1 of Gammaproteobacteria bacterium. Taxonomy (GTDB): domain Bacteria; phylum Pseudomonadota; class Gammaproteobacteria; order Magnimaribacterales; family D2472; genus VMDH01. Next base: position 27,205 of record JALRBL010000021.1, read on the forward strand.
GTTATGGGTATGACGTTCGGTGTTCCAATGAATTTAAAGTATTTACCAATATCCACTCGGCAACGGTCGATCCAAAATCGTTTGATGATAAGAGTTTTGTAGATATTAAATCGGATGTTTGTATTATTCCCCCGAATTCTTTTGCTCTCGCTAGAACCATAGAATATTTTAAAATTCCAAGGAATGTTTTAACTATTTGCTTAGGAAAATCCACCTATGCACGCTGCGGGATCATTGTTAATGTCACACCCTTAGAGCCTGAGTGGGAGGGTCACGTAACGCTTGAATTTTCAAACACCACCAATCTTCCAGCAAAAATTTATGCAAACGAAGGAGTTGCGCAGATGATTTTTCTTGAATCGGATGAAGTGTGCGATGTGAGCTACAAAGACAGGGGTGGAAAATACCAAGGTCAAACAGGAGTGACTTTACCCAAAACTTAGCAGCTTGGTCATAGCGAGCTCAACCGTGCCATTGTCGTCCACATCAATGGTTTTAATGAGCATATAGTTCAACGATTTTGCAAACCAATACTTAGTGATTCTATTATCGTTTTCTCTGATGCGTTGAAATAGGGCACACTCATAAGAAACGCCATCAATTTCCAGGAGCTCTGTACCTATCTGCTCAAATTTATTTTCTTCAATAGCTCCATTTTTTAAATTGGGTAAAAATAGAGTAATTACGTTTTCACCGCGACTAATCTCTAGCGATAATTGAATTTGTGCAGTCAAGGGATCCAAGACGATATGATCTAATGTTGAGCTTTCAATGACCCATGTGTGATCCCCGGAGGAGCTAATATTATCTCCAAAGAGTAATTTTTGTTTTCGGTTGATGATTAAGGCCGCTTTTGCTTTGAATTCATATTCCATTGACTTTAAAACATTCTTTTCATTTTCAAAAGTAGATGAAATTCGTAGATTACCCAAAGCATTGTTCCCATAAAAATCAAATGTCCCAACACCATCGTTGATAGTTAGCTCACGCACTGTACTGAGCGTCAGCACAGGGCCTTTAAAAGAAAACTCACCTTTAAAAGGCATAACTTCGGCCTTAATTTGAAGCGAAGTTAATACAACAAAGATAGCAAACTTAAAAATCATAATAAATTCTATTTTTATAAATTTGACAGGATGG